>DATHNE010000171.1:0-21098 GCA_035486355.1 Acetobacteraceae bacterium
CTGATCCCCAGCGATGGCGAGGTCGTCGAAGGCATCGCCTCGGTCGACGAGTCAGCAATCACCGGTGAATCGGCGCCGGTGATCCGCGAGTCCGGCGGCGACCGCTCGGCCGTCACCGGCGGCACGCGCGTGCTGTCGGACTGGATCAAAGTGCGCATCACCGCGGCGCAGGGCTCGACCTTCCTCGATCGCATGATCGCGCTGGTCGAAGGTGCCGAGCGGCAGAAGACGCCGAACGAGATCGCGCTGAACATCCTGCTGGCCGGCCTGACGATCATCTTCGTCTTCGCCGTTGCCACCATCCCGAGCTTCGCGACCTACGCCGGCGGCGCGGTGAGCGTGGTGATCCTGGTGGCGCTGTTCGTCGCGCTGATCCCGACCACAATCGGCGCGCTGCTGTCGGCGATCGGCATCGCCGGCATGGACCGGCTGGTACGCTTCAACGTGCTGGCGATGTCCGGCCGCGCGGTGGAAGCCGCGGGCGACGTCGACACGCTGCTGCTCGACAAGACCGGCACCATCACGCTCGGCAACCGTCAGGCCACGGAATTCATTCCGCTGTCAGGCGTGAATGTGCAGGACCTCGCCGAGGCCGCCCAGCTTGCCTCGCTCTCTGACGAGACGCCGGAAGGCCGCTCCATCGTCGTGCTGGCGAAGGAGAAGTATGGCCTGCGCGAGCGCGATATGGGCAGCCTGAGCGCGCGCTTCGTGCCGTTCACCGCGCAGACGCGCCTGTCCGGCGTCGATTTCGGTAGCTCGTCGATCCGCAAGGGTGCCGTCGATTCTGTGTTGGCGTTTGTCTACGACGTGCCGCAAGACACACGTGGCGGCGGCGTCGCGGTCGCAACGAAGACCCGCCCTGTTGCGGCGCAGGAGCTGATCGCCAAGGCCGAGGAGATTTCGCGCGCCGGTGCCACGCCGCTGGCGGTGGCCAAGGATGGCAAGCTGCTGGGCCTGATCTACCTGAAGGACATCGTGAAGGGCGGCATCCGCGAACGCTTCCTGGAGCTGCGGCGGATGGGCATCCGCACGGTGATGATCACCGGCGACAACCCGCTGACCGCCGCGGCGATCGCGGCCGAAGCGGGCGTCGATGACTTCCTGGCGCAAGCCACACCGGAAGCGAAACTGAAGCTGCTGCGTGAGGAACAAGCGCAGGGCAAGCTGGTCGCGATGTGCGGCGATGGCACCAACGATGCGCCGGCGCTGGCGCAGGCCGATGTCGGCGTGGCGATGAACACCGGCACCATGGCGGCGCGCGAGGCCGGCAACATGGTCGATCTGGACAGCGATCCCACCAAGCTGATCGAGATCGTCGAGATTGGCAAGCAGTTGCTGATGACGCGCGGCGCGCTGACGACGTTCAGCATCGCCAACGACGTGGCGAAGTATTTCGCTATGATCCCGGCGATGTTTGCGGCCTTCTACCCGCAGCTCAACGCGCTCAACGTTATGCACCTGCAGAACCCGCGCAGCGCGATCTTGTCGGCGATCATCTTCAACGCGCTGATCATCGTCGTGCTGATCCCGCTGGCGCTGCGCGGCGTGACCTACAAACCCATCGGTGCCGCGGCGATCCTGCGGCGCAACCTGCTGCTCTATGGCCTTGGTGGCATCGTGGCCCCGTTTATCGGCATCAAGCTGATCGACATGCTGGTCACCGCCATCGGACTGGCCTGAGGACTTCCCACCATGAAACACATCCGTCCCGCTATCGTCATGATCGTCATGATGACGATCATCACTGGACTGGCCTATCCGCTGGCGATGACCGGCATCGCTCAGGTGATCTTTCCCTGGCAGGCGAATGGCAGCCTGATCACCCAGAACGGCAAGGTGATCGGCTCGGCGCTGATCGGCCAGAACTTCGCCTCTGACAAATATTTCCATGGCCGTCCGTCGGCAACGACCGAGCCGGACCCGAAGGATCCGAGCAAAACCGTTCCGGTGCCGTACGCCGCCGACAACTCCAGTGGGTCGAACTATGGCCCGACGCAGAAGGACCTGATCGAGCGCGTGAAGGGCGACGCCGCCGCGCTGGCGAAGGAGAACCCGACCACGCCGATCCCGGTAGATCTGGTAACCACCTCGGCCAGCGGCCTGGATCCTGACATCACGCCGGCCGGCGCGTTGTTCCAGGTGCCGCGCGTGGCCAAGGCGCGGGGGCTGCCGGAGGACAAGGTGCGTGAGCTCGTGGAATCACACATCGAGGGCCGCACCCTGGGCGTGCTGGGCGAGCCGGTGGTGAACGTGCTGCAGCTCAACCTGGCGCTGGACGCGCTGACCAAGTAGCGGGGCCGGGGCGCGCCGCTCAATCCGGATCGATGGCGGTGCCGACATAGGTCCAGGTGAAGCCGACCGGCGCAGTCGGCAGGGCCTCGCCGATGGCGAGGGTTACATGTCGCCCGGTCGGCGTGCCGAACACGTTGTGCTCCTGATAGACCCCGGCGCGCGGTGCGATCTCGCCAGACACGAAATGCGTCTCCCTACTCACGTCCTGCTGCCCTCGTCGCCGCCGCGGGCAGTGTTCGGCAGGACGGCACGGCGGCGCGTTGATCTAGATCAGTACGGCGGTGCAATCGTCGCCGCCCACGGCCGTGGCGTGGCCCGTCCAACCGAGGTTTAGCCCTTGTCCAGCAGCCCCCGCAGGGTTTTCGCCAGGTCGGCGATCGTGAACGGCTTCGGCAGCAGGTGCACGCCGAGGTCCAGGATGCCGTGATGCACGATCGCGTTGCGGGCATAGCCAGTGGTGAACAGCACCTGCAGCGCTGGGTCGTGCTGCCTTGCCGTGTCGGCGAGCTGCGGACCGTTCAGTCCAGGCAGGCCGACATCGGTGAACCGCAGCGAGATCCCGGGCTGCTGTTCCAGCAGCCCCAGGGCGGTCGGCCCGTCGGCGGCCTCCATCACGTGGCACCCCAGGATCCGGAGCGGATTGACGCTATACGTGCGGACATCCTCGTCGTCCTCAACCACCAGGTTGGTTTCGGTACCTTCCGGCAGCGTCATCGGCGCCGCGCGGGGCGCCACGACGGCCGGATCCTCGACCGTCATGTGACGTGGCGGGTAGATCTTTACCGTGGTGCCGCTCCCCGCCTCGCTGTACAGCTCCACATGCCCGCCGGACGGTTTGACGAAGCCGTGCACTTCGCTCAACCCCAGCCCGGTGCCGCGCCCCATCTCCTTGGTGGTGAAGAACGGATCGAAGGCGTGGGCCAGTAGCTCTTCCGACATACCGGTGCCGCTGTCGGTCACCGCGATCAGCACATACTGGCCGGCCGTCACCTCGGTGTGCGCGGCTGCGTACTCGGCATCGAGATAGGTGTTGCCGATCTCGATCGTCAACTTGCTGCCCCCCGGCATCGCGTCGCGGGGGTTGACCGCGAGGTTCAGCAGGCTGCTTTCCATCTGGTTGCGGTCGATCCGGGTTATCCATAACCCGCCGGCCAGCACCGTTTCGATCTGGATATGCTCGCCCAGCGTGCGACGCAGCAGGTCCGACAACCCGGCGACCAGCCGATCAGATCGGTCAGCTGCGGCGTCAGCGTCTGCTTGCGCGAGAACGCGAGCAGCCGCTGCGTCAGCGTGGCCCCCCGCTCACTGGCGCGGCGGATCATCGAAAGCAAGTTCGCGCTTTCCGGCTCGATCGCGTGCGGCCGATGTTCCAACAGCTCCACCCCGCCCAGGATCGCGGTCAGCAGGTTGTTGAAGTCGTGCGCCACGCCGCCGGTCAACTGGCCGATCGCGTCCAGCTTTTGCGCCTGCGCCAGCGCCGCGAGGGTCGCCTCCAGCGCTTCCTCGGCCTGGCGCCGCTCGGTGACATCGTGCGTGATCTTGGCGAATCCGATCAGCGCCCCAATCGTATCACGCAACGAATTGATCGTGACAGTGCCCCAGAATCGTGTGCCGTCCTTGCGGACATACCAGCCTTCGATGGCACAGCGGCCGGTGGTGCGGGCGGTCGCAAGTGCCTGGAGCGGGACGCCGGCCGTCCGGTCGGCCTCGGTATAGAATCGCGCAATGGACTGACCGAGGATCTCTTCCGCGCTGTACCCTGTGACACGCTGGGCGCCGTCGTTCCAGGTCGTGACGCGCCCCTCCGGATCCAGCATCTAGATGGCGTAGTCGGTCAGACCGTTGACGACCTGGCGATAGGCTTCCTCGGGGCGGCGCGCCCGGTCGAGCGCCAGGTGCGTTGTTCGGTTTCGGCATGGAGCTGATCGGTCACGCGCTGGAACTGTGCGGGCGTCGGTAGGGCGAGCGCCTGGGGCACCAGGCGCCACAGCGCGACCGCGGTGGCAAGCGAGATGGCCGCGGTGAGCGCCTTCATCAGGCCCTGTACGCCGTACTCGGGGTGCCACAGCACCCAAATCTCCAGGAAGTGCGTGGTACCGCAGGCCAGGATGAAGGCTGCGAACATCCAGAAAATTCAGCCGAACATGATGCCCGGTCGGCGGCGGACAAAATACGCGGGCGAGAGGGGGATCAGATAATAGGAGATGCAATGATGGCATCGGACATGGTGTGAAGCCAGATCAGCTCGGGCTGCCACGCAGGCAGAACCCGTGCGGCGGCAATCCCTGCTAGAACAGCAGGTGCGTCAGCCAGGCCATCTTTGTCCCCCTTCCGCAGCGTCCCCGACCCGGCGGCGTCACCCTAATGGCCGGCTTGTTGCTTTCGTATCTTAACCGCTACGTATCGACAACCGAACCATCTACATGGGGCCGCATTGTGATCGGGCGCGCGCGGTAGGGGAAGCGCTTTTCCGCATCTGCCACCAGTTCCACCCCGATGCCCGGTGTGGCGGGGATTGCAATGAAACCGCCCTCCTGCTCCGCCAGGCCGGTCGCCAGGCCATTGCCCAGCAACTCCGCCCCGCCGTCCAGATCGGGTGTGCGCGAGGGATATTCCTGGATCGCGAAGTTCGGGATGCAGGCGGCGATCTGCAGGCACGCGGCGGTGCTAACCGGCGAGAGCGGATTATGCGGCACCACCGAGGCATCGTGCGCTTCGGCCAGCGCGGCGATCTTCTTGGCCCCCGTGATGCCGCCGCAGATGCATACATCCGGGCGCAGGTACTGCACGGCGTTGCGGGTAAGCAATGTCTGGAACTGATACAGACTAGTGAAGCGCTCGCCTGTGGCGATCGGGATGTCGATGTGGCGCGCGACGTCGGCCATGGCGTCGAAGCTGTTGGGGCGCAGCGGGTCTTCATAGAACATCGGGGTGTATTTCTCGATGCCGCGGCCAAGCGCGATCGCCTCGGGCGGTGTCAGGCGGCGATGGATCTCGATGCACAAATCGACCTTGGGGCCAACCGCCTCGCGCAGGCGGCGCACGTTGTCGATGGCGGTTTCGATCTTGTCGGCGTGTGATTTGTAGTAGGGGGTGGTCTCGTCCTCATCCAGCAGTGGGTTGAGATGGCCCAGCGCGGTAAAGCCGGCTTCCTTCAGGCGGACGGCTTCTTCCACCAGCTTTTCGATGGTGCGTCCCTTCACGTGGCCGTAGAGCCGCGCCTTGTGGCGCATCTTGCCGCCGAGCAGCTCGTACACTGGCACGTTGAAGTATTTGCCCTTGATATCCCACAGCGCAATGTCGATCGCGGAGACCGCGCCGGTGATAGCGCCGCCCGTGAAATGATTGGCACGCAGCATGACATTCCAGTGATGCTCGATCGGGAACGGGTCCCTGCCGACCAGATAGTCCCCGTATTTGGCGATCGACGCGGCGGAGGCTTCGAGCTGACCCCAGGTGCCGGATTCGCCGAGGCCGGTGATGCCGGCATCGGTGTGCACGCGCACGTACAGGAACCGATCCAGCAACAGGGGTTCGACCTTGGTGATCTTCATGGCAGCGATTCCTTCTCGAGGCGCTGCACGGTAGGGCGATCGTCGGGGGTAGGCAAACCACCGTAGGGCGGAATTCAGTTAATCCGTTATCGGACCGAAAGACCGGCGCGTCGCGCCTCACAAGTCTGGCGGCGGCGCGAAGCCGCCGAACGCGCGCTCAATCAGTCCGGCAAACGCGATCGTCGTCTGATCATCCAGGTAGCCACCGATGATCTGCACACCGATCGGCAGCCCGCGTTCGCTGTGACCGATCGGGGCCACGGTGGCCGGCAGGCCGCACAACGTTGCGATTGCACACCATACAACCTGGTCATCGTATGGCACCTTTTTGGCGTCGATGTCGAGCTCGCGCGTCTCATGCGGCGTATGATCATGCGGGAACGCCGGTGTGGGCATCGGCGGGCACAGGATGACATCGACATCGCGGAACAACGCCTGCCATCGCGCCCGCAATCCGTCACGGTTCCCGCTCGTCCGCAACCACGCCGCATGGGTCATCGTCACGCCGCGCAAATATGCGGCGCTGAGGCTCTGATTGTCGGGAGACAATGACGCGGCTTCGGCCTCGGTCCGCACGCGCTCCTCCGGCGACAGGTCGGCAGTGAAAAACGCTGCCAGCAGCTCGACGTAATTCCGCGTGGTGCGGGCCAGATCTGGCATGTTCGAGTGGCTGCGGGTGACCCCACAGCCCAGCGTGGCAAGACGATCGGCCAGGCCGTCGAGCGCGGATCTGACGCTCTCCGCGGTCGGACACAAGGGATGACGATCGATGACCAGCACACGAAACGCCGCGAGCGTGTCGTGGCGCGGCGGCGGCAGCGCAAGCCTGTAGCCGATGCCATCCGTCAGTTCGTCGGGTCCCGCTACAGCCCGCAATTCTAGCGCCAGATCCGCGGCGCTGCGCGCCATCGGGCCGATCACGGACATGTCGCCACGCACGGGCAGGGGCGGCGTCGCGGGATAGCCGGAGCCGCGCTGCGGTATCAGGTCAAGGCTGGATTTGTGGCAGAGCACGCCACAGAAATGCGCCGGGCATCGCAGTGAGCCACCGAGATCCGAACCGAGTTCCAGCGGCACGAACCCGGCGGCCAGCGCAGCCGCTGCGCCGCCGGACGATCCGCCTGGGGAACGCGTGACGTCCCACGGATTGTTGGTGGTGCCGTAGACCGGATTATCGCTCTGCCAATCGGCCAGCGCGACCGGCACGTTGGTTTTGCCCAGGATGATTGCGCCGGCCGCCTTCAGCCGTCGCACGACGAGCGCATCGGCTTCGGGACGCCAGTTGCGGAATTTCTCGATGCCCCAGGTCGTCGGCAGGCCGGCGACGTTGAACTGCTCCTTGACCGTCATGGGCAGGCCGAGCAGAGCGCGGCGTTCACCGCGGGCCAGGGCGGCATCGGCGGCGAGTGCGGCGGCGCGCGCGCGGTCGAAATCGCGCACGACGACCGCGTTGATCCTGGGATCGAGTGCCTCGATGCGGGCGATTGCGGCATCGACCAGTTCGCGCGCGGAGACCTGCCGCGCGGTCAGGGCCTGCAACAGGTCTGTCGCGGTCCGGTAGGCGAAATCCGTCGACGGTGTGGCCGCCATCGTGCTGGCGGGGGGTGACGCGGCCAGGGCGGCGGCCGCGCCCATCCCAGCCACGAAGTTGCGCCGGCGCAGGTCACGCATCGCCGTCTCCCTTGTTCCGGTGCCGTGTCCCGTTGTCGCCGGGTTTCCCGTCGCGCCGCAGGCAAGCGAGAAAGAGGTTAACGCAGGTGCACCCGGATCAGAAGGACACACGCCGATCGCAAGATTGCACGGCTTCAGCGTTGGTCCCAAGCCAAGGGCGGTGCAGCCAGAATCCGTGTGCATCCCGCTGATCTGCGTTCATCTGCGTTTGCCTTTCCTGCCGCCGCAGGAGCCGCGTGGGTGATGATCGCCGGCTGACGGCGCAACTCATCAGGAATGCGATGGGGCGGCGGAAGGTAGCGTTCGTTCAAGATGTGCGAAGCGGGCCCTGAACCTTGCGGCGTTCCTTCGCTGGTGGCGATGAGCGTGGCCAGGCCGAAGTCGATCCCGAGGTTGTCGATCTTCGGCTGATAGGCGGCGCGGCGTTGCGCGAACGGCTTGGCCATGTCCTGCACCAGCCGGATCGAAACCCGATCCGTCTCATCGGTGCAAAGCTGAACCACGGGGCAGAGTTCGCCGCCACGACGGTCGAATTGCCGATTGCCGTGCAGCGGGATGGCGACCGTGCCGCGGTTCGGCAGGCGCAGCATGGCCCACAGGTCGGCGATGTCAGCGGTCTCCGGCTTCTCGATTGTCGCCACGCGCACGTCCAGGCGCGGCGAGATACGCGAATGATCGGGATGGCGATGCTGTCCCATGCAGTGCCGCATGATCGATCTGGCGAGAGTGCGGGCGCCCGCATCAACACCAGCGATCGCGTCTCGGCTGAACCACATCCGGCGCCGGTTGGTCGTGCAAAGTTGCTTGTTCGTGGCGTCAGGCAGCTTCGATCCCCTGACGCAACCGCCGAATTCGTCGGCACGGTTGCTGACCCAGCCGTCGATCTGCTCCTGCACCTGATAGGACGCCATCTGGACCGGCGCGGCGGCGCAGATATCGTTCAGGTGCTTGGCCGATGCCTGCTTGTCGGTGCTGCCGGTCTCGAACAACAGCCGCCATTGGGCACGGCCGATCTGCACCGCCACGTCGCGATAGGCGCGGATGAAATCGAGCACGAAGCTTTCCTTCGCCGCGTTCATCGAATGCGCCACCGTGTCAGCGCAGCGGGCCGTGCGTCTTTCTCACGCCAACAGCGCCCTCACGCGAACAGCGCCTTGAGCGGCAGTGCTCCCGGCTTCGTGCCGAACAGCGCGGCAAGCCGGCCCTCCAATGGTCCGCGTCGGTTCCAGCGGAACGCGATCTCGCCAAGGTCGCGGTGGCCAAGGTCGCGGCGAATGTGCATGCCGCTGACCTGGTGCCACACGCCGATGATGGCGCATGGCGCGCTTGAACATGGCATGCACGCTCTCAGGCGGCGTCAGCCGCGACGCTGAATTTCACGATCTTGTCCGGGTTCGACACGGTGCCGCCACCGCCGCTGCCGCGCTTGATCGCGTCGACATGCTCCATGCCTTCCACCACCTGGCCCCAGATCGTGTACTGGCCGTTCAGGTGCGACGCCGGCTCGAACATGATGAAGAACTGGCTGTTGGCGCTGTGCGGGCTTTGCGAGCGCGCCATGCCGCAGGTGCCGCGCACGAACTTCCCGCTGCTGCTGAACTCGGCGCGGATGTCGTCCAGGTCGCTGCCGCCGGTGCCGGTGCCCGTCGGATCGCCGCCCTGCGCCATGAAGCCTTCGATGACACGATGGAACACCGTGCCGTCGTAGAAACCCTTCCGCACCAGTGTCTTGATCTGCGCCACATGGTTCGGCGCCAGGTCGGGCCGCAGCTCGATCACCACCCGGCCTGATTTGACGTCCAGGTACAGCGTGTTTTCCGGATCGCGTTCGCCACCGCTCATGTCATCTCTCCCCCGAAATGAATCACTTCACGTCCGTCGCCACTTGCATGTGCACGATCTGGTCGGGCGTGCCTTCCACCTCGCCATTCGGTCCGGTGCCACGCTTGATCATGTCGACGAACTGCATGCCCTGCACGACCTGACCCCAGATCGTGTATTTGCCATCCAGGCCAGGCGCCGGTGCGAACATGATGAAGAACTGGCTGTTGCCGCTGTTCGGATCGCCGGCACGCGCCATGCCGCAGGTGCCGCGCAGGAAATGACGGAGATTGGTGAACTCCGCCGGCACGTCGGGCAGCTTCGATCCGCCCATGCCGGTGCCGGTCGGATCGCCACCCTGGGCCATGAAGCCCTCGATCACGCGATGGAATGGCGTGCCATCATAGAAATGCTGGCGCGCCAGCGTCTTGATCTGTGCCACTGTCTTCGGTGCCAGATCGGGGAACATCTGGATCACCACCCGGCCGGATTTCAGGTCCAGGTAGAGTGTGTTTTCAGGATCGAGCTTCGGCTGTGCCGCGGCACGGCCGGCGGCCAACAGCACCGGCAAGGTGGCAACATGCGCGATCAGGCGGCGACGGTTCATTAAGCCCTCCCAAGGGCAATCACAGGGGGCGCCTCGATGCTCTCTCAGGGCCACCTGGTCAAGCGGGGGCGGTCAGGTCCGGTTCAATCGCGCCAATGTGCGCTGCAAGGTCAGCGGCGGCACGAAGGTGGAGATATCACCCCCCAGTATCGCCACTTCCTTGACCAGGCGCGAGGCGATGAACTGGTGCCGTTCGCTGGCCATCAGGAACACCGTCTCGATGTCGGGGGCCATGCGGTAATTCATGCCCGCCATCTGAAACTCATAGTCAAAGTCTGAGACAGCGCGCAGGCCACGAATGATCATGATCGCGCCCAGCTTGCGCGCGAAATCGATCAGCAATCCCTCGAACGGCTGCACTTCGATCACGGTACCGTTGCGCGCGCCGATCGCGGCGATCTCGGCCTTCACCAGTTCCACGCGCTCTTCCAACGGGAACAGTGGCCCCTTGCCGGTGTTGATCGCGACGCCGATCACCAGCTTGTCGAGCAGCCGAGCGGCGCGCGCGATCACATCGACATGCCCATTTGTCACCGGGTCGAAGGTGCCCGGATACAGGCCGATGCGCATGCGGCCATTCTGCTCAGCCATTCGGCGCGTTCTCCTCTGCGTCCTCATCCGGTTCTTCTTCCACGACCGGGAAAACGCTCGTCACATGTTCGTCGGCGTCGACGCGGAACAGCGTCACACCCATCGCTTGCCGTCCGGTGATCCGCACCTGGTCCGCCGGCACGCGGATCAATCGGCCCGCATCGGTCACCAGCATCACGTCGTCACCCTCCCGCACCGGGAAGGTGGCGGCCACCGCAGTACCATTACGCGGGGCCAAAGTAATATTGGCAATCCCCTGGCCGCCGCGGCCGGTCACGCGATACTCATAGGCCGAACTGCGCTTGCCGAAGCCGGCATCGGTCACCGTCAGCAGGAATTCTTCCTTGGCGGCCAGCTCATCGAAGCGCGCATCGTCGATCGTGACATCGCCGACCACTTCCTCGCCATCGGCCGCAGCCTCGACGTCTTCGTCGGTGTTGCCATTGCCGTTGCCATTGCGCCGCTTGGCGTTGGCAAGACGCAGATACGCCGCGCGCTCCTCGATCGAGACCTCGACGTGCTCTAACACCGACAGGCCGATCACCTCGTCGCCATTGGCCAATTTGATGCCGCGCACGCCGGAGCTGTCGCGGCCGGCGAACACGCGCACGGTGTCATCTGACAGCTCGAACCGGATGCAGCGGCCCTTGCGCGTCGCCAGGAACGCGTCCTGGCCTTCGCGGCAGGTTGCCACGCCGATCAGCCGATCGCCATCTTCCAGCTTCATCGCGATCAGCCCGGTCGCGCGCACATTGCGGAAATCCGACAGCTTGTTGCGCCGCACCGACCCGGACGCGGTCGCAAACAGCAAGTGCAGGCTGTCCCACAGCGTCTCATCCTGCGGCAGCGGCAGCACCGTTGTGATCGTGTCGCTGCCCAACTCCGGCAGCAGGTTCACCAGCGCGCGGCCCTTGCCGATCGGTCCGCCTTCCGGCAGCCGCCACACCTTCTCGCGGAAGGCCTTGCCGCCGGAGGAGAAGAACAGCACGAACTGGTGCGTGTGCGCATTGAAGCTGCGCGTGACAATGTCGTCGCCGCGCGTCGAGGCACCGCTGCGCCCGCGCCCGCCACGGTTCTGGGCACGGAACGTCTCCAACGTGGTGCGCTTGATGAACCCATCGCGCGTGATGGTCACCACCATCTGGCCCGGCTCGATCAGGCTCTCGTCATCCTGATCCGCCAGCGCATCGATGATGTCGGTCATGCGCGGCCGGTCGATCTCGGCCCGCGCCTTGCTCAGCTCCTCGCGCATCACCTCCATCCGTCGCAGATGGGACGCCAGGATTTCCAGCAGTTCGCGGATCTGGCCGCCGATTTCGGTAAGGTCGGCGTGGATCTTGTCGCGCTCCAGTCCGGTCAGCCGCTGCAGGCGGATGTCCAGGATGCCGCGCGCCTGCTCCTCGGTCAGCCGCACCGTGTTCTCGGGCGTGATCACATTGCCCGGCTCGTCGATCAATTGTAGCAGCGGCGCGACGTCGGCCGCTGGCCAGTCACGCGCCATCAACGCGGCACGCGCCGTGGCGGCATCGGGGCTCGCGCGGATCAGCCGGATCACCTCATCGATGTCCGCCACCGCGATCGCCAGACCCACCAGCAGATGCGCCCGCTCCCGCGCCTTCGCCAGCTCGAACCGCGAGCGCCGCTGGATCACCTCCTCGCGGAAGCGCACGAAGCAGACCAACGCGTCCTTCAGCCCCATCTGCCGCGGCTGGCCATCGTCCAGCGCCAGCATGTTGATGCCGAATGTCACCTGCAACTGGGTGAACCGGTACAACTGATTCAGCACCACATCCGACGTCGCGTCGCGCCGCAGCTCGATCACGATGCGCATCCCGTCGCGGTCGCTCTCGTCGCGCACGCCGGTGATGCCCTCGACCTGCTTCTCGCGCACCAGCTCGCCGATACGTTCAAGCAATGTCTTCTTGTTCACCTGATACGGGATCTCGGTGATGATGATCGCCTGGCGATCCCGCGCCATCTCCTCGATCTCGGAGCGCGCGCGCAGGATGATCGATTCGCGCCCGGTCTCGAACGCAGCACGAATCCCAGACCGCCCGATGATGGTGCCGCCGGTCGGAAAATCCGGTCCTGGAACGATCCGCATCAGCTCTTCCAGCGAGATATCCGGATCGGCGATCAGCGCCAGCGTCGCATCGACGATCTCGCCCGGATTGTGCGGCGGGATGTTGGTCGCCATGCCGACCGCGATGCCATTACCACCATTGATCAGCAGATTAGGGAACTGCGCGGGCAGGACCTTGGGTTCCTGCTCCTGCTCGTCGTAGTTCGGCTGGAAATCGACCGTGTCCTTGTCGATATCCGCCAGCAGCAGCATCGCCGCCTTGGCCAGCCGCGCCTCGGTGTAGCGCATCGCCGCCGGGTTATCGCCATCGACCGAACCGAAATTGCCCTGCCCATCGATCAGCGGCAGCCGCATGGAAAACGGCTGTGCCATGCGAACCATGGCGTCGTAGATCGAGGCGTCGCCGTGCGGGTGATATTTACCCATGACGTCGCCGACCACGCGGGACGATTTGCGGTAGGGCTTGTCCGGCGTGAAGCCGGATTCCTGCATGCCGAACAGGATGCGCCGGTGCACCGGCTTCAGCCCATCGCGGGCGTCCGGCAGCGCGCGCGACACGATCACGCTCATCGCGTAGTCGAGGTACGAGCGGCGCATCTCCGCTTCGAGCGTCACCGGCTGGGTGCCTTCCGGCGGGCTCTTCGGTGTGTCGTCAGGCGTGTCGGTCAAACTTGGCTCGGGGGGTGTGTGTCAGGCCGTTCGCTGCATTGCGGCGAACCCCCTAGATAGGCGGATTCGCTGGCCCTGGCGAGGGTTGACGACGCAGGTCAGGTTCGTGCCGCGACGGCGCCGCGACCCCTTGCGGGAGGCCGGTTTCCTGTCAGGGCGTCGCCTGCAGCCGCGCCAGCAAGCCAGGGGACGCCGCTCCGTCCACCGGCATCCCGGCGACCTGCTCGAACTGGCTGATCGCGTTGGAGGTCATCGGGCCCATCACCCCGTCAGCCTGCGCCTGCAGATAGCCAAGCCGGATGAGCTGCATCTGGGTCGCCCGCACCAAATCGTTGCTGGCGCCCGGCGAAACCGGCGGCGGTGGTGGTGGCGTCTGCTGCATCATGGGGCCGTAGCCAGGCACCATGTTCCCCTTGGCATACATGCATTGCGCGTAGCCGTTGTTGTACTGGTCCTGGATGGAAAGCTGGGTGTTGGAGCTGTTCGAGGCACCCAACCCGGCACCGCCGGCCAGGCCGGCTCCCGCGCCGATCGCGGCGCCTGCCCCAGCGTTACCGGCCGCGGCACCGATCGCCGCACCGAGGCCGGCCCCCAGCAGCGTGCCGACGGCCGCCGTGCCGGCCGCGCGCTGGTTCGCGTTCTGCGACTGCCCGGCCACCGATTGTTCGGCGTATTGCTTGCACCCGGCCTGCTCGTACTGGAACTGCTCGAACGATTTGCCCTGCGCGGGCAGTACCTGGATCGTCGGTCCCATCGGCGTTTGGGCGCAGGCCGCGATCAGCAATGCTGGCGCAAGGACGCCGACCAATGCCGCGCGACGATGACTCCTCAGCCTCATGACGGGTCTCCTGAGCGACAGACAGACAGTTGCGATTACGTTGTGGCTTCGCTTCCGACATATCCTCAGGCCGGACAGGCGCCAAGAGGCAAATGTATGATCAAAAGGAGCGGCGCACGTCCCCTGTTCGGCGAGCCGGCGACCGGCGCCGAGCCGCCAGCGCCGCGGGTCTCTCCCGGCCCGGCGAACGGAAGCCGCGATGTGGGCATCGGAGCTGGTTCAGTCGCGGCCTGCGGCAGCGATGCGGGTTCTGGCGTTGCCGCTGGGGCGTCCGGCGCTGCATTGCCCTGCGTGGACATGCACGGATCGTAAGCGCTGTCATATTGCTGCTGCACCGCGCCCTGATCCCGCGGACTGGTCATCGCGGCGTGGTCCACCGCCAGTCAACGCGCCGGCCGCGGCCCCCAGGTTGCGCAGGTTGGCGTTGTCGACCTGGCCGGACACCGATTGCTGCGCGAACCGCGTGCAGAACGTCCGGTCATCCTGGAATGGCGAGAGCGTGTTGTCGGCACGAGGCAGCACCTGCGGTCGCGCCGCGGCCCGCGCGGCAACACAGCCGCCGAGCGCAACGACCAGGCCCAGGGCCACGGAGGCGTGCGCGTGGTGGGATGAAATGGAGCTTGACGGTCCTCCGAACAGGAGTGCGGCGAGCGTCGCCTCTGCGCGGCTGCCGCATCCTGGATCGCGGACCGCAAATGCCAGCTTAATACGCCCGCGAAACGCGGGCTATGTGCCGGTTCAGAACGGGATTTCGTCGTCCAAATCGCCGCCCTTCGGCGCGTCCCAGGACGGGCCGCCGCCGCCAGCACGCGCACCACCCGCCGCCGCAGCCGCACGCGGGGCCGGGCTGCGCTCGCGATAGCCACTGCCGCTGTCGCCGGTGCCGCCTTCACTTCCGCCGCCGCGCGTGTCGAGCATCGTCAGGTTGCCGTTGAAGCGGCCAATCACCACCTCGGTCGTGAAGCGCTCCTGGCCCGACTGGTCGGTCCACTTGCGGGTCTGCAACGAGCCCTCGACATAGATCTTCGCACCCTTCTTCAAATACTTCTCCGCCACCTCCGCCACCCGGTCATTGAAGATCACCACCCGGTGCCACTCGGTCTTTTCCTTGCGTTCACCTGATGCACGATCATTCCAGGTTTCGCTGGTGGCCAGCGTCAGATTGACGATCTTCGTCCCATCCTGAGTGCTGCGCACCTCTGGGTCCTTGCCCATGTTGCCCACCAGAATCACCTTGTTGACGCTACCAGCCATGGTCTTTGTCCTTGTTTCCCGGGCGACTGTGCCGCCCTACCGTGAATGAACCAGCACACACCACCGCGCGGCAGTGAGGGTTAACGTCCCCCCGCGCCACTGCCAACATAGCTGCAGAACATAGCAGAAACAAGGCCTGCCCCGTACCGGCCTGACGCTGCCGGCCGGGTCACGTTGTTCACAACCCGGTCATTGCCACCGTGCATGCACAGGCGTGGCCGGGGCGCTGGCGGTCGCGCCACAGGCTTTCGCGCAGACCACGACCGCGCAGCCGCAGATGACGACCCCTACGCCGGGTGGGGATAAGGGCCAGAGCCATTCCCGCCCAACAATGGCGTCGGCGGCAGCACCAGCAGTGGCCCGCAGCGACTCCAGCAGCGGTGCCGCGGGTGCGGCCGGCGGTGCTGCGGCGAGCGGTGCGGCCGGCGGAACCGCTGGCGCGGCTGGTGCGGGCAGATCGGGCGGCCACCGCTGACCGTCGGATCGCCTGATCATGTTACGGGGCACGGCGGGATCCAGGCCGGTTCCCGCCGCGTTTTGCGTGTCAGCCATGCGGCACTTGTCAGTGCGGTGATCCAAGCGCCAGTTTCTGCACGGCACGTGCGCGCGGGCTCTTCCCATGGGCCGGCGAAGTTGCCATAGTTTATGCGAACAATCAGCGAACGAACGGGACCTGAATGGCCGGCTCCATTCGCGTGCGTGGCGCGCGTGAGCACAACCTCAAAAACGTCGACGTGGTCATCCCGCGCGACACGCTGACAGTGATTACCGGCCTGTCAGGCTCCGGCAAATCCTCCCTGGCCTTCGACACGATCTATGCCGAAGGCCAACGCCGCTATGTCGAGTCCCTCTCGGCCTATGCCCGCCAGTTCCTCGAACTGATGGGCAAGCCGGATGTCGATGCGATCGACGGGCTGTCGCCGGCGATCTCGATCGAACAGAAGACCACCAGCCGCAACCCCCGCTCCACCGTCGGCACGGTGACCGAGATCCACGACTACATGCGCCTGCTATGGGCGCGCGTCGGCGTGCCGTATTCGCCGGCGACGGGACTGCCGATCGAGGCGCAGACCGTGTCGCAAATGGTCGATCGCGTGCTGGCAATGCCGGAGGGCACGCGGCTGCTGCTGCTGGCGCCCGTCGTGCGCGACCGCAAGGGCGAGTACCGCAAGGAACTGGCGGAGCTGCAGCGCAAGGGATTCACCCGGGTCAAAGTCGACGGCAAGCTGTACGAGATCGGCGAGGTGCCGGCACTCAACCGCAAGATCAAGCACGAGATCGAGGCGGTCGTGGATCGTGTGGTGGTGCGCGATGGCATCGCGCCGCGGCTGGCCGATAGTTTCGAGACCGCATTGGCGCTGTCGGATGGCGTTGTCTACGCCGAACACGCGGATAGCGGTGCGCGGACGGTATTTTCCTCGCGCTTTGCCTGCCCGGTGTCGGGGTTCAGCATTGAGGAGATCGAGCCGCGGCTGTTCAGCTTTAACTCGCCGCACGGCGCCTGCCCGAAATGCGACGGGTTGGGCAACGAGAATTTCTTCGATGCCGAATTGGTGGTACCGGATGAGCGGCTGACCTTGGCGGGCGGTGCGATCGCGCCGTGGACCGGCGCGCAAAGCCCCTATTACGATCAGACGCTGCAGAGCCTGGCGAAGCACTTCAAAATCACCACCGCGACGCCATGGAGCGTGCTGCCGAAACCCGCGCGCGAGGCGATCCTGTACGGCACCGGCGATGTGCCGGTGGCCTTCACCTATAAAGACGGTGTGCGCGCATACACGGTGACCAAACCGTTCGAAGGCGTGCTGCGCAATCTCGACCGGCGTTGGCGCGAGACCGACAGCGTCTGGGTGCGCGAGGAGTTGTCGCGCTACCAGGCTGAACGCCCCTGCGGCACCTGCAACGGCGCGCGGTTGAAGCCTGAGGCGCTGGCGGTAAAGGTCGCCAGCAAGCACATCGCGGAGGCGTCGGAGCTGTCGATCCGCGCGGCATTGGGGTGGTTCAAGTCGGTGCTGCCGACGCTGACGCCACAGCGTGCCGAGATCGCCCAACGCATCTTACGCGAGATCGGCGAGCGGCTGCAGTTCCTGGTTGACGTCGGACTGGACTACCTGACCCTGGCGCGTGGGTCGGCCACGCTGTCGGGCGGCGAGAGCCAGCGTATCCGGCTGGCCAGTCAGATCGGCTCCGGACTGACCGGCGTGCTGTACGTACTCGACGAGCCGTCGATTGGCCTGCACCAGCGCGACAATGCGCGCCTGCTGACCACGCTGCGGCGGCTGCGCGATTTGGGTAATACAGTACTCGTGGTCGAGCACGACGAGGACGCGATCCGCGCCGCCGACCATCTGATCGACATGGGGCCGGCGGCCGGCATCAATGGCGGCCATGTGGTCGCCGAGGGGCGGCCGGAGCAGGTCGCGGCGAATCCCAAATCGCTGACCGGGGATTATCTTTCGGGGAGAAAGCGCATCGAAGTGCCGCTGATGCGCCGGCCGACGCAGAAGGATCGCTGCATCCGTGTGGTCGGCGCGCGGGGTAACAACTTGAAGTCGATCGTGGCGGAATTTCCGCTCGGCACCTTCACCTGTGTCACGGGCGTGTCGGGCGGCGGCAAATCCACACTGGTGGTCGACACGCTGTACAAGGCGGCGGCGCGCCGCTTGATGGGGGCGGGCGAGGTGCCCGCACCGCACGACCGTATCGAGGGGCTGGAGCAGCTCGACAAGATCATCGACATTGATCAGTCGCCGATCGGCCGCACGCCACGGTCCAACCCGGCAACCTACACCGACCTGTTCGCGCCGATCCGCGACTGGTTCGCCGAACTACCGGAAAGCCGAGCCCGCGGCTACAAAGCGGGGCGCTTCAGCTTCAACGTGAAGGGCGGTCGCTGCGAGGCGTGCCAAGGCGACGGCGTACTGAAGATCGAGATGCACTTCCTGCCGGATGTCTATGTCACTTGCGATACGTGCAAAGGCCGCCGCTACAACCGCGAGACGCTGGAAATCAAGTTCCGCGACAAGTCGATCGCCGAGGTGCTGGCGATGACGGTGGACGAGGCCGTGCCATATTTCAGCGCGCAAAGCCGTATCCACGACCGGCTTCGCATTTTGCAACAAGTCGGTCTGGGCTACATCGCGCTGGGTCAGCAGGCCACCACGCTATCCGGTGGTGAGGCGCAGCGCATCAAACTGTCGAAGGAGCTGGCGCGACGCGCGACCGGGCGGACGCTGTATATTCTCGACGAACCCACCACTGGGTTGCATTTCGAAGACGTGAGGAAACTTCTGGAAGTGCTGCACGCGCTGGTGGATCAAGGCAACACGGTTGTGGTGATCGAGCACAACCTGGAAGTGATCAAGACCGCGGACTGGATTTTGGATCTGGGTCCGGAAGGCGGCGATGGCGGTGGGCGGATCGTTGCCGAAGGCACACCCGAGGCCATCGCGGCCAATGCGGCCAGCCACACAGGGCGTTTCCTGGCGCCCCTGCTGCCACCGCCGGTCACGACGAAGCGGTTACGCCGCCGCGCGTGATGCGCGCGGATCAAAGTGGAAAAGGGCGCCGGCCCTCGCGGTAGCCGTCGGCGTCGAAGTGGGCCTGTCCCGAGGCGACGCGGTCGGTTTTCACGTCCCTGGCCACATCGGGATTCTGTTCCAGGTACCACGGCTCATCGATTTGAATCGGGAATGGCAGGTGGCCCTCGAAATAACCATCCTCTATGAAATAGTGTCGACAGGAGAAGATAATTCCATTGCGCACGGCTGTCGCGATATCGTCATCCTGTCTGAGATACTAGCGCTCATCCACGTCGACAGTGGCCAGAATTAATCTGATGACATTGAGAAATGACTCATATGGCATATTAACGCGCAATTGGCTCGAACAGTGGCGGTGCTTGCTTCCTTTCGTATTATGCTGAATAGCGGAATGTGTCGCACGCCTAAGGCCCTGCTCTGCCACAATCGTCCTGATGGTGATTCTACAAGATGGTGGACGCGGTCGCAACCAGATGCTGCACGCGCAACCGCGCCTGGTGGCTAATTTTGTATATCGATTCGACAACGTACATTCGGATGCAGCCGTGCGGTCTATCCTGGACCAGCATACGGACGGCGCTGACTGTCGCAATGGTTGCGCGTGGCACATCTGGTGGTTGTGGCGTCCGCCCGCCGCATTGTCGCGCCGGCGGTTCAGGTTCATCCTGATGCGGCGTCAGCCCGTGGTCGCCCGAGGCAGCATCGCCGGAGGGCGTGAATCACCGGCTCCAACACGGCCTGGACCAAAGTCGCGCCATACTGTCAGCGCGACTTTGGTCGCGCCGCTCAGCCCGGAGGTCGCGATGACCGATCCTGACATCTTCGTTTTCGCCGACGATGGCGGCGTGCCGAATTCCCGGCTCCCGTTATTGGTTTATCGCCAGGCGGTTCCAGCCGATGCGGCTGCCATCGAGCGCATCTTCACCGCCAACCAATGGCCGGCCGCCTGGCGCGCACCGGTGTTCCCGTATCATCATTTCCATTCCGACGCACACGAGGTGCTGGGTGTCGCCCAGGGCGAAAGTCGCGTGCAGTTCGGCGGCCCTCAGGGGCAGGTGCTGACGGTGCGTGCGGGTGATGTCGTGGTGGTGCCGGCCGGCGTCGGCCATTGCCGGCAATCGCAGTCGGATGGCCTGGTGATCGTCGGTGCCTATCCGGCCAACACGGCCATGCGCGACCTGCGGCGCGGCAACCCGGCGGAGCACGATGACGTCGTGCGGAACATCGCCGCGGTGCCACTGCCCCCGGCCGATCCAGTTGCCGGCGACGATGGGCCGCTGCTCCGGCTATGGGCCGCCTGAGGCACAAAACCGTCCGCCTGGCCTCTTGACCGGCGGGCAACGCGGACCAAATCTGGGAGGTCTGGAATGCCCATGTGGGGTTCCAGGGCGTGCGCTGGGTCGGCCCGTACGGGCGGCCCGAACCATCAACCTTGCTGAGGCAGGAGGTTTGCCATGACGACGTTCGATTTTGCTCCCTTGTTCCGTACCGCCATCGGCTTCGACCGGTTGGCTCGTCTGATGGATACCGCCGCGGTGAATTCCGAAGCGGCCAGCTATCCGCCCTACAACATTGAGAGGACCGGGGATGACAGCTATCGCCTGACCATGGCGGTGGCCGGGTTCCGTCCGTCCGACATCGACATCACAGTAAAGGACAACGCCCTGCTCGTCAGCGGCCGCGTGGCCGCCGAGGGGCAGCCGGCCGAGGTGTTATATCGCGGCATCGCCGGCCGCGCGTTCGAGCGCCGCTTCGTGCTCGCCGACCACATCGTGGTCGAGGGCGCGGACTTGAAGGACGGGCTGCTGCATGTCGGCCTGAAGCGGGTCGTGCCGGAGGCGCTGAAGCCCCGCAAGATCGCGATCGGCGCGGCTGCAACGACGGCGATCGCTAACGACGTGCCGACCGCCAAGGCGGCGTAACGCGTCAACGCAACGGACGGGAAGGGGCCGGGCAACCGGCCCTTTTTTGTTGCGGTCAGCGGTTGTGATGTTCGCGGGCTAGGCTCGTCCGATGGACAGCTTTTCGATCACGCCGCCTTGGTTCCCCTGGTTCGCCACCGCCGCCTTCGCCGCCGGTTTGGTACGCGGCCTGGTGGGCTTCGGCGGCGCGCTGATCCTGGTGCCAATCCTCAGCACGTTCCTGGGTCCGGTGGTTGCCGTGCCGGTGCTGAACA
>DATHNE010000172.1:0-27309 GCA_035486355.1 Acetobacteraceae bacterium
ATGCTGGCGTTGGGGCTGTCGGCGGGCGAATGGCGGGCGGCCGGACGTGGCGCGGTCAGTGCCGCGCGCGTGTCGGTGTCCGGTGGGCGGATAGCGTCAGGACGGCTGCGGCGGGGTTTCTCGCCGATAGGCGGATTGCTCGGGGTGCTGGGACGGCTGTTCCGCCGCTCGGACCGCGTGGACCGTCGGGCGGATCCGTATCTGCAGGATCTGCATCGCGTGCTGCCGGAGCCGCAGCATATGGCTGAGGATGAGGCCGAGGCACCGGGCGAGCCAGGCGCGGCAGGCAGTGCGGCACGAGGCCCATCGGCCCGCGCGGCGTTGCGGCCGCGGGCGCGTCGGCCCGCGCAGAGCTTGCAGGAGAGCCTGCCGCTGGATGAGCCGCGCTGGCGGTTTCCGTCCCTCAGCCTGCTGAAGCCGGCGCCGGCGCGGTCGGCGATGGGGCCCAGCGAGGAAGCGCGCGAGGCGAATGCGCGGCTGCTGGAGACTGTGCTGTCAGATTACGGCGTGCAGGGGACGATCGGCACCAGCCATCCGGGGCCGGTGGTGACGTTGTATGAGCTGGTGCCGGCGGCAGGGATTCGCAGCGCGCGGGTGATCGGGCTGGCCGATGACGTGGCGCGCAGCCTGTCGGTCACGGCGGTGCGCATCGCGACGGTGCCCGGGCGGAACGTGATCGGCATCGAGGTGCCGAACGCCAAGCGCGAGACGGTATTCCTGTCGGAAATTTTCGCCAGTGAGGCGTGGTACAACTATCAGGGGCGGCTGCCGCTGGCGCTGGGCAAGGATATCGGTGGCGAACCGGTCATCACCGATTTGTCGCGCATGCCGCATCTGATGATCGCGGGCACCACGGGGTCCGGCAAGTCGGTGGGCATCAACGCGATGATCCTGTCGCTGCTGTACCGGATGCCGCCCGATCAGTGCCGGATGATCCTGATCGATCCAAAGATGCTGGAGCTGTCGGTGTATGAGGGGATTCCTCATTTAATGGCGCCGGTGGTGACCGAGCCCGCGAAGGCCGTGACGGCGCTGAAATGGACCGTGCGCGAGATGGAGCGGCGCTATCGGTCGATGAGCCAGTTGGGCGTGCGCAATATCGGCGGGTATAACGAACGCGTGGCGGATGTGCGGGCGAAGGGCGAAGTGATCAGCCGACGCGTGCAGACCGGCTTCGATCCGGATACGGGACGGCCGACGTTCGAGGAGCAGCCGCTGGCGCTGGAGCCGCTGCCGTTCATCGTCGTGGTGGTCGACGAGATGGCGGACCTGATGATGGTCGCCGGCAAGGAGATCGAGGCGGCGGTGCAGCGGCTGGCGCAGATGGCGCGCGCGGCGGGCATTCATGTGATCATGGCGACGCAGCGGCCCTCGGTCGATGTCATTACCGGAACGATCAAGGCAAACTTCCCGACACGCATCAGCTTCCAGGTGATCAGCAAGTTCGACAGCCGGACGATCCTGGGCGAGCAGGGGGCGGAGCAGTTGCTGGGTCAAGGCGACATGCTGTTCATGCAAGGCGGCGGGCGGATCGGGCGCGTGCATGGACCGTTCGTGTCGGACAACGAGGTGGAGGAGGTGGTGAAATACCTCCGGAGCCAGGGGGAACCGGCGTATCTGGATGAGGTGACCGAGCCGGATGATGACGATGCCAACAAGGCGTTGTTGTCGGGGCCGCTGGAGAGCGAAGGGGAGAAGGGGCTGTATGAGCAGGCGATAGCCGTGGTGGCGCGCGAGGGTAAGGCGAGCACCAGCTTCATCCAGCGGCATTTGAATATTGGGTATAATCGCGCGGCGAAGTTGATTGAGCAGATGGAGAAGGATGGGGTGGTCGGGCCGGCCAATCATGTCGGTCGGCGAGATGTGCTGATCCGGCACAGTGCGGATGAGGATTGAGCGGTGCACGTAATGCCCTCGCGGTTTGAGGGAGTCTAAGGCAGGACAGGCGTAAACCAGAGAGCAGAGCGGGAATGACACGCGGCGCGGCAGGCGGCGACGAACGTTTTGACGTCACCTATCTGGTGATCAGCGGCACGACCACGGCGGCGCGCGGTCCGGAGCTGCTGCGCGGGTTGGTCGGGCTTGGGTTTGCGACTGTCATTGCGCTGCCGACGCCAAATGCCGCGCGCGTGGTGGCGCCGTGGGAGCTGGCGGATGTCGCCGGGGCCCAGGTCGTCGAGTCATACTTCGATGCGGCGATCCGCCCCCGACCGTCGCGCGGTGTGGTGCTGTTCGCGCCGTGCAGCTTCAACTCGCTCAACAAGCTGGCGCACGGTATCGCCGACAGCCTGGCGTTGTCGGTCGTCGCCGAGGCGACTGGGCGGGGCACGCCGGTGATCGTGGCGCCGTCGTTGAATCAGCCGTTGCTCGATCATCCGCAGGCGCAGGCGTCGCTCAGGACGTTGTCGGGCTGGGGGGTGACGATCGTGCCGCCCGTCGATGCGGGTGAGGGACCGCGACTGGCACCGACCGCGCAGTTGCTGGATGCGGTTCGACCCTACGTGCGTCGAGCGTGATGGCCGTCACGTGGCGGTTCGTGCGACGCGTTTGCGGGCGCGCATCATTTCCACCTGCGTCAGCCGACATCTGACCATATCGTTGACGATTGATCGGCGAGGATGGCTCGGCCACCATTGTCTCGCTAGACCGACGCTATCGGCGAGACCTGCCACGCGTGAGCAAAGCAAACTCAACCACAGATGAACACCGATGAACACGAATAGCGCTGGTGCCAGGTCGTCTGCGGACAAGGCGGCTGATTGCAAGGCGGGGGTTGCCGAAATTCAGCAGGAGACACAGACGCACGCCGGTCGCGCGGAGATAGTTCATGCACCGAGCGCGATGGATGTCATGCACGGCCTTGAGCGATTTCAGTTCAACGAGTACCGCCTGTTCGACCAACATGGTGACAACGTACTCACCGACGACGATCCCATCGTACATCACTGTGAGACCGTGTTGCTGTCGGAATGCGAGGCCTGCGATGCGCAATTCGTGCGCCCGCGCGTTCTCGTAAACGCGTTCAGCGCCCCCGGCACCAAGTGCATGCGAAACAATCAGGGCACAGCCAATGATCCGTTTGGACAGCTTGTTCGGCAGACTTTGATCGGTGTTCATCGGTGTTCACCCGTGGATCAATTTGCTTGCCCTCCATCGCACCCAAAGCTGGCCAAAGCGTTCACGCCCCCTCCGTCCGCATGAAATTCCCCGTCTGGCTGCCGGCGCTACTCGGCTTTCTGATCGCGGTCGGGCCGGCCGCCACCGACATGTACCTCCCCGCCTTCCCGGCCGTGGAGGCGTCCCTCCACAGCCCGCCCGGCAGCGCCCAGCTCACCCTTGCCGCCTGGTTCGCCGGCCTCGCCTTCGGTCAGATCACGCAGGGATCGGTCTCCGACCGGTTCGGACGGCGGCGGCCGCTGATGGCGGGCACCGCCCTGTTCACGCTCTCCTGCATCGGCTGCGCGCTGGCGCCCTCGATCGGCTGGCTGGCGGGATTCCGTTTCGTTTCGGCCTTCGCCGGGTCCGCCAGCATGGTGATCCCGCGGGCTGTGGTGCGCGATCTGGCGGATGGCCAGGCGGCGGGCATCCTGATGTCGCGGCTGATGCTGGTGATGGGGGTCGCGCCGATCCTGGCGCCGTCGATCGGTGGCGCAGTGCTGCTGTTCGCGCATTGGCGGGTCATCTTCGTCATTCTGGCGGTCTATGGTGCCACCGCCTGCGTGCTGGTGTGGCGCTTCCTGCCGGAGACCTTCGGCCCCGCGCATCGCATCCGCCTCAGCCCCGGCGAACAGCTCAGCCGCTATCGGCAGATCCTGCGCGAGCGCGGCTTCGTCACCCACGCGTTGATGGGGGGCTGCGCCAGCTTTGGCATGTTCGCCTATCTGGGCGGGTCGTCGCCGGTGTTCATCCAGGGGTTTGGCCTGGCGCCGTCGGTGTTCGCGCTGGTGTTCGGGTTGAACTCGATCGGACTGATTGTGTGTTCGCAGGTCAACGCGCAGCTGCTGCGGCGCTATACGCCTTCGGAGATCTTGGCCGGTGCGCAGCAGGTCGCGTTGGGCTCGGCGCTGGTGCTGTGCGTGGTGGCGTTCGGAGGGTTCCATGTGTTGCCGCTGGTGATGGCGCCGATCTTCGTCTCGATCAGTTGCATGGGGTTCACCAATGCCAACGCCATGGTGGGCGCACTGTCGCGGCACGCCGCGCACGCCGGCAGTGCCGCGGCGCTGATGGGCGTGGGGCAATATAGCCTTGGGGCCACCAGCGGCCTGCTGGTGGGATTGCTGACCGACGGCACGCCGCGTGGCATGGCCTTGCTGATGTTCCTGGGGTCACTGGGGTCCGTGATTGCGCAGTGGTTCCGACCGCGGGCATCGTAACGCCGACGGGGGAGGACCATCGATGGCGCTCGCGCGCAAGCTGGGACTGATCGAAGCCGTGTCGTTGTCGCTCAGCATCATCGCGCCGACCATGGCGATGGCGTTCAATGTCACCCTGGCCGCACAGGCGGCGGGGTCGGCGGCGCCGTTGGCGTTCGCCATCGGTACGGCGGTGCTGGCGGTGGTGGGTCTGTCCTTTGTCAGCTTCGCCCGCCGCATGGCGCATGCCGGCTCGGCCTACGCCTACATCCGTGCCAGCTTCGGGCCGCGCGTCGGCTTCTTGGCCGGCTGGCTGCTGCTGCTGACCTACCTCACCTTCTGCTCGGCGACGGCGGCCATGGTCGGACGCTTCGCCGACGAGGTGCTGGCGAATTACGGCCTCGCGTTGCCCGGGATGTGGTTCGTTCTGGCGGTGGCCGCTGTGCTGCTCGCGGTGCTGTTCGCGTATCGCGACATGCGTCTGGCGACGCGGCTGATGCTGTGGTTCGAAGGCGCATCGGTGCTGGCCATCCTGGTGCTGGGGATCATCGTGCTGAGCCAGCTCGGCGCTGCGGGCAAGCTGTCGCTGGCGCCGTTCCATCCCGCTGCCAGCTCCGCCGGTTGGAGCGGCGTGGGCTTCGCGCTGGTCTACGCAGTGCTGTCGTTCGCCGGGTTCGAGGGCGCCACGACACTGGGCGAGGAGACGCGGCACCCGCACCGCGACATTCCCGTCGCCGTGTTAGGCACCGTACTGCTGGCCGGCGCCTTCTATGTGCTGATCGCCTACGTGCAGGTGATGGGGTTTGGCCTTGACCGGATGGCTGACTTGGCGAAATCCGATGCGCCGCTGAATGAGCTGGCACTGCGCTTCGCCTCGCGGAGTTTCGCGACGCTGATCGACGCGACGGCGGCTGTCAGCGCGTTCGCCTGCGCGTTGGGTTCGCTCGCTGCCGCCGCACGCATGAGTTTCGCCCTGGGCCGCAGCGGCGTTGCGCCTGCGTTGGGCGCCGCTCATGCGATGCATGGCACGCCGCACCGCGCGGTGCTGGTGTGTGGCGGGACCGTGCTGGCGGGCCTGGTGGTGTGGGGTTCGATGGTCGGTGCGGGCGACTATTACGGCTACCTCGGCACCATCGGTACGTTGGCACTGATTCTGGTCTATCTCGGCGTCACGCTGGCCGAGGCAGTCTCGGCTGGGCGACGTGCGCGGGCAGGTTGGAGCGCGCTGGGGATTGCCGGCGCGGTGCTGCTGTTGTGGCCACTGGGCAACTCGTTGTTCCCGGTGCCGGACCCACCGTACAATCTGTTTCCCTATGTCGTGCTGGGCTGGGTTGCGCTTGGCGTGGTGGTGGCGTGGTTGCGCCCGCTGGGGTCGGATGCCACTGTCAACGAAGAGATTTCCCCCATCGTTGCAGGAGAGTGATGGCATGAGGCGGCCGATCGTCGGCATTCCCGCGTGCGCCAAGTTGGTGAATGGCATGCTGCGCCACGACACCCCGGCGCGCTACGCCGAGGCGGTGCTGGGCGGGGCGGACGCAGTGCCGATCATGATCCCGCCGCTGGGCGAGGCGGCGTTGCAGGTGCTGGACGTGATCGACGGGCTTCTGGTGCCGGGCAGTCCGAGCAATGTGCATCCCGATCTGTATCAGGGGGGCGTGAGCCAGACGCCGGAGCTGCATGATCCGGCGCGCGATGCGACGTCGCTGCCACTGATCCGCGCCGCGATCGCGCGGGGCATGCCGGTGCTGGCGATCTGCCGGGGTATTCAGGAGCTGAATGTCGCGCTGGGCGGCACGCTGCATCAGCAGGTGCATGAACTCGACGGGCGGATGGATCATCGCGGCGGGCCCGGATCAATCCCGCAACGCTACGGGCCGAAGCATCCTATCGCGCTGAGTGGCGAGCTGGCGCGCATCGTGGGATCGGATGCGATCATGGTGAATTCGCTGCACGGGCAGGCGATCGATCGTGTCGCACCCGGACTGGTGGTGGAAGCGCTAGCCGCGGACGGGACGATCGAGGCGGTGCGCGTGGCGACGGCGCGTGGCTTTGGGTGCGGCGTGCAATGGCACCCGGAGTGGGGCTATGCCAACAACGAGGCCAGCCTGGCGATCTTCCGCGCGTTTGGCGCGGCGTGCCGGGACTGGCGCAGGGGAACGAACAGGAAGGCGGCATAAAATGGATCTGAAACTGGCGGGCAAGCGCGCTCTGATCACCGGCGGGTCGAAGGGGATTGGTAAGGCCTCGGCCGAGGTGCTGGCCGATGAAGGCTGCGACCTGATCCTGGTGGCGCGTGATGCGGCGACGCTGGACGCGGCAGCGGCAAGTATCCGGGCGCGGCGGCAGGTGAATGTGCGGACGATTTCCGCCGATCTCTCGAGCGATGCGGCGGTGCGCAAGGTCGCGGCCGAGGCCGGCGAGATCGACATCCTGGTGAATAATGCCGGCGCGATTCCGCCGGGTGATCTGCTGACGGTGGATGACACGACCTGGCGCAAAGCATGGGACCTGAAGGTGTTCGGGTTCATCTCGCTGTGCCGCGCGGTGTATCCGCAGATGAAGGCACGTGGGTCGGGCGTGATCATCAACGTGATCGGTGCGGCTGGGGAACAGTTCCCACCAGCGTATATTGCCGGCGCGGCGGGTAATGCGTCGCTGATGGCGTTCTCCCGCGCGCTGGGCAAGCAGGCGCCGAGCGACGGGCTGCGCGTGGTGGCGATCAATCCGGGACCGGTAGAGACCGAGCGGCTGGTGATGCTGCAGAAGGAACGCGCGGCAGCGACGCTGGGCGATCCGGAGCGCTGGCGGGAACTGACGAAGGGGATGGCGTTCGGCCGGCCGGCGAAGCCGGAAGAGATCGGGAATGCGGTGGCGTTCCTGGCGAGTGAGAAGTCGGGGTACACGTCGGGGACGGTGCTGACAATCAACGGCGGGGGTTGATACCAGGCGGCGTGGAGTGTCCCAAGAGATAGCTTCGTGGCCGGTCGCGGTTCTTGGCTTTCTTTGCGGTGAGATGCTCATCGCCGTGCGATCCGCACCGGCGCCTCGCCTGCGGCGCCAAACGATTTCACCACGCAGAAGACCAAGCGCCATGAACGGCCACGGAGCAGATTCGTGGCGCGTCGCGCGGCGTTGGGTTGCCATCGATACCAACGTCGTTTCGGAGCTGCGCAAGCGGCGGCCGCATCCGGTGGTGGTGGCGTGGTTGGAGCGGGTGCCGGAATCAGGCGTTGCATCTGTCCGGTGTGACGGTGGGTGAGCTGCAGGCCGGCATGGCAGTGACGCGGGCGCAGGACGTGGCGAAAGCGGCCGAGATCGAGGCGTGGGTCGATCAGGTGGCCGAGATGTGGAATGTGCTGCCGATGGATGCCGCGATATTCCGCTGCTGGGCGCGGCTGATCCACGGGCGGCAGGACGAGCTGATTGAAGACGCGATGATCGCCGCGACGGCGATGGTGCATGGGCTTACCGTGGTGACGCGCAGCCTGCGTCACTTCAAGTCGTTCAGGGTGGAGACGCTGGATCCGTTCGCCGCGCGCTGATCAGTGTGTCGCGGGCGCGTCCTTGAAGCGGGGGATCACCTGCTCGCACAACAACTGCAACGACGTCATCATCTGCTGCCGCGGGATCCGGCCCCCGCAGTTCATTTCGGCCAGGATGCCGTTCAGGCCGAGTTCGGAGCGCAGGCCGTTCAGACGTTCCTCCACCTGGTCGGGCGTGCCGACGATGATCTTGTTGCGCAGCGCCTCGTCGTAGTCGATCGATTGCAGCTTCAGTCCGCGTGCGGCACGATTTTCGATGGCGCGGGCGCCGGCCGACGTGGCTGATTGCTCGATCCGCTGGCCGAGATAACGGTAGAAATGCATCACGCTCTCTTCGGGTTCGGAGCGCGCGCGTTCGGCAGTTTCCGCCAGATAGACCGGTACGCGCAGGAATACCTGGCCCTCACCAGGGTGCCCGGCCTTCACCCAGGCCTCACGATACGTGGCGAGCAGAGGTGCCAGTTCGGACAGGTCCCCCAGCCTCGTCGCAACGAAGATCGGATAGCCCAGCGCGCCGTTCACCGCGTAGGTATCAGGGCTGGTCGAGGCGATGCGGATCTCGGGGGTCGGCTGGGTGTATGGCTTCGGTACCAGACAGACGTTGTCGAACTTGTAGAACGCGCCGTCGAAACTGAACCGATCCTGGGTGAACGAGCGGCGCAGGATTTCCAGCACCTCCTGGAACCGTTCGCGGCTTTCGGCGTAGGAAATGCCATAGGCTTCGTAGGTGCGGGCGAAGCCGCTACGGCCGACGCCCATGATCAGCCGGCCTTCGCTGATATGATCGACGGTGGTGACCTCCTCGGCCAGGCGCAGCGGGTGGCACAGCGGCAGCACCTGCACGGCGATGCCGAGTTTCATCCGTTTCGTGCGCGCGGCGATCGCGCTGGCGAGGGTGAGCGGCGCCGCCAGCACCGACCGGTTGGGATCGACATGAAGCTCGGCGAGCCACATGACGTCGAGCCCCCATCGCTCGGCCGCGTCGACTTCCTCGAAGCCAGCTTTGAACGTGTCCGCGTCGCTCTGCCCTGGCATGCGGGCGAACTCGTGGAACATGCCAAATTCCATCGTCCGTCTCCCCAGCACGCCGTGCTGTGCGGCGCGTTGCGTTCAGCGTAGAGGCATGCCGCGCTGCGTCAATCGCCCCCTGTTGGGTCAGGCGGGCAGGCGCGTCGTTCCCATCAGGGCATGATCGACCGCACGGGCGCATTGGCGGCCTTCACGGATCGCCCAGACCACCAGGGACTGGCCACGGCGCATATCGCCGGCGGCGAAGACGCGTGGTACCGAGGTGGTATAGGCGTTGGTGTCGGCACGCACATTGCCACGAGCGTCGAGCGCCACGCCGGATTGTTCCAGCAGGCCGCCGCGGTTCGGGCCGAGGAAGCCCATCGCCAGCAGCACGAGATCGGCTTTCAGCGTGAAGTCGCTGCCGTCGATTTCCCGCATCGCCATGCGGGGGTTCGCGTCGCGGACCCATTCGATGCGGGCGCAGTGCAGCGTGTTGACCGTGCCGTTGGGTCCGGAGGCGGATTTGGTCAGCACCGCCCAATCGCGGTCGCAGCCTTCCTCGTGTGCGTGGGAGCTGCGCAGCTTGGTCGGCCAGTCGGGCCAGACGCGGGCCTTGTCCTCGCGGACGGGTGGTTTCGGTAGGATTTCGATCTGCGTGACCGATGCGGCACCCTGGCGGATCGAGGTGCCGATGCAGTCCGATCCGGTGTCGCCGCCGCCGATCACAACAACGTGCTTGCCCTTGGCGGTGATGGTGCCGGCGGGCGCCGCCTTGGTTTCTGCATCGCCGGCGCCGCGCTTGTTCTGCTGCGTCAGGAAATCCATCGCGTAGTGGATGCCGGCGAGGTCGCGGCCGGGCACCTCCAGGTCGCGCGGCCATTCCGCGCCGCCGGACAGCACCACGGCGTCGTGTTCGGCCAGCAGGGTGTTCACTGGCAGGGCGGTGCCGATTTCGACGCCTGTTCGGAATATCACGCCTTCCGCCTGCATCTGCGCGATGCGGCGATCGATCTGCGCCTTTTCCATCTTGAAGTCCGGGATGCCGTAGCGCAGCAGGCCGCCGATGCGATCGTGCTTTTCGAACACCGTCACTGCGTGGCCGGTGCGGGCGAGCTGCTGAGCGCAGGCGAGGCCGGCTGGGCCGGAGCCCACCACAGCGACGCGCTTGCCGGTCTTGCGTGCGGGAGGCTCCGGGACGATCCAGCCTTCATCCCACCCGCGATCGACGATGGCGCATTCGATGGTTTTGATGGTGACGGGGTTGTCGTCGATGTTCAGCGTGCAGGAAGCCTCGCACGGGGCGGGGCAGACGCGGCCGGTGAATTCCGGGAAGTTGTTGGTGGAGTGCAGTGCAGTCAGCGCGCCGCGCCATTGGTCCCGGTACACCAGATTGTTCCAGTCCGGGATCATGTTGTTGACCGGGCAGCCGCTGTGACAGAACGGAATGCCGCAATCCATGCAGCGTGCCGCCTGCTCGCGCAGCTCCGGGCGCGGCAGCGGTTTGAGGAATTCGTGCCAGTGGGTGCGGCGGATTTCAGGCTTGTCGTAGCCGCGGTCGTGGCGTTCGATTTCCAGGAAACCGGTTGGCTTGCCCATGGGACGTCCTACGTCAGCTTGTCATTGCGAGGAGCGAAGCAACGAAGCGATCGCATACCTCGTTGGCCCGCGATTGCTTCGGCCTGTGGCCTCACAATGACAGTGTTTGGCGGTCATGGCGGCGCGCATCACTCGGCCGCGGCGACTTGGGAGTCGCGCTCCGCGGCCAGTTCGTTCAGTGCGCGGCGGTACTCGGTCGGCATCACTTTCACGAACTGGGGCAGCGCCATGTCCCACGCTGCCAACAGCTCGCGTGCACGCTGGCTGCCAGTAAATAGCAGATGGCGTTCGACCAGGATGCGCAGGCGCACGGCGTCGAAGCGCAGCATGTCGCCCATGCCGCTGTCATCGACGTTGACCGAGCGCTGGTGCGGTCGGTCGATATGGTCGGACGCGGCCTCGGCGCAATCGATGGCTTCCAGCTTCACACCGGCCGGATTGCACAGGGTCGCGAACTTGCGTTTCGGATCGTAGACATACGCGATGCCTCCGGACATCCCGGCGGCGAAATTGCGGCCGGTTTCGCCCAGCACGACGACGACGCCACCGGTCATGTATTCGCAGCCGTGGTCGCCGCAGCCTTCCACCACTGCAACGGCGCCGGAGTTGCGCACCGCGAAGCGTTCGCCGGCGACGCCCTGGAAATACGCCTCGCCGGCGATGGCGCCGTACAATACGGTGTTGCCGACGATGATGTTGTCGGTGGGATCGCGCGTAACCTCCGGCGGCTGGCGCACCGTGATGCGGCCGCCGGAAAGGCCTTTTCCGACGTAGTCGTTGGCGTCGCCGGCCAGATCCAGCGACACGCCACGCGCCAGGAAGGCACCGAAGCTGCCGCCGGCGGTGCCGGTCAGTTGGATCGAGATCGCATCTTCCGGCAGGCCGGCATGGCCATAGCGCTTCGCGACTTCGCCGGACAGCATGGTGCCGACGGTGCGGTGCACGTTGCGGATCTCGCGCGCGATGCGCACCGGCTTGCCGGATTCCAGCGCCGGCTTTGCCGCTTCAATCAGCCCGACATCCATCGCCTTGTCGAGGTGATGCTGCTGCGTCTCACGATTATGGATCGCGACGCCCTTCGCCGGCTTCACCTGGTGCAGGACACGGCTCAGGTCGATGCCGCTCGCTTTCCAGTGTTCGATGGCGCGGCGCGTGTCTAGTTTATCGACGCGGCCGACCATGTCGCTGAAGTGACGGAAGCCGAGCTTGGCCATCAGCGCGCGCACCTCTTCGGCGACGAAGAAGAAGTAGTTGATCACGTGTTCCGGCTGACCGGTGAAGCGCTTGCGCAGCACCGGGTCCTGCGTGGCAATGCCGACCGGGCAGGTGTTCAGGTGGCACTTGCGCATCATGATGCAGCCGGCCGCGATCAGCGGCGCGGTGGAGAAGCCGAATTCGTCGGCGCCGAGCAGCGCGCCCACCACCACGTCGCGGCCGGTGCGCAATCCGCCATCGACCTGAACGGCGATACGGCCGCGCAGCGCGTTCAGCACCAGCGTTTGCTGCGTTTCTGCCAGACCGATTTCCCATGGCGACCCGGCATGGGTCAGCGAGGTCAGCGGGCTGGCCCCTGTTCCGCCTTCAAAGCCGGAGATTGTCACATGATCGGCGCGCGCTTTCGATACGCCGGCGGCGACGGTGCCTACGCCGACCTCGGCCACCAGCTTCACCGACACGCGTGCCTTCGGATTGGCGTTCTTCAGGTCGTGAATGAGCTGGGCGAGATCCTCGATGGAGTAGATGTCGTGATGCGGCGGTGGCGAGATCAGGCCGACACCCGGCGTGGCATGGCGCACGCGGGCAATGTTCTTGTCGACCTTGTGGCCGGGTAACTGGCCGCCTTCGCCCGGCTTAGCGCCCTGCGCCATCTTGATCTGTAGGTCGTCGGCGTTGACCAGGTATTCCGCAGTGACGCCAAACCGGCCAGACGCCACCTGCTTGATCGCCGAGCGCATCGAATCGCCGTTCGGCAGACGCTTGTAGCGGTCGGATTCCTCGCCGCCCTCGCCGGTATTCGACTTGCCACCGATGCGGTTCATCGCGATCGCCAGCGTAGTATGCGCCTCGCGTGAGATAGAGCCGAAGCTCATCGCACCGGTGGCGAAACGCTTGACGATGTCGGCTGCGGATTCCACCTGCTCGATCGGCACCGGCTGTTCGGCGAAGCGCAGCTCCATCAGGCCGCGGATGGTCAGCAGCCGTTCGCTCTGATCATTGATCGTGTGCGCGAACGCCGCGTAGTCCTCGGCGGAATTGCCGCGCGCTGCGTGTTGCAACTTGGCGATCGAGTCCGGCGTCCAGGCATGTGCCTCGCCGCGCAGGCGGAACGCATAGTCGCCACCCACATCCAACATGTCGCGATAGATCGGATTGTCGCCATAGGCGGTGCGATGCCGCGCCACCGCTTCCTCGGCGATCTCAATGAAGCCGGCGCCTTCGATCGTGCTTGCGGTGCCGGTAAAGCACTTCTCAATCAGCTCGTGCGACAGCCCGACCGCATCGAAAATCTGCGCGCCACAATAGGACTGATAGGTGGAGATCCCCATCTTGGAGATTACCTTCAGGATGCCCTTGCCGACCGCCTTGAGATAGTTCTTCTGGACCTCATATGCCTTCAGATGCAGGCCATTCTGTACACGCAACTGTTCCAGCGTCTCGAACGCCAGGTACGGGTTCACCGCCTCGGCGCCATAGCCGGCCAGCACGCAGAAATGATGCACCTCGCGCGCCTCACCGGTTTCCACCACCAGCCCGTGCTGGTCGCGCAACCCCTGGCGGATCAGGTGATGATGCGTTGCGGCCGTGGCGAGCAGCGCCGGGATCGGGATGCGATCCGGCCCAGCGGCACGATCCGACAGGATCAGGATGTTGTGGTCGGCCAGCACTGCGTCGGTCGCCTCGCGGCACATGCGCTCGATGGCGCGCCGCATGCCCTCGGCACCTTCCGACGCGGGCCAGGTGGTATCGAGCGTGCAGGTACGGAACGCGCCGCCCGCCAACGTGTCGATCGAGCGGATCTTTTCCAGGTCGGCATTGGTCAGGATCGGGTGCGACACTTCCAACCGGTAATGCGTGCCGGCTTGATGTCCCAACAGGTTCGGTCGCGGACCGATCATCGACACCAGCGACATCACCAACTCTTCCCGGATCGGATCGATCGGCGGATTGGTGACTTGGGCGAAGTTCTGCTTGAAATAATTGTAGAGCAGCTTCGGCTTGGCCGAGAGCACAGCGAGCGGCGTGTCGGTGCCCATCGATCCGACTGGGTCATCGCCATCGCGGCCCATCGGCTCGAGGAAGAACTGCATGTCCTCCTGCGTGTAGCCGAACACTTGTTGCTGGCGCAGCAGCGTCTGCGGGTCGTTCGGTCGGGGCAGCGCACGGCTATCGGAGCTGTCCGCCAGCTCCTCGAGTTTGAACTGGGTGGCCTTCAGCCAGTCGGCGTAGGGATGCGCATTGGCAAGCGAACGCTTGATCTCCGTGTCATCGATGATGCGACCTTTCTCCAGGTCGATCAGCAGCATCTTGCCGGGCTGCAGGCGCCATTTGCGGACGATCTTCTCCTCCGGCACCGGCAGCACGCCGGCTTCAGAGGCCATGATCACATGATCATCGTCGGTGATGATGTAGCGCGCCGGGCGCAGACCGTTGCGGTCCAGCGTGGCGCCGATCTGGCGGCCGTCGGTGAAGGCGATCGCGGCGGGTCCGTCCCATGGCTCCATCAACGCCGCGTAGTATTCGTAAAACGCGCGCAGCTTCGGCGGCATCAGCTTATTGCCGGCCCAGGCTTCCGGGATCAGCAGCATCATCGCATGCGCCAGCGAGTAGCCGCCGGCGATCAGGATCTCCAGCGCGTTGTCGATGCAGGCCGTGTCGGACTGGCCGTGCGGAATGATCGGCCACATCTTCGACAGATCCGGCCCGATCAGATCCGACGACATCGACCGCCGCCGCGCATACATCCAGTTCACGTTGCCGCGAACCGTGTTGATCTCGCCGTTATGCGCCAAGAACCGATACGGATGCGCCAGCTTCCACGACGGGAAGGTGTTGGTGGAGAAACGCTGGTGCACCAGCGCCAGGGCCGACTCGGTCAGCGGATCGCGCAGGTCCATGTAGAAGCCGCCGACTTGCGGCGCCAGGAGAAGACCTTTGTAAACCATCGTCCGTGTGGAGAACGACGGCATATACAGATCGCCCAATCCCGGCAGATGTTTCTGTTCGCCGATGTCGCGGATGTTGTTGAGGATCTGCTTGCGGATCGCCAGCACCTTCCGCTCGAACGCGTCCTGGTCCTTGATGCGCGGGCTGGCGGCGATGATCGCCTGGCGCATCACCGGCATCGTTGCGATGACACGCTCGCCGAGGCCGGTGATGTCGATCGGCACGTCGCGCCAGCCGACCATGGTCTGGCCCTCGGCGGCGACAACCTTTTCGAAATGATGGATGGCGAAGTCGCGCGCGGCTTCCTGCTGCGGCAGGAAGCACATGGCCACGGCGTAACGGCCGAATTTCGGCAGCTTGGCGCCGGTTTTTTCCGCCCAATGGCGCAGCAACTTGTCGGGCATCTGGATCAGGCAGCCAGCGCCGTCGCCCACCAGCGGATCGGCGCCGACGGCGCCGCGATGGTCCAGATTGACCAGGATTTCCAGGCCGCGGGCGATGATATCGTGCGACTTGTCGCCCTTGATGTTGGCGACAAAGCCCACCCCACACGCATCGTGTTCGTTGCGCGGATCATACAGTCCTTGCGGCGACGGAAGTCCCATCGTCATGCGCTTCTCACCTGCGGTCGTCGGCGGAATTGCCCGGCACGTTTCCATCCGTGTTTTGGCCATGGTTATTGGCACACACATGTCATTGGCACACAAAGACCGGCCGGGCCCATCCCCGGGGCCCGTCCGCGTCTCCCGATTTGGAAACTATCCGTCCGTCCGTCGGTCTGCAATGCTCCTTGCGCGGCAGGCCGAGAGGGGCAAACGCATGACCACATCGACGAAACCGCGTGGCGTGAGCGCCGCGTGGCAGGATGCCTGGCTGCTGGACGGGGTGCGCACGCCGTTCGTGGATTACAACGGCGCACTGGCGCAGGTCTCGCCGACCGATCTGGGGATCAAGACGGCGCGGGCGGTGCTGGACCGGGCCGCGGTGCCGGCGGCGGACGTGGGCACGGTGATCACCGGCAACATGACGCAGTCCAGTTTCGATGCCTACATGCTGCCGCGGCACGTCGGGCTGTATGCCGGGGTGCCGATTGAGACGCCGGCGCACATGGTGCAGCGGGTGTGCGGCACCGGGATCGAGGTGCTGATGCAGGGCGCCGATGCGGTGTCGCACCGGGATGCCGGCGTGGCGCTGTGCGTCGGTGCCGAAAGCATGAGCCGCAATCCGCTGGCGCTGTATGCGCATCGCGATGGCGCGCGGATGGGGTCGGTGGCGTTCAAGGATTTCCTGTGGGAGTCGCTGCTGGACCCGGCGCCCGGCCGCACCATGGGGCAGACGGCGGAAGCGTTGGCGCGGGAGTACCAGATCACGCGGGCCGAGGTGGACGCGTTCGCGGCACGCAGTTTCGATCGCGCGCTGGCGGCGCAGGAGATTCTGGCCGACGAGATTGTTCCGGTGGAGAACGAGACGTTCCAGCGCGAGGGGTTTGCCGATCGCGGCATCGCGTTGCGGCACAAGTCGGCGCAGCAGGTGCGCGATACACATGTGCGGCCGTCATCGGCGGAGGCGTTGGCCGCGCTGCGTCCCGCCTTCGGGGGCGTGCAGACCGCCGGCAACAGCTCCGGCATCGTCGATGGCGCGGCGGCGGGGCTGGTGTGCTCGGGGATCTATGCGCGCGATCATCGCGCGACGCCGTTGGCGCGACTGGTGGCGGGCGTCGCGGTCGGGTGCCCGCCGGAGGTGATGGGGATTGGCCCAGTGCCGGCGATCTGTGCAGTGCTGGAACGAGTCGGGCTACGGCTGGATGAGGTTGACCGGATCGAGATCAACGAGGCGTTCGGCGCGCAGGTGATGGCGTGCGTGCGGGCGCTGGGGTTGGATGAGGAGAAGCTGAACGTGAACGGCGGGGCGATCGCGATCGGCCATCCGCTAGCGGCGACCGGGATACGGTTGTCGGTGACGGTGGCGCGAGAGCTGCGGCGCAAGGGGTTGCGCTATGGGATTGCCTCGGCCTGTATCGGCGGCGGGCAGGGGATCGCGCTGCTGTTGGAAAATCCGGACGTCGTCTAAGGGAGGAACACTTGGCACAGCACATCGACTATTACGTTTCGCTCAATTCGCCGTGGACGCATCTGGGGGCGCGGCGGATCGAGGCGCTGGCGAAAAAACATGGCGCCAGCATGAAGATCTTCCCGGTGGATTTTGGCGCGGTGTTCGCAGCGTCGGGCGGGCTGCCGCTGCCGAAGCGGGCGCCGCAGCGGCAGGCGTATCGGTTGCAAGAGCTGCGGCGGTGGAAGGAGCATTTGGGGATTCCGATCACCATCCAGCCGAAATTCTTTCCGTCTGGCGAACAGTTGACGTCGGGGTGCGTGCTCGCGGTGCGTGAGACAGAGGGCGATGCGCCGGCGATCGCGCTGGCCCATGCCGTGTTGCGCGCGGTGTGGGAGGAGGAACGGAGCCCGGCCGATGCGACGACGCTGGCGGAGTTGATCAAGGGGTGTGGATTGGACGCGGAGAAGGTGATGGCGCTTGGGGCCGAGCCGCGTTGGCAGCAGATGCGGGTGGCGGACACGCAGGCAGCGTTGGCGCGGGGCGTGTTTGGCGCGCCGAGCTACGTGATCGGGGAGGAGATTTTCTGGGGGCAGGATCGGCTGGAGTTCGTGGAACGGTTTCTGGCGAAGGGCTAGGAATGTTTGTCCTCGCGAGGAGCGTCGCAGCGCAGCAATCTCGGGGCGGTGTGGCTTCACAGCTCGTGCACACTCGGATCGAGATGGCTTCGTCGCTCCGCTCCTCGCAATGACAGTGGGGGGCGATATTGGGGGCGTCAGAACAAGCCGAACAGACCGCGCAGGAAGCCTGGGGTCAGGGCTGACAGCGGGTTCACGGATACATCGGGGTTATCCAACGAGCCACGTACCGAATAGCTTGCCGCGAAGACACCGCCACCGCGCTCGGGGCTGAACAAACGTCCCACAAGCGGAATGTCGCCCAGCAGCGAATTGAAGAAATAGGCCGGCACAATGGTGCCGTTGACGTCGACGGTGTTGGCGCCAAGATCAAACGCGCCCTTCGCCGTCAGCCCTAGCGAAGGGCTGAAGGCGCGCGCATCGATCACCGTCAGTGCATCATCCGTCATCTCGAACGGAACGATCAGGTGGGTGAAACCCAGGCCGGGGCCACGCAGCAGCTCGACCAATCCGTACAGCGTCATCCCCTGCAGCAGGCGCGCCAGCACCGGCGCGTTGCGCACACGAAAATCATCGATCTGCGCCGTGCCGCTCAGCGGATGCTCGATGCGCGTGTCGTCGTAGGTGCCGGTGACGCTAAGCTGACCACCCTGGATGCGGTTGACGATGTCGAGGGCCGCCAGCAGTTCCCCGGCGTTGGTGGCGGTCGCTTCCAGCACGCGTTTGCTGCCGGACGGCACGATACGCAGGCTGAACGGTGCCTTCGACTCGGTCTCGCCAGTCCCCTGCAAGGCGCTGGTCAGACCGTGATTGCTGTCGAGTGTGGCCGACAACCCGAGGATCCGGTGATCGGCCGCCATAATCACCTGATCGAACCGCGCGTCCAGTATCCAGTGCGGGCCGGAGGCTTCCTGTGGTTTGGGCCTCGGTCCGGACCGCGGCGGCCGATGGGTGAAGTGGCCGGACAGGTCCAGTCTGGCGCCGGTCACGTTGATGGCGATCGGACCGATGCCGGGATGGTCCGGATCAGCAATGGGTAGGCGGATGGTGGCGCGGGCTTCGGTGCGGCCCAATGTCACCTGGTTGATGCGGATCATCGCCGGCTTGCCGCCGATGCAGGTCACGCTGCCCTCGGCGGCCAGGCCCGGGCCATTGATCACGACGTCGTCGATCGTGGTCAGCCGATCATGCAGCATCCGTACCGTGGCGGATGCCTTTGTCGCCTGGCCCGGTGGCTTGCGCCAGCCCAACGTCGCCACCGCCAGCGCGGCGGGCGTCAGGTCGGCGGCAAGGGCGATGGCGCCGGCGCCGTCGCGCCGCTCGGTCAGCGTCGCCGTCAGGCCAAGTGGGCCATCCACGAACGGGCTGAGATCCCACCCCGTGGCGGCGAGCTGGCGGGTGCTCGTGCGGCCATCGACGGTGATCCGTTGCAGCACCTGGCTGGGGCCGCCGGCGCGGAAGTCCATATCGCCGGTCATGGCGGCGGGAATGCCGGCCAGCGTCACCTTGCCGGTGAATTTCAGCCCCTGGGTGGTTGCCTCCAGGTCCAGCGTGCCGCTGTCCATGTCGCGGCCAGCGACAATGTCGCCGAGATGCACATCCTCCAGATGCGCGGTGGCGCGGATGCCGATGTCATCCATCGTCACATTGGCTTCCAGCGGGATGGTCATCGCCAGATGGCCGGTCATCGTGCCCATCGGGTTGCTCAGCGGCAGCGGATGTTTTGACAACAAGCGCAGCCGTGGGTCGCTCAACAGCGCGATCGCGTCGGGGATCGGGCCGGCGATGTTGGCCTCCAGCGTGCCGATCTGGTGCGGCTGCATGATGCCGGTGATGCGCATGCTGCCGCCGCGCAGCACCAGGCTGCCATTGGTCGGCGGCGCGCCCGGCTCCGGCATTTGGCGGCCCGACCGCACTGTGATCTCCAGCGTGTCAGGATCGACGATGGTCAGCACGCCGCTGCCATCGACGATCGGCGGCACCGGGTCGAGCCAGGTAACGTGCAGCCCCGTACCGATGAGCGACCCGGTGACGTGGGTCAGGGTGACGTCGGACAGGTCTGGCGTCGCCTCCAGCGCCAGATCGACGTGGCCGTCGCGCGCGATGCCGGCGGTAATGTTCTCGGTGATCCAGGCGCGTGCGCCATGGCCGACGCCCAGCGGCCACAGATGCGGCAGGTCAGCGAAGGTGACCTGGTTGAGCGTGAGACCCAGCGTCGCCGCGTAACGATCCGGCAGGTGGGTCACCGTACCGGTGCCGCGAATGATACTGGCTGGGTTGCCGGGGCTGGCCGGCAGCTCCAGTCGCAGGGTGCGGAGCACGGCCTGGGTCGGGGTGATGTCGGCGGCCACCAGCGCCTGGGTGATCGGCAGAACGCCGTCGGCGACGTCGATGATGCCGGTGCCGGCCTGCAACGCCACATGTGCCGATTGCGGCTGCATCGTCTGGTCCAGCAGCAAGTCGGCCTCGCCGCTGATGGGGGCCTGGATCGCGGCCAGCGGGCCAGTCAGGCGCAGCACCCGGGCCACTGTGGCGGGGACGATCGGCGTGGTGCGCAGGCGAAGGTGCAGCGGCGCCTTGCCGGCGGGCAGCATGACAGTGCCGCTGATCTGCGCCCGCTGGTCGCCCAACGCGAGCGTGACGTTGGCCGTGCCGTCGACGCCGCCATGCGGCTGGCGGGTCAAGTCGAGGTCGGCGTGCGGGGCCCACCAGGTCATGCCGAACTGCTGGTCGCCCACCTGCACCGAGGCGTCGTGGATGCGCAGATGCATGAGCTGGCTGAGCGGGCCGGTGCGCGTGGCACTGCGATCCGTGGCCGGTGGCCGCGCCAACTCCGTCATAATGGCCAGCAGGGGGGTGGCGTTGGCGGGCGCAATGTCGGTGGTCGCCGGGCCGGCGGCGGCGGTGATCGACCCATCGGCGGCGCGGATCAGCGTGACGCGGGGCTGGTCGATCTCGAGCGCGCGCAGCACGATGCGGCCCACCAGCAGCAGGTGCAGTGACAGCGACACCTCGGCGCGCGGGACAGTCAGCAATTGCGTTCCATCGGTGTCGGCGAAGGTCACGTCGCGGAGCTGGATGTCGAGCGGGCGGTCGACACCGAGGCGGAAGCCCTCCCAGGCCAGGCCCGCACGGCCGATGGTGATATGGCCGAACGTGCTATCGCGGTTCAGCGTCTTCTCGACGCGCTTGGTGAGCCAGGGGAGGTCGAGCGGGCCCTGCGACAGGCGCCAGCCCAGAGCGCCGACCAGCACGGCGACGGCGATCGTCAGCTCCACCAGCAGGTGCACCACGCGACCGGTGTGGCGCGCGGTGTGGCGCGCGGCTTGACCGGCGAGGCGTCTCACCGCCAGCCTGCGAGGGAATCGATCAAGCGATGACATCCGCCGCGTTCCGCCTGCCCCAGTATTGGCCGCATCCGCACGACGCCACCGCGGCCGCGCGGCTGGTGGAGCGGTTTGCCGAGCTGGGCCGGGTAGAGGCGCGGTTGGTGGCGCGGCCGGCGGTGGCGGCGATGCTCGGCGCGCTGGGTGGCAACAGTCCCTTCCTGGCCGATCTGGCGATCCGCGAGGCCGCGTCGGTGCGGACGCTGGTGGCCGAGGGACCGGATGTGGTCGCGGCGCGCGCATTTGCCGCGATTGCCGCCCTGCCGGTGGCGGCCAGGCGTGACCGCGTGGCGGCGACGTTGCGGCAGGCCAAGCGGGTGATCGCCCTGGTGACGGCGATCGCCGATATCGGCGAGCTGTGGCCGCTGGAGCGGGTGACCGGGACGCTGAGCGAGCTGGCCGAGGCGGCATTGCGGCGCGCCGTGGCGCATCTGCTGCGCGCCGCGCATGACACGGGAGAGCTGCGGCTGCCGGATCCGGCGGAGCCGGAACGGGGTGGTGGGTTGGTGGTGCTCGGTATGGGCAAGCTGGGTGCCCGCGAGCTGAACTACTCGAGTGATATCGACCTCATCCTGCTCAACGACCCCTCCGCCGACATATACACCGCGCGAAGCGCCGGTGACGCAATGGGCGGGTTCACAACCAGGCTGGCGCGCGCGCTGGTGGCGCTGATGGAGACGCGGGATGCCGATGGTTACGTGTTCCGCACGGATCTGCGGCTGCGGCCGGATCCGTCAGTGACACCGCCGGTGGTCTCGCTGCCGGCGGCGATCGCGTACTACGAAAGCATGGGCCAGAACTGGGAGCGCGCCGCGATGATCAAGGCGCGCCCGGTGGCCGGGGACTTGGCGCTGGGGGCGGGGTTCCTGGAGGCGATCCGGCCGTTCGTGTGGCGGCGCGGGCTGGATTTCGCGGCGGTGGCGGATATCGCGGCGATGAAGCGGCGGATCGACGAGCATAAGGGCGGCGCGCTGGCCGATGCGCGCGATCCGGTGGCGCGGATTGCCGGGCACAATGTCAAGCTGGGCGAGGGGGGCATCCGCGAAATCGAGTTCCTGGCGCAGACGCTGCAGCTGGTGTGGGGCGGGCGCGACCCGGTGTTGCGGGCGCCGACGACGCTGGGAGCGCTGGGGCTTCTGGTGCGGGCCGGGCATCTGTCGCGGCGGGGCGAGAAGGAGCTGGCGGCGGCGTACCGGTTCCTCCGCGTGGTGGAGCACCGGCTGCAGATGGTGGCGGACCGGCAGACGCATGAGCTGCCGACGCGCCCGGAGGAGCTCGAGCGGTTCGCGGTGTTCATGGGTTACGCGGACGCGCATGCGTTTGCCTCGGCGCTGCTGGCGCAACTGGAGCGGGTGCGGGCGCGCTACGCCCAGGTGTTCGAACACGTACCGGAATTGGCCGAGGCCGCCAGCGGCGTGGCGCTGGATTTCCGGGGTGTCGATGCGGTGCCGGAGGCGACGCGGCAGGCTCTGGTCGGGTTGGGGTACGGCGATACCGCGCGGATCACCGAGGCGGTGCGCGGCTGGCAGGCGGGGCGGGTACGCGCGCTGCGCTCGGAACGCGCGCGCGATCTGATGGCGCGCATGCTGCCTGCGGTGCTGGCGGCATTGGGACGACAGCCGCAGCCGGATGCGGCGTTCGGGCGGTTCGATGGCTTCCTCGCCCGGCTGCCGGCGGGCGTGCAGATCCTGTCGCTGTTCGAACGCAATCCGGGCCTGCTGGATCGTATCGCTGCCGTATTGGGTGCGGCGCCGTCGCTGGCGGAGTATCTGGCGAGCACGCCGGCGGCGCTGGACGGGCTGCTGTCGCCCGAGGAGGCGCCGGAGGCGGTGCGTTTGTTACGCACCCGTCTGGCGGATGCGCGCTTGCTGGAGGAAGTGATCGGCATCATCCGCCGCACCGTGCGGGAGGAAGAGTTCGGTATCGCGGTGGCGACGCTGGAAGGGCGGGTGGATGCTGACCAGTCCGGGCTGCGGCGGGCGGAGCTGGCGGATGCGGCGCTGGATGCGTTGCTGGGGCCGGTGTTGCGTGACTTCGCCGATCGTTTCGGTCGCGTGCGGGGCGGTGCGATGGCGGCGGTGGCACTGGGCAAGGCGGGCGGGCAGGAGATGATGGCCGGGTCGGACCTCGACCTGATGCTGGTGTACGACCATCCGGAGGAGGTGACGGAGAGCCGCGGCGCGCGGTCGCTGCCGGCGAGCCAGTGGTTTGTGCGCGCGGCGCATGCCTATGTCGCGGCGGTGACGGCGCCGGGCGTGGATGGGCAGTTGTACGCCGTGGACATGCGGCTGCGGCCGTCGGGCAACAAGGGGCCGGTGGCGGTGTCGCTGGGCGGGTTCCGCAGCTATCACGCGTCCGACGCGTGGACCTGGGAACGGATGGCGCTGACCCGGGCGCGCGTGGTGGCGGGGCCGGCAGTGTTGCGCAAGCGGGTTGAGGCGGCAGTGGCCGAGGCGATCGTCGCGGCGGGGGAGCCGGCGCGGATTGGTGCGGACGCGGCTTCAATGCGCGCGCGGATGCTGCGCGATTTGCCGCCGCACGGGCCGTGGGATGTGAAGCTGCGGGCCGGCGGCCAGGTGGAGGTGGAGTTCATCGCGCAGGTGCTGCAATTGATCCACGCGCGCGATGATCGCGGCGTGTGCAGCGCGACGACGCGGGTGGCGTTGGAACAGTTGCGGGATGCGGGGCACCTGCCGGCGGCGGATGCGGCGCTGCTGATCCGCGCGGATCGCGTGTGGCGCACGGTGCAGGGGATGCTGCGCATCACCATCGGGCGCGCGGCGCCGGCCGAGTTGCCGGAGGCAACGGCGCGGCCGCTGTTGCGCGCGGCGGAGGTGGCCGGCGTGGCGGCGGTTGACTTGCCGGTACTGCGTGCGAGCCTCGATGCGTTGGCCGGCGAGGTCCGCGCGGCGTTTGTTCGGCATATCGGGGAGATCAAGGGATGAGTGTGCAGGAAGGCGATGCGGCACCGGCATTCGAGCTGCCGGCGACGGGCGGGCGGGCGGTGAGTTTGAAGGCGATGAAGGGCACGCCGTTCGTGCTGTATTTCTATCCGAAGGCGGATACGCCGGGGTGCACGAAGGAAGCCTGCGCGTTCCAGGAGGCGCTGCCGCAGTTGGGGAAGATCGGGATCGATGTGATCGGTGTGTCGCCGGACAAGATGCCGCCGATCGAGAAGTTCGCAGCGAAATATGGGTTGACGTTTCCGCTGGCGTCGGATGTCGAGAAGACGGCCGCGGCGGCATATGACACGTGGGTTGAGAAGTCGATGTATGGACGGAAGTATATGGGTATGGAGCGGAGCACGTTCCTGATCGATGGGAAGGGGAAGGTCGCGAAGGTGTGGCGGAAGGTGAGTGTCACGGGGCATGCGGCGGAGGTGATGGCGGCGGCGAAGGGGGTAAAGTAGGCGCGTCAGACCGTCCACGGATTGATTGCGCGGACGCCCGGGGCCACGAACGGAGCGACATCTCTTGTGGCAACAGCGAACCCGTGCGTTGTCGCCGGCGCGGCGATCTGACCGTGCGCGACTGAAATGACCCGGCCATTGACGCGGGCATGAACCATCAAGCGGGCATAGGTTTCGGCGGCGGGTTGATCGAAGGACAGGATACGGCCAGCGAATAACCCGGCGAGCAGGCCATTCAATCCTGTCGCGAGCCCCTCTTTTCGCTTGCCATCGGGCAGGGTCGCAACGCCGACCAGCAGCTCTGCGAGGCTTGTGGCGGTCAGGTACAACGTGTCGGCAACCTGTCGATCGAGCCAGGCCTGAACCGTGGGATCGCCCCACAGCTTCATCGGCTCTGAGACCACCTGGGTGTCGAGAACGATCATTCGAAGTCCGCCGGCTCGGTCGGCTGGGGGGGGGCGGATGTCGAGGTCAGTCCGCCCGCCTGTTGGCCGAAGGCGTCGAGTGCCGCGCCGATTTGGATGCGGGTGATGGGGCGGACGGCGTTTTCCAGAATGTCGCGAATTTTTGCTTCCGTGCAGCGGCCATGCTGCGCGGCGCGCAACTTGGGGCGGGGACGGCGTTGCGGGCCGTGCGGTTGTTCGGGATCCCTGTGTTCGCAGGGATGACCGGGCACGCCGGGATGCCGGGCATGCAGGGATGACAGGTCACGCCGGGGTGGCGGGGAGGTTCGTGGTGTCGGCGGGACCGCATGGTGGGGTTAGGCGGCTAATCCGTAGCGGAACGCGACCCAGAGTTTTTGCCATTTCGGCAGGCTGACGCGTTCGTCCAGGCGGGACCAGCCGCGGTGTTCGATGCGGCTGAGGATCGCGGCGTAGGTGGCGCCCATCAGGCGGGCGGGGCGCATTGCGGTCTTGTCGCACTCGGCCATCGCCGCCTGCGCGGTGCGGAAGTAATCGTGCGCCAATGCGGCGATGCGGTCGCAGACTTCCGGGAAGCGCGCGGCGCGCAAGGCGGCTTGCGGGTCGTGCGGGACCTCGGCGACGTCGAGGTATTCGTGCGGCAGATAGAGGCGGCCGCGATCGGCGTCCTCGCGCAGATCGCGCAGGATGTTTGTGAGCTGCAACGCGCGGCCGAGCGCGTGGGCGACGCGGTCGGCGTTTTCCGACGCGTCACCGAAGGCGCGCACCGACAGGCGACCGACCGCGGCGGCGACGCGGTCGCAATAGAGATCGAGTGTGGCGAGGTCGGGCGCGACGATCGGCGTTTCGCTGTCCATCTGCATGCCGTCGATGACGGCGATGAAATCTTCCTGGCGGAGCCGATAGCGGCGCACGGCGGCGGCGAGCACGCGGGTGATCGGGCCGTCGGTGACGCCGCGATAGAGATCGGCGATGCGTGTGCGCCAGGCGGTGAGCTGGGGCAACCGGTCCGAGAAAGGAACGGACTCGTCGTCGGCGATGTCGTCGACGACGCGGCAGAACGCGTAGATCGCGTACATCGCGTGGCGGCGATCGGGTGGCAGCACGCGCATGCCGCGATAGAATGAGGTGCCAGCACCGCGCACAATCGTTTCGACCTCGTCGAGGTCGGCGTGGGCGGCGCCCAGCGGTGTGGTGGCCGCACTCATGGCAGGAACCATAAGGATGCGAGCACGCTGGCGATGGCGTCGCCCTTGGTCAGCTTCACGCGCGTCGCGACGGGATCGTCGTGGCGCAATCGCTGTGTCAGGCGGTGGGCGAGGCCGACGATCACGGCTGTCTCCAGACGCAAGCCCCGCGCGCTTGTGCGGCGCGGCAGGTCGGTGGCGGTGGCGTTGAGGGCGTCGATGCGGTCAAGCAACGCGGTGAACACGGCACGCAGGCCCGGGGTTTCGCGCGCGCCGCGCAGATCCGTAACGGCGGCGCCATATTGCTGCAGCAGGTCGAGCGGCAAATAGCAGCGATCAAGCGCGGCCAGATCCTTGGCGCCGTCCTGCAAATGGTTCAGTACCTGCAATGACGTGCACAGCGCATCGGAGGGCGCCCAGGTCGCGCGATCCTCGCCATGCAGATCGAGCACGTGCCTTCCCACCGGCATCGCCGAATAGCGGCAGTAATCGTACAGCTCCCCCCAGCTCGCATAACGATGCTTGCTGGCGTCGCGGCGGAAGGCGATCAGCAGATCAGTCGCGTGCCGCGATGTGACGTGGGTTTCGGCGAGGCTCGCGCGCAGCCGCAGCGCGCTCGGCGCTCCGGTGTCGCGTCGTCCCAACAACACGGCTTCCATGTGATCCAGCCGCGTGAGCTTCTCCGCCTCCGATAGTATTGCGGAATCGGCGACATCGTCCGCATTGCGGGCGAAAGCGTAGAACGCGTGAACGTGGGTGCGTAGATCGCGCCGGATCAAAAACGACCCAACTGGGAAGTTCTCATCGCCGCGATCCTTGCCGGACCACTGCTCGACGTCCGGCACCGCGTCGTCGGCTAGTGTGCCGCCCCCTGGTAGGCTCGCTGCTTCCACCGCACCCCTCGGCCCCGGTAATGGTCGACCGCCGATCCGATCGTCGCAGCCATGTAGAACAATGCGACGGCGGGCAAAAGCACCGCCCAGAGGGGGGAGCGGCCGAAGCGCCGTAGCGTCGGCAGATAGGAGGCCGCCATGCCGGCCCAGGTGAGCCAGCCGCACAGGCCGGCGAAGCCGTGGGCATGTAGGGCGGCGAACGGCCCGACCAGGAAGGTCAGCGCCATGCCGAGCGTGGTGGCGAACAGCAGCAGCACCGAAAAGTGAAGCTGCACATAGGCGGTGCGCGCCACCATGCGCCAGATGTCGGCGAAATCGGGATAGGGGCGCACGGAACGCGCCAGGGTCGAATGCCCCAGCCAGATCCGGCCGCCCCGCTTCACCGCGCGGGCCAGTGCGACGTCGTCGATCAGGGCACCGCGGACCGCGGCGATGCCGCCGATGCGCCTCAGAGCCCGGCGGCGGATCAGGATCGTGCCGCCGGCCGCGGCGGCAATGGCGCGCAGCGGATCGTTCACCCAGGCGAATGGGTACAGCAGTTGGAAAAAGTAGACGAAGGCGGGGACCAGAGTGCGTTCGGCCAGGCTGTCGCAGGCCAGGCCGACCATCTCGGAGACGAGATCGAGATCGCCACGTTCGACCGGTGCGACCAGGGCGGAG
>DATHNE010000173.1:0-3289 GCA_035486355.1 Acetobacteraceae bacterium
CCCGGACAGGCAGTACAGCGTCTGTCCAACCGGATGCGTGTGCCATGCAGTCCGAGCCCCAGGCGTGAACGAAACCACCGTAGCCCGCATGCGCGACGGCGCGACACCCACCACGACTTCATCTGCGAACACCGTTCCAGTGAAATTGGACTCCGGCTGCCGCTTGGTAGCACGGGCATTGGCGCGAACGACTTTCATGGCTTGATTCCTCCTGTCTGACCGACCGGCAGGTACTGCTTGTACCAGCCAACCGTGTGTTCCATCACCTGGCGAAAGCAATCGCCAGTATAGACCTCGTAATGGCCGAAGCCACGCAGCACCACCAACCGCTTGGGCTCGCCGGCGCGGCGGAACAGCTCGCTCGATTCATCCGGCGGCACCAACCGATCATTGTCGGTAGTGATCAACATCAATGGGCGCGGCGCGATCTTGTCGACAATCCATTCCGGATGAAATCCAAGCGTATCATCGATGAATTCCAGCGGGATCTGGCTGACCGCACCCGGATTACCGGCGCGGGCAGCGGCGGCCAGCTCGGCCGATTGGCGGTCGGGCAAAAGGATATCGGTGCGCTCGACGAATTCTGATTCACCCGTCAGCGCGCGTTGCATGCGATCGCTCGCCGAGCGCTCCAAGAGATCGGCGAATTCGTCCGGTCGGCGCACGCTGCGCATCCAACGGCGACCATTGCCGATGCCGACGACCGAAACGACACAGCGCACACGGGGATCGATCGCCGCTGTCCAGACCACTGTCGCGCCGCCGTAGCTGGTGCCGTACAACCCCAGCCGATCGGCATCGACCATCTCCTGCGCGCCCAGAAAGCTCAGCGCGGCCTGGCTATCGATCACCCTTCCATAGGGCGACAGACGCGATTTCGGCCCATCGCTGTCGCCCCAACCCTTGTAGTCGAATGTCAGAACGACATACCCCGCTTCGGTCAGCACGCGCGCGTTGTCGGGCAAGTAGAGCGAGCGCACACCGGTATAGCCATGGCACAGGACAATGCCAGGCCGCCGTTCATGGGTGGCCAACCCATCCGGCAGGAACAGGTCCCCACGCAGCCTCACGCCTTCGCTGTAAAAGCTGACAGGCTGGCTTTGCATGTTGCATCCTCCCGTTCGGTTGCTGGAGTGTCCGGCGTCGGGCTGAAGCCGGCAAGAGGCGAGGGCGTGGCCATGCGTGCAAGGCTGCTTCTGGCTTTTCTGGTGGCGGCGTTGGCACCGCGATGGACGATGGCGGGATGTGCGCCGATCGCGATGGCCCAGCCACACCTCATGCTGGCCGACACGGCCCCGGACGGGGTGCGTATCACCTTCCTGGGCCACGCCAGCTTCCTGATCGAGACGCCCGGTGGCGTAACGGCCATAACGGATTACAACGGCGTGAACATCCCCGAGAATCCACCCGATATCGCGACGATGAACCACGCGCATGCAACGCATTATACGGAGCATCCCGATCCACGGATCAAACACGTGCTGCACGGCTGGCGCGACGACGGCGGGCCGGCACGGATCGACCTGACCTATCGCGACCTGCATGTCACTAACCTGCCGACCAATATCCGAGATTGGCAGGGCGGCACGGAGTATTACGGCAACTCGATCTTCCTGTTCGAAAGCGCCGGCCTGTGCGTGGCGCATCTGAGCCACCTGCATCACCTGCTGACCGACCAGGACGTGGCCGCTTTGGGTCACATCGACGCCGTGATGGCGCCCGTGGATGGCATCTACACGATGAGCCAAGCGGATATGGTAAAGGTGTTGGATGAATTGCAACCGCGCATTGTGTTTCCCATGCACTATTTCACCCGCGACGTCCTGGACCAGTTCCTCGCATTGGAGAAGGATCGCTACGCGGTGCGGGAATTCTCACCGCCAACGGCGGTGATCTCGCGCGCCACCTTGCCGGCAAAACCAGAGATTTGGGTGCTGCCAGGCGGATATTGAGGACACGGACATGCAACGCACACGCAAGATCGTTCCGGCTGGTGAGGCGCGGATCGAGGTGATCGCCGAGGGCGAAGGTCCGTTGCTGGTCCTGTTGCCTTCCTCTTCCCGCGACTCCGAAGACTTCGATGACATCGCCGCGATGTTCGCGGGCGCGGGTCTGCGCGTGCTGCGCCCGCAACCGCGCGGCATGGGGGCCAGCGTCGGCTGGATGGAGAACCTGACCCTGCACGACTTCGCTGCAGACGTCGCTGACGTGATCGCGGCAGAAGGGGGTGAACCCGCCGTGGTGCTGGGTCATGCGTTCGGCCAGTGGGTGGCGCGCACGCTCGCGACCGACCGGCCAGACCTGGTGCGGGGGGTGGTGCTGGCCGCCGCGGCGGCGAAGACGGCACAGCCGGAGCTGCGCGATCTGCTCGCGCGCTGCGCCAACACAGATCTCCCCGATGCGGTGCGGCTGATAGCGCTACAGAGCGCGTTCTTCGCGCCAGGGCATGACCCATCGTCTTGGTTGAGCGGTTGGTACAAGGAGGCCGGCGCGGCGCAGCGTGCGGCGGGCCAGGCCACACCACAGGGAGAATGGTGGAGTGCGGGTTCGGCACCAGTGCTGGACGTGCAGGCCGAGCGGGATCCGTGGCGACCACGCGATACCATGAACCAGATACGCGATGACCTCGGCGCGTATCGCGTGAGTGTCGTGGTCATACCAGATGCCAGTCACGCGCTGGTACCGGAACAACCCGACCGGCTGGTCCAAGCCGTGCTGGACTGGATCGGCCTGCTGTCAGAGCAGCGGCAAAGCACTCCCACCCAGCGCCCCTAGCGCCACCACGAGCAGCGGCGGCGCCTTCCACACCGTCAGCAGAACGAAGCCCAGCAGCGCCAGCGCAAAGTCGGCCGGCGCGTGCACTGTGCTGGTCCACACCGGGTCGTACAGTGCCACCCCCAGCACCCCCACCACCGCGGCATTGACCCCGCGCATCGCCGCCTGCGCCGCCGGGTACGCACGCAGCCCGTCCCAAAACGGCAACGTACCCGTCATCAGGAGAACGCCCGGCAGGAAGATCGCCACCAACGCCAGCACGGCCCCCGGCACGCCATGCATCACCGCACCGAGATACGCGGCAAAGGTGAACACCGGCCCGGGCATGGCCTGCGTCGCGCCATAGCCCGCCAGGAACGCGTCGTCCGACACAAATCCCGGCGCCACCAAGGCATCACGCAGCAGCGGCAGCACCACATGCCCGCCGCCGAACACCAGCGCGCCAGAGCGGTAGAACGCATCGAACATCACGAAACCGCCACCGAGCGCGCGCAGCAGCGGTACGATCAGCAAC
>DATHNE010000174.1:0-38217 GCA_035486355.1 Acetobacteraceae bacterium
TGCGACCCCGGCTCCGGCCACATATAGCTCACTGCCTTGATCTCACCCGCCGTCGCGATCGCCATCATCTCCTGACCGAACGCCACGCCATCGACGTCATACTGGTCCTTGATGTTGCGCCCGAGCTGCGACGGATCGATATGCGCATCCACCTTCCCGTCAGCACGCGCGCAAAACACATAGAGGTCACGATCTTTGAATCCCGCATCACCGTGGCTGAACGCGGCAAGCGCTGCCGCCTGATTCGCCTTCACCGCCGCCACCGCCCGCTCCAGCATCGCCTTGGCATCCGCCCCCGAGGCCCGGCCCTGCGCCTGGGCCACACCGGCCACCGCCAGCAGCAGCGTCAATCCTGCCGCCGCCGCGACACCGTGTGATGTCTTCATCATAACCTCCGCTGTGTGTCCGCTTGATCCGGTTCGGTCCGGCTTCAGAAGATCATCCACGCGAACACGTAGAGTGCATTGTTGTCGCCCGCATTGCGGCCGGATCCATCATAGTTCGACGTCCCGCCATTGAATTGGGTGTACAGCGTGTACTGAACACCCAGCTTTAGATTGACCCAGGGACCCGCCCAGGAGTCCGCCTTGCCAAATGGCACATAGTCCGCTTCAAAAATGAACGCGTTGCTGTTCGGCTTGCCGTTCGCGCTGCCGGTCAGTGGCGCAGGTGCATACAGCCCCGGGTCGGGCGTGCCCCAGGTCTTCTGCCAGCTCGCCGTCACGCCATAGGTCTGCAGATAGTAGTAGGTGGCCGTCAGCCTTATCTGATTCAGATCGTTGCTCGCCTGGCTCGCACTCCCCGCGTTGAACGTCCCCGAGAGATTTTGATGTTCGTGGTCGAAGATGCCAAGCAACGACACGATATGCGTTCCGTCACCGATATACTGGTAGCCGCCATCGATCGCATAGTCGGTGTAGCTGTCATGCCCCAATGCACCGATGCTGGTGAACGCGGACGTGGCAGGGTTGATATTGGAATGCAGGAAAATCGCGCCGACATGCGCCGACTGCCCATTCCAGTTCCACTCATACGCGGCCCGCAGATAGGGCGCCGGATTCGACGTGCTGCCCGGCCCATAGGCATTGCCCGTCCAACTCAGCAGCGACGGACCATACGTGTTGTACAGACCGGCTTCGAGATAGAGTGAACGATCGTACCAGGCATACAGCGTCGCCCCCAGCGAATTGCCGGTCAACCCGTTGGCCAGCAGCGGCTGCGCCGCCGGCGTCGGCACCAGCGCCGAGGCGACATACGGATAGCCCCAGGCATAGGTGGAGTTGTACGGGTCCTGCACCGTCGGTCCATTGTTGATGTCCAGGCCGACGCGCAGCTCGGTATCACCAACATGGAATGGGGTGGTCAGGCGCAGATCGGTGTTATCCAGATGGAAGCTGCTGTCGATGCCGTTAAAGGTCACCTGCACGAATGAGCCCGCGTAATCGGCGATGCGGCCACCCGCAAACACACTGATCTGATCCATGGCGAAGTTGCCATTGTCGCCATAGTTGTTCGCCGCGGGCCCGCCCTGCCCCTTGGTGGTGTTGCTGTACGATCCCAGCAACATCAGCGAGAGCGGGATCGGTGTGGTGGCGTCTCCGCCGGTCTGCGTATAGCCGCCAATCTTGAATGCCCGTCCGAACGCCGTCAGTTGCGGACCGTAAGCGCCGATGTGACAAGAACTGCAGGGCTGCCCCGTCTGCTGCGCGAAATTGGGTACCGCCTGTGCCAGGCTCGGCAACAGCACGACAGTGATGGCCGCTACCAGTCCGTTTCTGATCCGGACCAGAATGTCAGGTGACATGCCCGATACCCTCTTGATGCGGTGGCAGCCGAACAACCAGCGTCCCGCGCACCCGCGCGGTCGGACGCACGGCTTCAGTGCAGGGTCGACAGGTAGGCGATCAGGTCAGCACGCTTTTGCACGTCCTTGAGCCCGGCATAGGTCATGATCGTGTGCGGCACGACCGTGCTCGGGTTACTGAGATAGGGGTCCAGCGTCGCTGCATCCCAGGTCAGCCCGGACCCTTTGTTGGCGGCCGAATAATGGAACCCCGGCACTGTGCCCGCATGCCGCCCGACGACCCCGAACAGGCTGGGCCCCACCATGTTCCGCCCTGGCTGCACCGAATGGCAGATGCCGCATTGTGACTTGAACACGGCAGCGCCGGCGGCGGCGTCCTGCGCCGCCGCCAGCCCGACAGACCACCAGGCGAAACCACCCAGGAATGCCGCAAGCAACACAGGTCCTGTTGTCATTAGAGCCTCACTTCCCACCCAGTTGACACCACGAGGTCCGGAAGCTTCTGACCCAATATCTCGACGTTCTCATTGATCTGAATCAAGGCGAGCGCACAATGCCACTATCGTGCACTCGACCATCGTGTCGAGTGCACGGTTGGCACGCATTTTCGTTTCTGTTTTGGAATCGGATAGACGGCAGCGGAATAGCGAAGGGCTATTCCGCCCTATTCCTCAGTTAGCTCCCGCAGCTCGCCCAGCCACGGCTCATACCGCCGCCACCGTTCCGTCTGCGTCTTGTACACCGGCTGCCGCGCCTGCCACACGCTCGCCGTCCTGACCTGGCGTTCATTCCACTCCGGCGCCAGGCACGCATCGTCCCACGACAGTCCGCAGAAATCGATCAGCTCGCGCGACTGCGCGTCACGATCGGACACCAGTTCCTCATACACCGTTTCGTAATGCACGCTGGACGGCAGCACCTCGCGCCAATGCGCCATCAATCGCAGATACTGCCAGTAGAAGAACACCAGATCTCCACGTTCTGCCGCGAAGTCCATGCGCGCGGTGAAGTAGATCGAATAGATCGACAGGCACGTATCTATCGGATTGCGCTTGCAATGAATGATCCGGGCCTTCGGGAACGCCACGTGGATCAGGCCGATCCACATGAAGTTGGGCGGCATTTTGTCAGTGACCCGAACCTCATCCGGACCGATATCACGCAGCACGGTCAGATAGTCATCTGCCATCCGCTGCATGCTCTCGGCGTTGAGATTGCGCACCCGGTTGGCGTCCCATCGCGGCCCCTGTTCCAGCCAGAACGGCAGCTCGCCGCCGCCGGCCACGCTGGGATGGCTGGACGGGATCTGCTCGGTGAGCGTGGTGCCCGACCGCGGCATGCCCAGCACCATCAGCGGCATTTCATCCGGCACCCCCAACGCCTCATGGGTGGCGAAATACTCCGACGTTAAACGATCGATCAGCTCATCGAACTGAGACGTCAGGCGCTGCCTGTCGAGCTTCGCGGTGCGATGGCGTATACGATTGGCGGCATCGAAATGCTGGATTGCCTGTTCGTAGTCCTTCGGGTTGCCCAGCGAGAAGTGCAGGATCATCAGCGAGAAATCGGCCAGCCCGCCCCGCTTGTGCAGGCGTTGCATGCCCTCAACCAACGGGCGGACGTCCCTCGGTCAGTTTCCGCGACATCGCCAGGCTGTGATAGGCGCTGATCGGCTGACGGCCGGTACTGATCGCGCGCTCGTACTCCTGGGCAGCTTGTTTGAACTGACCGGAATAAGACAGCACGTCGCCCAGCATCTTGCGAGCATCGAAATGATCTGGGCTGCCCGCCAGCATGCGGCGCAGCACCTGCTCGGCGTCGCCTTGCCGTTCCTCCGCCATGTAGGCCTTCGCCAGTGCCGGGCGGCCCAGGTCGGACTGCGGCGCAACGACCGACGCGCGATGCAAAGCCTTGATCGCCTCCGGCCGACGCGACAGCGACAGGCACAGCGTGCCAATCCGCGCATGCGCGTCCGCCAGCTTCGGCGACAGCTCCACCGCGCGGCGCAACGCGGCGAGGGCCTGGATCTCATTGCCCTGCTGCTCCAGCGCAACGCCAAGCATGTGGCGCGCCGGGGCAAAATCCGGCTTCGCCGCCATAGCGCGCCGATAGGCACCGATGGCCTCGGGCAGGCAGCCGGTTTGCAGCAGCACGCTGCCGAGATCGAACCAGGTCTGGTGATTGGACGGATCCGGCCGCGCCGCCTGTCGCCACGCCTTGACGGCATCCATCGGCCGCCGCGCTGCCAGGTAACCGCGCCCCGGGTTGATATAAGCGGCCGCGGACTGCTCATCGGACGGCGGTGCCTCGGCCGGCACTGGTGCCGGCGCCACCGACGGCCCGAGGCGCAGCACGCGCAGCAGCGGCGAAAAATTGTTGGTCAGGCGACCCGCCTCGGTGAGCGCGCTGTCTCGCTTCATCGTCAGCGGGTTCACGGCCTGGACCGACGGCGTGGCGATAGTCTTGGCCGCGATCTTGGCACCGGGGGCGATCGCGCAGCACTGCTTGAACTTCCTGCCGCTGCCGCATGGGCAGGGATCGTTCCGGCCGGGACCTTCGCCGCGCGGCCGATTGACTGCATGGGACATGCTCGTGTTGGCAGGCGAGCACAGAATTGGCGCGGACGCGCCCCTGGGTCGGCTCCCCTGCCTGCTTCCCTGTCAGCCCGCCAGCAACCCAAGGCTCGCCACCAGCGCCTGCCGCTTGTCCAGCGCAAACCGTTCCGTCTCGGCCTGCACACGCGACAGCTCTTGCCACACCGCCACCCACGCCTCGGGCGCGCGCAATGCCGCCAGCCGCGCCTGGTCTGAATCGGCACGGCCGCGCACCGCATCGCGCACGGCGGCCGCAAGGCCGGTGCGCAGCAGATCCATGAAGGTGGAGAAATCCCCTTCGCCGCGCAGCGTGTCGGCCAGCGCGTAGGCGCGCGTCGCCGGCAGGTCGGGCAGCGCGGCCAACACCTCTTCGACCAGGCCGGCGATTTTCAGCCCGTCCTCCTCGGCCAGCAGCAGCGCGCGGCCGGGCGAACCTTCGGCCAGCGTCACCAGCCGCGCGCGTTCGTCCACCGCGAGGTCTGGCCGGTAGGTGCCGAGCAGCTCCGCCATGGTGGCGTCGTCGAGCGGATCCAGCCGCAAACGGCGGCAGCGGCTGCGGATTGTGGGCAGCAGCCGGCCCGGCGCAGCGCAGCACAGGAGGAGCAGGGCGCGTGCCGGCGGTTCCTCGAGGATCTTCAGGAGGGCGTTGGCCGAGGCCTGGTTCAGGTCCTCCGCCCCGTCGACGATCACCACGCGCCAGCCCCCCTCGGCCGGCGTCAGCGCCATGAAGCCGCCGATACGGCGGACGTCGTCAACCGCGATCTGGGTGCGCGCGCGGCCGGTCTTCTCGTTCACCCCCAGCTCGATGGTGAGCAGGTCGGCGTGCCCACCCGCGGCGACGCGGCGGAACGCCGGATGTGCCGGGTCAAGAAACAGGTTGTCGGTCGTCGGCAGGCCGGCGAGCAGGCGACGGGCAAAGCGAAACGCCAGTGTCGCCTTGCCGACACCCGTTGGCCCGGTGATCAGCCAAGCATGGTGCAGCCGGCCGGCCCGCAGCGAGTCGAGGATGGTGGCCTCGGCGGCGGCGTGGCCGAGCAGCAGGGGATTGGAACGAGGGTCAGGCGCGGACATCACCGACGATCCTACATCGCCGCGTGCGGATCCACCCAGATCAGACTTGAGTGCGGCTTTCGCGATGGTCTGGCGGAGGATATCGGCAGTGGCACACCACGCCGGGTGCGGTTCAAGCCGCTCAGACGGACGCCGCACCACCCGGCATCGCCAGAACATCGCCAACAGCCCGCAACACTGCGTTGTACACCGCCTCCGCGGTCTCGTCCGCGCTCACCACCACACACCGTTCCGGCGCACCCGCCGCGATTTCCCGGAACCCCGCATTCACCCGCCGATGGAAAAATCCGTCCATCCGCTCATACCGGTCGGCGTCCATTCCGCGCTGCAGCTGCCGCGCCACCGCAACATTCTCCGACACGTCCAGTACGATTGTCAGGTCCGGGTGCACCCCCACCAGCCCGATCAGCGCCGCGATGAACCCGCGGTCCACCCCCAGCCCGTACCCCTGATAAGCCATCGTCGAGTCGTAGAACCGATCGCACACCACCCACATCCCAGCCTCCAGCGCCGGACGGATGGTCCGCTCCACATGCTCCGCCCGCGCGGCAAAGTGCAGCAGCGTCTCCGCTTGCGGCGAGAACGCCACCTCACCGCCCAGCAGCAGCGACCGCAGCACCTCCGCTCCGGGTGCCCCGCCCGGCTCGCGCGTGCGCAACACCGGTTGCCCGCGTGCTGTCAGCGCCTCGGACAGCAGCCTCGCCTGGGTGGATTTGCCTGCCCCCTCGCCGCCTTCCAATGTGATGAACCGGCCGGTCATGGCCGAGACACGACGAACCCTGGCGGCAGCCGCCTCATCCGTGTCCGCCCAGCACCATGTGCAACAACACCGCTATCGCGCGGCCGGGCAGGCTCACCCGCGGCACCGCGGCACCGGTCACCAGCGGCCATTCCGCCGCCGGAACTCCCTGCCCGCCCACGATCAGCTTGCCCACCACGGTGCCCTGCGCCACCGGCGCCACGATCGGGGACTGATAGCTCAGCTTCACCTGCGCGCTCTGCCGCCAGCCATGCGGCATGGTCAGCACAAGGTCCTTGCCCATCACCAGCGGCACCGTTGGCGCTGTGCCCAGGTACACCGGCGCGCGGTCCACCACATCGGCGGCGCGGAACAGCGTCACATCCTCGAAATTCGCGAACGCCCAGTCCATCAGGCGTTCGCCCTCCTCCGCCCGCTCGCGCATCGTCGCCATGCCGTTCAGCACCAGGATGATCCGCCGCCCGTTGCGCTCGCTGCTCGCCACCAGCCCGTAGCCGCCAGCCTCGGTATGGCCGGTCTTCAACCCGTCGGCGGTGCCACGCATCACCAACGGGTTCCGATTATCTTGTGATATGTTATTGTATTTGAAGGTTTTCAGCGAGTCGTAGTGATAGTATTGCGGGAAGTCGTGGATGATATGCCACGCCACCATCGCGATGTCGCGACAGCTCATGTAATGCCCATCGGCCGGCCAGCCGGTCGCGTTCAGGAAATGGGAATGCGCCAGGTCCAACTGCTTCGCCGTCTGGTTCATCAGGTCTGCGAACTGCTCCTCGCTGCCCGAGATCGCCTCGGCCAACACGACGCAGGCGTCATTGCCCGAATCGACGATGATTCCCCGGATCAGGTCTTCCACGGTCACGCTGGCCCCAACCTGGACGAACATCTTCGAGCCGCCCATCCGCCAGGCCTTCTCACTGACCAGCAGTTCGTCCGTGAGCTTCATCCGCCCCGCGGCAAGCCGCGAATAGACGATGTACAGCGTCATCAGCTTGGTCATCGACGAGGGGGGCACCTCGGTATCCGCGTCCTTGTCGAGCAGCGTCGCCAGCGTTGCGAAGTCAATGATCACGGCCCACTGCGCGGTGGTGTCCACCGGACCCAGCGGCGTGTTGGCCGGGCTCGCGGGCGGCAATGACGAGTGCGGCGGCCGCGCCGGCTTCGGCGCTGGCGCATGCCGCAGCTGGCCCCAGGCGGGACCGGCGCGGACTCCGGTCAGAATCCCGGGCAAAACCATCGATCCAAGCAATGCTAGGCGCCGGGTCAGCATGTCGCCCTCCTCTATCGCACCACGATCCGTCCGTCGGGCACGCCGGCGGCCACGGTTTCGTCCAGCAAATGGTCGGCCTGCGTAACGTCAGGAATCGGGCCGATCATCACGCGAAAATTCTCGGTCCGCCCTTCCGTATGGCTCACCACGGTGGCGCCGAGCTGGGCCACCGCGGCGCGCTGCATGTTGGCGAATTCATAGGTCGGGAAGCCGCCCAGCTCGATCCACAGCGTGCCCGGATCGGGCGCGGTCTGGGTGAGCGTTTCCGCCAGCCGCAACGGCACGCTGACGGCCGGCGTCGCGCTGACGGCCGGCCCCGCAGCAGCCGTGACCGGGCCCGCACTGCCACGCGCGCCCGCTGGCGGCGCCAGGCTCGCCGCCTCCACCGCCCCACGCGGCGCCGCAGCCACCGCCAGAACCGGCGCACCGGGCAGTGCCGCCTGCGCCTCCTGGCTCTCGCGCTCCAGCACCTGCACCCGCACGCGCGCCACGCCGCCCGGCGCGAATCCCAACAACTCGGCCACGCGCCGGGTCACCGCCAGCATCCGCCGCGATGTCGACGGGCCACGGTCGTTGATCCGCACCAGCACCTGCCGTCCGGTCTCCAGATTGGTCACCCGTGCAATGCACGGCAGCGGCAAGGTTTGGTTCGCCGCCGCCATCGCCGTCTGATCGAAGCTCTCACCATCCGCCGTCAGGTCCCGATGGTCACTGCCATACACCTCGGCCAGCCCGGTCTCATCCAGTCGCAGCGTGGCCCGCGGATACCACCACACCCCCCCGGCCTGGTACGGCTCGCCCAACACATAATGCGGCGACGGCAACGACGGTGGCGCGCAGGACGCCAGCAGCGCACCCAGCAGCAGCGGCGCCAGGCGCCTCACGCCGTGATCCCATCGCCAATCAAACCCACGGCGATCACGTAATAATCCGAGGGGTTGTAGCGCCGCACCGCGGTGAAATTGCCGTAGGCCAGGAACGCATCCCCCGTTGGTCCATCTGGCAGAATCAGTGCCGCCTCGGTGTCCGGCGGCGCCAACGCCCGCCCATCCGCTGCGCCAAGGCCGCGCCGTACCCAGTCCCTGATCGGCTTGCGGTTGCCTCGCCCGCTGTCCGTCACGTCAAAACCCGACGGCAAGGTGACCGGCTGCCCCCAGCCTCCCCCCGCCTTCCACCCACTGTCGGCCAGATAATTCGCGATCGAAGCCAACGTGTCCGGCACGCTGGTCCAGATATTGCGCTGCCCGCGCCCATCGAAATCCACCGCGTAGCGCAGATACGCACTCGGCATGAACTGCGGCTGTCCCATCGCGCCCGCGTAGCTGCCTGTCATCCGTGCTGGCGTCACATCGCCATGATCCAGAATTCGCAGCGCCGCCATCAGCTCTGCGCGGAAGAACGCAGCGCGCCGGCCTTCCCATGCCAACGTCGCCAGCGCCTGCACCACTTGGAAGTTCCCCAGCTCCGTCCCGAAGCTCGACTCGAGCCCCCAGATCCCCATGATCACGCCAGCCGACACGCCATACACATCATAGATCCGCGACAGCAGCGCGCGATTGCGCGCATACGCCGCCCGCCCATTGGCAATGCGCTGATCGCTGATCACCAACGCCCGATACCGCGCCCAGGTCATCGTGAACTCAGGCTGATGGTGATCCAGCTCGATCACCTTCTGATTCGGCGTCAGCCCCGCGAACGCCCGGTCCAATGTCGCCGGGGCAATGCCCCCGCGCCGCGCCTCGGCGCGCATGCTCGACAAAAACGCATCAAAGCTGCCCGACGCAGCCTGAGCCCGACCCAGCATCACCGCGGGAATCGCGGCAGCCACCAACGTGCGACGCAACATCCCACCTGTCTGCCACGATGCCCCCAGGCGCCGCAATCAAAGGTGTCATGCCGCATCGACCCTCGCCTGCACCATGATGTGAGCCAGACAAGGTCATGGCTTCGCCGCGCCCCCCACCAGGGGGCTTTGTGGCCTTGACCGGAGTTCCAGACGGCAGCGCCCTCTGGCGGTGTCAGGGGCGGCGCCCCGGCCTCACGTGCGTCACATCATTGGCGCTTGGCTAGCGTAGCGGCGTTGGCGCGGCTATGGTCCGCGCGCCTGACGATCCCCGCCCGGACACTGGCGGCGCATGCTCGGGGTTTGGCTGACAGGAAGGGGGCCCGCTTTTTGGTTTGCATCCGCGCCGCGCTGCTCGCAGTTGCTTTGCTGCTGCCTGTACTGCCGATCAGCCCCGCCGCCGCGCAAAGCGCCCCGCCGCCACCGGCCGCTCAACCAGCGCCGTTGCCGACGGTTGCCGTGCCGTCGCATCCGGTGACAACGCCGGTTCTTCCGGCCGCGCCGCCCGCCGCCTCGCCAGGCGCGCCGACCGCGTCACCGGTCGCGCGTGCGCCCGCGGCGGCGCCTCCGGTGCTGACGCCGGCGCCTGGCACGATCCAGTCGATTCACGTCGAGGGCAATCAACGCATCGAGACCGGCACGATTCTCTCGTACATGCTGGTGCAACCCGGCGATCCGTTCGATCCTGGTCGGATCGATCGCAGCCTGAAGACGCTGTATGCGACCGGTCTGTTTCAGGATGTCAGCCTGACCCGGCAGGGTGATATCCTGGTGGTGAAGCTGATCGAGAATCCGCTGGTGAATCGCGTCGCGTATGAAGGCAACAGTGTCGAGAGCGACGACCAGTTGAAGGATGTGGTGCAGTTGCGACCGCGCGCGGTGTTCACACCGGCCGCAGCCGAGGCGGATCGTCAGCGAATCCTGGATGCCTATGCCAAGCGCGGTCGTTTCGCGACGGTAGTGACGCCGCAGATCATCCGGCTGCCGCAGAACCGCGTTGATGTGGTGTTCCAGATCAGTGACGGGCCCAGCGCGTTCATTGCCCGCATTGCCTTTGTCGGCAACCGCGCGTTCAGCGAGAGCCGGCTGACCGATGTGATCAACTCGCGCGAGCACACCTGGTGGCGTTTTCTGTCGACCTCCGACGAATTTGATCCGGCGCGTATCAACTTCGACAAGGAGCTGTTGCGCCGATACTATCTGAAGAACGGGTATGCGGATTTCGACATCAAGGATGTGTCGACCGAGCTGGCGCCGGACCGATCCGCGTTTTTTCTGACCTTCACGATCAGCGAGGGCGCGCGGTATCGGATCGGCAAGGTCACGATCAATTCGCAGTTGCGCGGCCTGGACGGTAATTCGTTGCGCAAGGATCTGCAGTTCGACGAGGGTGACTGGTACGACGGCGAGGCCGTTGGCCGTACGGCGGACGACATGGAAACCGATGTCCGCAGCCGCGGCTATTCATTCGTGGAAGCCAAGCCTGACGTCACGCGGAACCAGAAGACGCACACCGTCGACCTGACCTTCACGGTTGACGAGGGACCGCGGGTCTATGTCGAGCGCATCGACATCGTCGGCAATGTGCGGACCAAGGACAAGGTGATCCGCCGCGAGATGCGTCTGGCCGAGGGCGATGCGTTTGATGCCGCGGCGGTGCGCCGCAGCCGCCAGCGCCTGGAAGATCTTGGCTACTTCAACACTGTGACGGTCACGCCCAGTCCTGGATCGACACCAGACAAGGTGACGCTGAACACGACGGTGCAGGAGAAATCGACCGGCGAGGTGACACTGGGTGGTGGCTACGCGACCGACGCGGGCGCCCTGGTCGATGCGGGAATCTCGGAGAACAACCTGATCGGCACCGGTATGTCCGCCTCGATCAACGGCGTGCTTGCCCAGCGTGACAGCTCGATCGATGCCTCGATCACCAATCCGTATACATTTGACCGCAATCTGGTGACCGGCGCGGATGTGTTCCTGGTGCAGACCAATTATCTCGGCACCGAACCGTATGACGAAAAGCGCGTCGGATTCGCCGTGCGCATGGGCTACGACTTCAATGACCACCTGCGGCAGTCCTGGAGCTACACGCTGGTTGGACGAACGGTGTACAATGTCCAGACCGGTGCGAGCTTCTACATCCAGAACGCCCAGGGCTACTCGCTGCTGTCACAGGTCAGCCAGCAGATCACGCTCGATTACCGCGACAGTAAGGTCGACCCGCATAGCGGCAGCGAGATCAGTTTCGGCACCGACGGCGCCGGATTAGGTGGCAACGCGGAGTTCATCCGCACCCGCGTTGACGGCCATTACTATGTCCCGCTCGAGCGGATGATGGGAAGTCCGGACTGGGTCGTCGCGCTGTCTGCCGGCACGGGCTACCTGTTCAATCTCGGCCAGCAGGAGCAGCTGATCGACCGCTTCTATCTCGGCGGCGACAATCTGCGCGGCTTCGAAACGGGCGGCGCGGGCCCGCATGACAATCAGGGCGACCCGCTCGGTGGCCGCTTCATCTGGACCGGGACCGCCGAGCTGCGGTTCCCGCTGCCAGTGTCATCGGATTTCGGCCTCACCGGGCGCACCTTCGTCGATGTGGGCGGGCTGAGCCAGGCAACGTTCGAAAAGGGCAACTGCAATGGCGCACCGGGCGGCGTGTGCCCACCGATCTTCGACTCGGGGACGCCGCGCGTCGGTATCGGCGTCGGCGTTTCCTGGAAGACCCCGCTGGGTCTGATCAACATCGACCTGACGCCGTTTGTCATCAAGCAGTCGGTCGATCAGACGCAGATATTCCGTTTTGGCTTTGGCACGAGGTTCTAAGTGTTCCACCATCGGCTTCTTCTGACCGCCGTCGCGGCGGTCGTTCTGCTTGGCCCGCTCACCGCAGCCCCGATTACGGCCCGGGCACAGCAGGCGCCGTCGCAGGAGTGGTTTGTTCCCGGACAAGGCCAGAAGGCCGCGCCCGCGCGGCCCGCCGCGCGACCCGCCACGACGCCAACGGCTGCCGCGCCAGCCACGGAGGGCGTGACGCCGGATGCCGAGGCCGCTGCGCCGGTCTCACCGCAGCAGTTAGAGGTGGTGCTGCCGCCACCGCCTGATGTGCCACCGATACAACGCGGCAGTCTTCCCCCGGCCGCGGTCATCGGCGTCATCTCGGTACCCGACGTGATGCGCGGCTCCACCGCCTATCTGGCGGTCGACAAGGAGTTGGGTGTTCGCCGCCAGAAGTTGAACGAGGACGCGCAGAAGGAACAAACCACGCTGCGTGATATGGGCCAGACACTGACCAACGACCGCGCCAAGATGACGCCCGAGCAGATCCGCAACAAGGAGCGCGAGCTGCAGGACCGCATCGCCGATTCGCGCCGCAAGTTCGCGGATCGGAACCGGATCATTCAGGAGGCCGGCCAGTACGCCTTGGCGCAGATCGAGCGCACGTTGCGCATCGTGGTGCAGCAGGTGGCTGGCTCGCGCGGCATGAACCTGGTGCTGCATGGGCCGCAGGTGGCGCTGAACATCCCGGAGTTCGACATCACACAAGAGGTCGTCACCGAGATGAACAAGGTCCTGCCGTCGGTCAGCCTGCCGCCGGATGGCGTGTCGGTGCTGGATCTGAAGCCGACCGCCGCGGCCAAACCTGCTGCCACGCCGGCGGCCGCGAAGCCGGCACCGAAGAAACCCTGACCTCGAGGGAACTTGTGACGCGCGGGAGCGCCATCACTGGCGGGCGGATGTGACAGACTGGCCCGAGATTGCCGGCGATCCCCGGTTCTTCGAGCGGGCGGGGCCGTTCACGTTGGCCGCGGTGGTGGATGCCGCCCAGGCGGAGGCGGCGCCGCACCGGTTGATGCTGACTGGCGTGGCGCCGCTGCAGACCGCGGCGCCGGACCAGGTCAGCTTCCTCGACAACCGCAAATACGTCCCGGCGCTGGAGGCCACGCAGGCCGGCGCGGTGGTCGTGCATCCCGATATGGCGGCACGCACACCGGCGGGCTGCGTCGCAATTGTCACGCCTGAGCCGTACGTCGCCTGGGCCAGGGTGGCGGCGCTGTTTCATCCCCTGCCCCCGATTCGCACCGGCATCCAGCCCAGCGCGGTGATCGATCCGACGGCGCGAATCGACCCCTCGGCCGAGATCGGTCCGCTGGTGGTGATCGGCGCCGGCGCCTCGGTCGGCCCACGTTGCCGCATCGCGCCGCTCGCGGTGCTGGGCCCTGGCGTAGCGCTGGGCGCCGATTGCCGCATCGGCGCGCATGCCAGCCTGACCCACGCGCTGCTGGGCGATCGGGTTTATGTTTATCCCGGCGCCCGCATTGGCCAGGAAGGCTTCGGCTTCGCCATCAGCTCCGAGGGCTTCCACAGCGTGCCGCAGCTCTGCCGGGTGATCCTGGAGGACGATGTCGAGGTCGGCGCCAATTCGACGATCGACCGCGGGTCCTTGCAGGACACGGTGATCGGCGCCGGCTCGCGCCTCGACAACCTCATTCAGATCGGACACAACGCGCGTCTTGGGCGTGGCTGCGTGATCGTATCCCAGGCCGGCGTGTCTGGCTCGACGATCCTGGAGGATCACGTCATGGTTGGCCCGCAGGCCGGTCTGACCGGGCACCTGCGGATCGGCCGCATGGCGAAGATCGGCGCTCAGGCCGGCGTGATGGCGGATGTCGACGCGGGGGCGGAGATGGTTGGCAGCCCGGCACAGCCGAGGCGAGCCTTCTTCCGTGAGGTGGCCGTGCTGCGGCGGTTGGCGCGCGCCAACCGGAACGGCAGCAAGGACAAAGCAGACAAGGGAACGGATACGGACTGACCGCCATGGACGCAACGGCAATCGCGACAGCCGGCGCACCGCCGCCCGGCACAGTGGTCGAGCAGATCGACATCGCCCGCATCCTGCGGGCGATCCCGCATCGCTATCCGTTCCTGATGATCGACCGGGTGGTGGACCTGGTGACCAACCAATCAGCGATCGGCGTCAAGAATGTTTCGGTCAACGAATCATTCTTCCAGGGGCATTTCCCCAACCACCCGGTGATGCCAGGTGTGCTGATCATCGAGGCGATGGCGCAGACCGCGGCGATCCTGGTGGTGGAAACGCTCGGCCCCGATGCCGCCGGCCGTGTGGTGTATTTCATGTCGGTAGAGGGCGCGAAGTTCCGCCGCCCGGTGGTCCCCGGCGACCAGTTGCGCATCCACTGCGTCAAACAGCGCCATCGCGGCAACGTGTGGAAGTTCACCGCGAGTGCAAAGGTGGATGGCGTCGAAGTGGCCGAGGCGACCTATGCGGCGATGATCATGGACCGGGCCACGCCGGCTGCCTGAATCTTGCCGCGATTGTGGCCCACGCAGGCGTGAAGATATGCCCAGGATTGACGCGTTTGCACGACCGCTCGATGACGGCACCTGCCGAAACACCGGGCAACAATCAGTGAGTTGGCCGTGACGGACTGCCTGCCTAGGGTGCAACGCAACATATTGGGCGAGTCGCTTATCCCATGACACCTGTATTGGCCGTGAAGCTGCCGGGCGCTTCCATCCACCCCACCGCGCTTGTCGCGCGCGGCGCCGAGCTGGGCGCCGGGGTGAGCATCGGGCCGTGGTGCAGCGTGGGGCCGAATGTCATCATCCATGATGGCGCGCGGCTGGTGTCGCACGTCGTGGTCGACGGCCACAGCGTGGTCGGCGCCGACGTGGTGTTGTTTCCCTTCTGCACCATTGGGCTGGAACCGCAGGACCTGAAATACAACGGCGAGCCGACGCGTTGCGAGATCGGCGCGCGGACGCAGATCCGCGAGCACTGTACCATCCATCGCGGCACCGCGACCGGCGTTGGCACCACGCGCGTTGGTGCCGACTGCCTGATCATGGCGGTGGCGCATGTCGCGCATGATTGCCAGTTGGGCGACCATGTCATCGTCGCCAACAACGCGGTGATGGGTGGGCATGTCAGCATCGGCGATCATGCGGTGATCGGCGGCGCGGCGGCAATCCATCAGTTCGTACGCATCGGCCGCGCGGCAATGATCGGCGGCGTGTCTGGTGTCGAAGCCGACGTGATCCCATTCGGCAGCGTCATCGGCAATCGTGCGCATCTGGCCGGGTTGAACGTGATCGGCTTGAAGCGGCGCGGCTTCAACAAGCAGCAGATCGGCCAGTTGCACACCGCCTTCGGCTTCCTGTTCCGCGACGAAGGTCTCTTCAAGCAGCGCCTGGCCGAGACGCGCGACCGGTTCGGCTCCGATCCATTGGTCGCCGAGGTACTGGCCTTCATTGACGCCCCCAGCCATCGCGGCCTGATCCGCGCCGAGTAGGCGCGCCACCCGCTCCGCGCAATGGCAGGTGCATCGCTTCGGCCTGCCTCGAATCATCGCCTCGCTGATCGCTCGTAACCTCCATGCGTCACCACAGGAGGACGACATGCAAAGCCAACCCCACACGCACGGCCTCGCGATCACCGCCAGCTGGGAAGCCAAGCCCGGCGAGGAAGACGCCGTCGCCAACATCCTGGCCCAGCTCGGCGCCAAGGCACGCGAGGAGCCAGGCGTTCGCTTGTTCCTGGTTCATCGCAACGTCTCGAACCCGGTACAGTTCCTGTTCTACGAGCTGTTCGAGGACGAGGCCGCCTTCGCCGCGCATCAGCAGACGCCACACTTCAAGGATCTGGTGCTCGAACAGGGCCTGCCGCGCCTGACCAAGCGCGAGCGGACGCAATACGCCTTGCTGTGAGCTGAACACGAACCCGGCCGGCACCGCCTCTCCCCATCATGCCGTGGCCAGGCCACGGCATGATGGGACGGCGCATTTTCTGCTGCGCCCGGACCGACATCGGAACTTCACTTCTTCCTCGCCAGGAATGCGGCCATCAACCGCCGCGCTTCTTCGCTGCCATGCGCGGCCGCCACCGCCTTGGTCCCCTGCTGCACCGCATCCTCGATCGACATCCGCTCCCAATCTCGGACCAGCGCCTTTTGCGCACGGATCGCATGCGGACCGGCGGCCAGGATCGCCCCAACCCATTCTTCCACCCCCGCATCGAGCTGATCCGGCGTGGCGACGCGCTCGACCAACCCACACGCCAGTGCCTCGCGCGCATCGATATGCCGGCCGGTGAACACCAGCTCCCGCGTCTTGCCCCAGCCGATCAACTGCGGCAGCAGGCACGCCTCCATACCCGACGGCAGGCCGAACAGCACCTCCGGCATGCCAAACTTCGCGGTGTTTGCCGCCGCCCGCATGTCACATGACGCGGCGATCTCCAACCCGGCGCCGAAACAATGCCCGTTGATCCGCGCGATCACCGGCACCGGCGCCGCCCGGATCGCGGCACAGGCGCGATGGGTCAGCGCGGGTCCTTCATTGGCATGACCCGCGGTGAAGCCCGACATCTCGGCGAGATCCGCGCCGCTGATGAAGGCCCGATCGCCTGCGCCGGTCAGCACGATCACCCGCAGCGACGCCTCGACGGCCAGCCCTTCCATCGCCTCAGCCAACGCCCGCTTGCCAGGGTTGCCCAACGCGTTGCGTCGCGCCGGATTGTTCACCGTCACCCGCGCAACGCCGCGCGCATCACACAAGGTCAGCACCAATGAGCGGTCAGCGCTCACGTGCTGCTACGCCAGTCACACACCCGCCTGCCGATCATCAGTGCCCTCGCTTTCGATACGGTAGCGCCGTCAGGGCGCTCCACTCGCACGGCCATAATCATCGTCGAGCCGTTCGATGTCATCCTCGGACAGCGTCGCGCCCGTCTGGACCTCGATGAACACAAGGTCCACTGCGCCCGGGTTCGCCACCCGATGTGCCTGGCCTCGGCCAATACGCGTGATCTGGCCGACCCCCAGCAACAAGCTCTCCGCATCCCGCGTCACCGTGGCCGCCCCCTGCACCACCACCCAGTGCTCGTCGCGATGCTGGTGGCGCTGCAACGACAGCCGCTGGCCCGGCCGCACGGTGATACGTTTCACCACGAACCCCGCGCCGGTATCGATCACCATCCACTCGCCCCACGGGCGCGTATCACGTTGCCCGACCGCGTAGGCCTGCACTGCCTCTGCCATGGTCCCTCTCCGGCGATTGACGCTCAAAACGTTTTGGATTACCCGATTCAGTAACTCAAAACGATTTGGAACGTCCAGTCGCGTGTCCCTCCGCGCCATCGCCAAGCGCCTCGACCTGTCGGTCACCACCGTCTCGCGCGCCCTCGGCGGCTATCCCGAGGTCGCCGCCGACACCCGCGCGCGCGTGCTGGCGGAAGCGACACGCATCGACTACCGCCCCAATCAGTTGGCCCGCCGCCTGCGCCATGGCCGCAGCGAGGCCATCGGCTTGGTGCTGCCCGCCGAGGCCGGCCAGTTCGGCGACCCCTTCTTCCTGCGCCTGCTCGCCGCGCTCGGTCCGTCCTTGCAACGGGCGGGCCTCGATCTGCTGGTGATGTCCGCGCGCCCGGGCGCCGAGGAGCTGCGCGCCTACCGTCATCTGGTCGAAGGCCGGCGCGTTGATGGCATGCTGCTGGCGCGCACGCGCCGCGACGATCCGCGCATCCGCTATCTGCTGGACCGCAACGCGATCTTCGTCGCGCATGGCCGCTGCGAAGACCCGCGCCCCTACGCCTTCCTGGATATCGACGGCGTCGCCGCCTGCCGCGCGGCCACGCAACGGCTGATCGCGCTCGGCCATCGGCGCGTCGGCCTGATCAACGCCGCGCCGCACTACATGTTCGCGCATCACCGAGAGCAGGGCTGGCGTGACGCGCTGGCCACGGCCGATCTGCCCACAGGACCGCTGCGCGCCGCCGAGCCCAGTGAGGAAGCCGGCTTCACCCTGATGCGCGCGCTGCTGGCTGAACGCGACGCGCCCACCGCTGTGCTGTGCGCCACCGATCGGCTCGCCGTCGGCGCGCTGCATGCGGTATCGCAAGCCGGGCTGCGCGCCGGGCGCGACATTTCGTTGATCGGCTATGACGATTTGCCGATCGCCGGCTGCACCGATCCACCACTCACCACAATCGAGCAGCCGATCGCGCGGGCCGGCGCGCGCATGGTGCAGATGCTGGTGGCGCTGCTCCGCGGCGCCGATCCGGCCACGCAGCACGAGATCTGGCCGGCGCGGCTGATCCCACGCGGGTCCGACGGGCCGGCGCCCACGCGCGCCGGTATCGCAACCACAACACCAAACCCCGTCCAGGGAGGACGACATGACGCCACGCGTTCTGACCGCGCTTAGCGCGCTGCTGCTTGCGGTGCCGCTGACCGCGCGCGTCGCCGCCGCCGACACGGTCTTCATGTCGACACAACTGCGCCCCATCGAGGAAGCGCAGAAGATGCGCGACATTATCCTGAAGGATTATTCCGGTAAGGTGACATATGTGCCGCAGGAGCCGGCACAGTTGCCCACGCGCATCCAGGCCGAACAGCAGGGTGGCACGCACACGATCAGCGTAATCGGCGCACTGCATGGCGAGCTGGAACCGCTGATTCCGCTGAACGGATTGGTACCAGTGGATGATCTGGCGGCGAAACTGAAGGATCGCGGCTTTCCTGCCGGGCTGATGCGGCTGGGCCGGCTGGGCACCGCGCATCAGATGTATATCCCGTGGATGCAGGCGACGTATTTCATGGTCGCCAACAAGCAGGCCCTGCCGTATCTGCCGAAAGGCGCCGACCTCGACGCGTTGACCTATGAGCAGCTCGCGGAATGGGGCGCGGCGATCCAGGCGAAGACCGGCAAGCGCATGCTGGGCTTCCCCGCCGGCCCGACCGGGCTGATGCACCGCTTCATCGAGGGCTTCCTCTATCCGTCCTACACCGGCGGCCTGGTCACCACGTTCGATGGCGCGCCGGCGGATGCGATGTGGACGCGTTTTGCCGGGCTCTGGAAATACGTCAACCCGAACTCGACCAACTACAATTTCATGCAAGAGCCGCTGCTGTCCGGTGATGTGTGGGTCGCGTTCGACCACGTGGCGCGCCTGCTGAACGCACTGCGGCAGAAGCCGGATGATTTCGTTGCGTTCCCGGCGCCTTCCGGGCCGAAGGGGCGCGGCTTCATGCCGGTGCTCGCGGGTCTGGCGATCGCCAAGGATGCGCCGGACCCACAGGGTGCCGCCGCGCTGATCACCTACCTGACGGACCCGAAAACGCAGTTGGCGACCGCCACCGCGACGGGGTTCTTCCCGGTGGTGAAGGCCGATCTGCCAGCGGATCTCGATCCGGGACTGAAATTGGCGGCTGCGGCGATCGCCAAGACCGAAACCGCGAAGGATGCGGTGCCGGCGCTGCTGCCAGTGGGCTTGGGCAGCCATGGTGGCGAGTTCGACAAGGTGATGCTGGACACATTCCAGCTGATCGTGCTGCGTGGTGTGAAGCCGCATGACGCGCTGGCACGTGAGGCCCCGATCCTGCAAAAGGTCCTGACGGATTCCGGCGCGCCGTGCTGGGCGCCTGACCCGCCGTCCACCGGCGCTTGCCGGGTGAAGTAGGTCCCCATGCGTCGCGGCGCGCTCACGCCCTATCTGCTGATCGCGCCCGCGACGATCTTCCTCGGCGTGCTGTTCCTGGTGCCGCTCGTGCAGACCGTGGCGCTGGCATTCCATGCCGACGGGTCGCTGTCGCTGGGCAACTTCACCCGCATGGCGGGCGATATCAATTTCAACGACGCGATCACCGACACATTCGAGGTGGTGCTGCTGGCGGTGCCGCTGCAACTGGCGCTCGCGCTGGGCATGGCGATGATGCTGCGCCATGTGCGGCGCGGGCGCGATATCGTGCTGTGGATCTGGTCGATCCCGCTGGGCATCTCCGATCTGGCGGCGGGCCTGGTGTGGCTGGCGATCCTGACGGATCGCGGCTATCTCAACACGCTGTTGTTCCACCTAGGGGTCATTCCGGGTCCCGAAAGCTGGCTGACCTATGAGACGCCCGTGGCACTGCTGATCGCAATCGTGATCGCCGAACTGTGGCGCGCCACCGCGATCGTGCTGGTGATCCTGGCCGCGGGTGTGCAACTGGTGCCGAAAGAATATGCGGAAGCGGCTGAGGTGTTCGGCGCGTCATCCTGGCAGCGCTTTATCCGCGTCACGCTGCCGCTGTTGCGCCCGTCGATCCAGACCGCGCTGATCCTGCGCACGGTGCTGGCGTTCGAGATGTTCGCCACCGTGCTGACCCTGGGCGGCCGGAATTTTCCGGTGATGATGAGCGAAGCCTTTAACTGGCAGTATTCCCAGCAGAATTACGGCGTCGCCGCCGCCTATGCGGTGCTCGTGATGGCGGTCTCGCTCGGCGCCACGCTGATCTATCTGCGCGTGCTGCGCACACCCGCGGCGCAGTTGCCATGACGATCCGCCGCGGCATGTTCATGGCCGGTGTCGCGACGCTGTGCGTCTGGACCCTGCTGCCGATCTATCTGATCGCAATGAGTGCGTTCGGCGGCGAGCCGGTGGTGAACGCCTGGCCTAAATCACTCTGGGCGGCGTCATTGTCCTTCTCTCCGCTGCAGGCCTTCCTGCATATCAGCGGGGTCTGGCTGAGCGTGCTGTACAGCGTGGAGGCCGCGTGCCTGTGCATGGTGGTGTCCATCTTGCTGGGCGCACCAGCGGGCTACGCGCTCGCGCGCTACCGCTTCCGCGGTGCCACGCTGTTCCGCCTGTTCGTGTTGCTGACCCGCGCCTTCCCCGTCGCCATCCTGGCCCTGCCGCTGGCGGTGGGGTTCATCAGGTTGGGACTGTATGACTCCCCAATCGGCGTCGGCCTGATGCACAGCGTGCTGGCAATGCCGTTCGCGGTGCTGATCTCCGCCAGCCTGTTCCAGGCCATCCCGCGTGAGCTGGAAGAAGCCGCCTGGGTGTTCGGCTGTTCCGGTCCCAAGGCATTCCTGCGCGTGGTGCTGCCGCTGGCACTGCCCGGCATCTCGGCGGCGGCGATCTTCGCGTTCGTGATCTCATGGAACGAGGTCTTTGCCGCCTCGGTGTTGACGGTCCGGCACAAGACACTCACTGCCTATCTGCTGGCCGTCCTCGCCGAAAGCCCTCTGCACATTCAGTTCGCGGGTGGTTTCATTCTGATCCTGCCCTCGGTGCTGTTCATCTTCCTGGTGCGCAAGCATCTGTTCAGCCTGTGGGGCATCGCCGGACGATGAAGGAGCACATGCATGGCTAACATCGTCATCGACGCGGTGCGCAAGGATTTCGGCCCCATCACCGCGCTGGCCCAGCTCGATCTGCACGTCGCGGACGGCGAATTCCTGGCGCTGCTGGGCCCGTCCGGCTGCGGCAAGACCACGCTGTTGCGCATCATCGCCGGGCTGGAGACGCAAAGCGCCGGCCGCGTGATGATCGGCGGACGCGATGTGTCATCCCTGCCGCCCCGCAAGCGCGGGTTGGCGATGGTATTCCAGAACTACGCGGTATTTCCGCACATGACGGTGCGCGACAATGTCGGCTTCGGCCTGCGCATGACCGGCGCCGAGGCGGACCGGATCAAGCGCCAGGTCGATCGGGCCGCAGCGCTGCTGCATATCGAACCGTACCTGGATCGATATCCGGCGCAGCTCTCGGGCGGGCAGCGGCAGCGCGTTGCGGTGGCTCGCGCGCTGGCAGTAGAACCCGCCGTGCTGCTGATGGACGAACCACTGTCCAATCTCGATGCGCTGTTGCGGCTGGAGATGCGTGCCGAGCTGAAATCGGTGCTGCGCGAGGCCGGCACCACGACGATCTATGTCACACATGATCAGACCGAGGCGATGGGCCTCGCCGACCGCATCGCCGTTTTGTATGGCGGGCGCATCGAGCAGATCGATTCGCCAGCGGAACTCTATCGCCACCCACGCAGCATGTTCGTTGGTGGTTTTGTCGGCAGTCCGCCGATGAACTTCCTGCGCGTGACGCTGGCCGATGGTGTGGCACGGCTAGGCAATCTGCGCCTGACGCCACCCGCCGGCGCACCAGCGACCGTGACGTTGGGCATGCGCGCCGAGGACCTTGAGACCGCGACGGCGGAGACCGGCTTCGCGTTCGAGGTGCTGATCAGCGAACCGATGGGCTCGCATACCCTGGTGACAGGCCAGACGGAGGGACAGCGCATGCGCGTGATGGTCGGCGCGGACACCTACCCGGCGCCGGGTACTGTGCTGCATCTGATGCCGCGCGCGGGATGCGCCACCTGGATGGACTCCGCCACCGGACTAGCCATGGAGATCGCCGCATGATTGTCGACGACGCAAGCGCGATCCTGCGCGGCAATGACCGCGGCGGCTACTGCGTGCCCACGGCGCGGCTGTATCCGTTCCAATGGAACTGGGATTCGGCGTTTGTCGCGATGGGCTGGGGCACATTTGATGAGGCGCGCGCCTGGCAAGAGATCACCTCGCTGCTGAAAGGCCAGTGGGAAGACGGCCTGATCCCGCAGATCGTCTTCCACGCCCCGTCGGATGATTACTTTCCCGGACCGGATGTCTGGGGCATCACGCGCACGCCACCGACCTCGGGCATCACACAGCCGCCGGTGCTGGCAACCGCGGCGCGGCATTTGTGGGAGTTCGGCACCGACCGCGCCCTGGCCGAAGCCAATGCGGCGTTGGTTTACCCCGCACTGCTGCGCAACCATCGCTGGTGGCAGATGGCGCGCGACCCCGAGCAGCGCGGCCTGGTGGCGACGCTGCATCCCTGGGAAACCGGGATGGACAACTCGCCGGCCTGGGACGCGGCACTGGCGCGCGTGCCCACAACCACGGTGACACCGATCCGCCGGCGCGACACCGCGCATGTGGATGCCTCGATGCGTCCGCGCGGTGATGAGTACCAGCGCTTCATCCATCTGGTGGATGTGTTCCGCGAGGCCGGCTGGGATCCCGCGCGCATGCTGGCCGCTTCGCCGTTCCGCATGGCCGATGTCGGTACGAACGCGATCCTGCTGCGGGCGGAAGGCGATCTGCTGGCGCTGGCGACGCGCTTTGGCACGCCGGCCGAGCGGGCGGAAATCGAGGCGCGCATGACGCGCCTGCATGCCGCGTTGGACCGGCTGTGGCGTGATGATCTCGGGCTATATGCCAGCATGGATCTGATGACGCACACGACGATCGCGATCGGCACGTCGGCGGGATTCCTTCCGCTGTTCGCCGGGCATGCGACGCACCGCGCGGCCACGCTGGCGGCGACGCTGACGCGTTGGGGCGCGCAGGTGCGCCGGCTGGTGCCCTCCACCGATCCATCCTTCGATGGGTTTGAGCCGAAGCGCTACTGGCGTGGCCCGATCTGGGCGGTGGTGAACTGGATGATCGCGGATGGGTTCCGCGCGGTGGGCAATGCTGCGCTGGCCGATCGTATTCGCGATGACACGGTGGCGCTGATCGAGACCGGCGGGCCAAGCGAGTATTTCGACCCGACCACGGAGGCCGGCATCGGCGGCGCCGATTTTTCCTGGACCGCGTCGATCTATCTGCTGTGGCGCGCTGGCACGTAGACGACCGCCGCCACGCCCTCGGCTGCGCTGCGATAGTCTTCTGATTGAAACGCCGGTGGGTTTCACCCAGGGAATTGATCCCGCACGTCCTCATAAACGGGTGTAACGCCTCGCGCGTTGGGTGGTCAGATCGCAAGGAGCGGCGGGTCTGTATGGCCCGGCGCGCCGTCAACGTGGAGCAGGCCGCATGCAGGCGTTCGCACTGGGTGACTTCCTGACCCAATGGGCCGGGCAGGCGCGCTATGACCTGTCCGCGTCGGATTCCGAAACACTCACACTGCGCAACCTGTTGGCGATGGCCATGCCGGTGGATGTGCAACGTTGGCACGCACTGCCACTGGGTTATGGCGATCCACGCGGCGCGGTCTGGTTGCGCCAGGCGATTTCCGAAACCTATGCCGACGCGAACGAGGACACGGTGCTGTGCTTCGCCGGTGCACAGGACGCGATGACCTGCGTCGCGCAGGCGCTGCTGTCGGCGCGGGATCACGCGATTGTGGTGGTGCCCTGCTATCCCCCATCGGAAGCCACGGTGACCCTTGCCGCGCCCTGCACCGGCGTTGCGTTGGATGCCGAGTATGGCTGGAGCCTGGACCTTGATCGCATCGCCGCGGCGATCCAGCCGACCACGCGCATGGTGGTGACCAACTTTCCCAACAACCCGACCGGCGCCATGATCGCACGGCACGACTTCAAAGCGCTGATCGCGCTGTGCCGGCGGCACGGGCTGTGGCTGGTGAACGACGAGGTCTATCAGCTGATCGACCGTGACCCAGCCGCGCGGCTGCCGCAAGTGGCTGAGGTTTATGAACGCGGCGTGTCAATCAACAGCCTCTCAAAAAGCTTCGGCCTGCCGGGTCTGCGGGTCGGCTGGGTAGCCTGCCGCGACAAGGCGGCGCTGGAACGCATGGCGATGGTGCGCAACGTGCTGTCCGGCGGCCTCGCGGTGAGTTCCGAGGTACTGGCGCATATCGCCCTGCGCGCGCGGGAGCAGATCCTGACACGCAACCACGCGATCGCCGAGGCCAATCTGCGGCTGTTGCGGCCGTTCATGGCGCGATACGCGGACTGGTTCGGCTGGGATGAACCATCCGGTGGCGTAACGGCATTCCCGCGCTATCGAGGTGCGGGCAGCGCCATGGACTTCGCCGCGAGGTTGGTGCAGGAAGCCGGCGTGCTGGTGCTGCCGGGCTGCGTCTGGCACTCGGCATTGGCATCGGTACCGGACGATCGCATCCGTGTTGGGTTCGGCAAGCAGGGTGTGGGCGCGGCATTGGCCGCGTGGGACGCGTTTCTGGCGGGTCGGGAGAACCTGGCGCCACGACAGCACTACGCTATATCCAGCTAGGCTCGCAGCCACTGCGATGATACGACGCCCCTAGCCGCGTGTAGTCGCACTCGACCCGCGCATCAACAGGATCAGCAACAGCGGCGGCACGATGACGAACGCCATCATGTGAAAATCGTTGTTGTAGGCAATGATCTGCGACTGTCGCGTGATCTCGTCGTTCAGCAGCGCGGCGCCCTGACTGACCAGTGGATCATACAGCCGCGCCACCGCCCCGGTGTGCTGCAGCAAGCGATTGAACGGTGTGATATCCGCGGCGATGTCGGCGTGCATCGCCTGCGTGCTGCGCTCCAGCGTGAACTGGGTGACCGAGATGCCGATCGCCGAGCCGATATTGCGCGCCAGTGCCTGCAACGCGGTCGCGTCGCCGCGGAAGTTCGCGGACAATGAACTGAAGGCAATCACTGCCAGAGGATTGAACACCAGGCCGATCGAGAAACCTTGCACGATCAGCGTCGCGATCATCTGCCCCTCGGTTACGTCGGGCGTCCAGTCGCTCATCGCGTGCAGCGCCCAGCCCAGCACCAGCAGGCCGAGGGCCATGATCTTGCGCTGATCGATCCATTTCGACAGCCGCGCGGCCAGGAACATCGAGGCGACAGTGCCGAAGCTGCGCGGCGACAGCGACAGTCCGGCGGTGTAGACTGGATAGCCCGCGAGGTTCTGCAAATACGGCGCCAGCAACGCCGAAGTCGCCAGCATCACCATCGAGACGCAGACCACCATGATAAACGAGGCAATAAAATTCCTATCCCGGAACATCGCCGGTGGCAGGAACGGCCTGTCGGCGGTGAACATGTGGACGATGAACAGGTAGAAGCCCAGACCCGCCAGCGTCGCCTCGATGATGATCTCGCGGGAGCTGAACCAGTCCAGCAACTGGCCGCGATCGAGCATCATCTGCAACGCGCCCAACGCCAACGCCAGCATGGCGAAGCCGGACCAGGAAAACGGCAGGCCCTGCTTGGGTTTCGTGTTCGGCATGAACAGCAACAGCCCAACAATGGCGATGATGCCGAACGGCAGGTTCACATAGAACACGTAGCGCCAGTTGTACCAGTCGGTCAGATAGCCGCCGAGCGTCGGGCCCATCAGCGGCCCCATCGTCACGCCGGAGCTGAAGATCGCCATCGCCTGGGCACGGCGCGCATAGGGATAGATGTCGAGCATCGTCGCCTGCGCCAGCGGCACCAGCGCCGCACCGGACACGCCCTGCAGCAGGCGGAACAGCACGATCTGTTGCAGGCTCTGCGCTGCGCCGCACATCATTGACGTAATGATGAAGCCGGTCAGACAGACGATGTAGAGCTTCTTGCGGCCGTATCGTGCCGCCATCCACCCGACCGGTGCCGTCATGATCGCTGCCGCAATCACATAGGACGTCAGCACCCAGGTGATCTCGTCGGCCGAGGCCGACATACTGCCCTGCATGTAAGGCAACGCCACGTTGGCGATGGTGGAATCGAGCGCCTGCATCAGCGTGGCAAGCATGACGCAACCGGTAATGATGGCGCGATGCGGCACCTTGGATTCGGGGGTGGACGACTCCATCCTTGGTCTTCTTATGGCGTTGCCGCAGTCTGGACCCTGCAATGCGGCAGCGCCAGAGCGCCGCTACGCCGTCGCGCCGCCTACCCGTCCCACACGCTGCTGGGCATCGGCAGCTTCGCGAACGCCTCGTCGCCCAGCGGATGATCCGGCGTGACCCCGTTCATCCCCAGCAGCATCATCCACTGCCGCACATGCTGGCCGATATGCCAGGTGGTGCGTTCCAAATACTCATGCAGCAACTGCGGGCCGTAGTAGGTCTGCACCGTTTCCTGACCGGATTTATCCGCCTTGGCATCCCACCACGCGTTGAACCGCTGATGCACGCCCCGACCATACGCCACGATGTCCGCGGTAGACTGCATCTCGGCCGGCGGCGGCGCCGTCAGTCGCTCATAGGCCAGCGTGGCCCCGCCTGCGACCTCCAGAAACGCTGCGGCAATGCAGAATATGTGATGCCCCAGCACGCGATACGTCCGCGGGCGGTTCGGCACCTCAATGGTCAATCGCTCATCCGGCATCCGTGAAATGAATCGCTCGGCCGCCGTCAGAAACAGATCTACCCGCGCCGCCAGCTCCGCCGGCGTCAGCACCGGACCAGTCGCCTCATTCAACCCCAGGAACTGCACGACCTGCGCAATGTTCTGCGCGAAGGTGTATTCATTACCGCGCGACAGCACTGGCACCGACCGCGCGCCCAGCCGTCGCAGCTCGGCCAACCCCGCCGAGTCCTCCAGCACATTTATCGATTCAAATTCGATCTCACGGACCGATAGAAACTCTTTGAGTCTCAGACAGCTGGTTCATCCAGGCTGCCAGAACACCTTCAATCGCACCGCGTCCATCGCCATTCCCTTCATCGAGGCCCCGCCTCACGCCCCGCGACTATGCCCACCCCAGCGCCCGGGTCAATCACCCCGCTGGCTGAGGTGTGGCGAAGCCCCGACCCTCGGGCGGCGGCTGGGGCGTGGCGGTGGGTACGCAGGCGTTGGAGTTCGCTCAGAAGGGCGGCGGATTCGACGGGTTTGGGCAGGACGGCGTCCATGCCCGCGGCCAGGCAGGCTTGGATGGTCTCGGGCATGGCGTCGGCGGACACGCCGATGATGGGCACTTCGGAGGTCCAGCCGGGCATGGCCCGCAGGCGGGTGGTGACTTCCAGGCCGTCGATATCGGGCATGCGGATGTCCAGCAGGATCATGTCGTAGTGGTGCTGGTGGATTAGACCGAGCGCCTCGCGGCCGCCACGCGCTTCGCTGACGGTGTGGGCGGCGCCGGTCAGCATGGCGCGCAGCACGACGCGATTGACCTGCACGTCGTCGACCACGAGCAGGTGAAGGGCGTTGGTGGTGGGAACCGGTGGTGCGTGGCGGCGCCGCGGGTCGCCGGGGGCTTCGGTCCAGGGCACCATGAGGCGGAAGATACTGCCGGTCGTGTCCTCGCGCGGCACGTAGCGCAGGCTGCCACCCAGCCGTTCGGCCAGCCGTGCGGAGATGGCGAGGCCCAGGCCAGTGCCCTCGCTGGTGCTGGGATCGAGCTGGCTGAAATCCTTGAACAGCAGGTGCCGTTGATCGGGTGGCACGCCGGGGCCGGTGTCGATGATGTCGAAGCGGAGGCCGGCCGGCAGGGTGACGGTGCGCAGTGTGACGCTGCCGCGCTCGGGGGTGAATTTCAGGGCGTTGGACAGCAGGTTCAGCAGGATCTGCTGCAGGCGGGTCTGGTCGCCGAGGACGCGCAGCGGCAACGCACTGTCTGGCTCGAAGCGCAGCGTGATGCGCTTGTCCAGTGCGTTGGGGCGCAGCAGGGCAAGGCAATCCTCGGTGGTGGAGGCCGGGTCGAACGCGCGGGAGGCTGGTTCCAGGCGGTCGGCGTCGATCTTGGCGAGGTCCAGGGCGTCGTTGACAATCGACAGCAGGTGGCGGCCGGCGATTTCCAGCGCTTGCGCGTGCTCGCGCTGGTCGGGCAGCAGGCGTGAATCCTGAGCCAGCACCTGGGCCAGGCCGAACACGCCGTTCAGCGGTGTGCGGACTTCATGGCTCATTTGCGCAACGAAACGGCGGCGGGCGTCACTTGCCCGTTCGGCAGCTTCCAGATTACGTGCGGCGATGTTTTCGGCGCGCTGCTTGGTCAGCGCCAGTACCAGGAACGACGTGCCGATGACGCGGAACTGCCCCTCGATGATCAGGATGTTGGACAGCAGGTCGCGATATTGCCCGTCTAGTCCGGTGCCCGCGAGGAAGGCGCGCAGGGCGAAGACAATTCCGTGGATGCCGAGGAAGATGAGGGCCGAGGTACGGGCCGGCAGGTATTCCGTGCCATCTGGCCGCAGCGCCCAGGTCAGGATGACCATGTAAAACGCGCCGATCCCCCAACTGAACATCATTTGCCAGCCGGGGTCGTTGGCCACGGCGGGCAGGCGCGTCACCAGCAGCCAGAGCAATGGCCCCACCGCCGCGACATCCCATCGCGGCGACTTGTCGAAGAACTGCCGCAGCGCGATCCAGGCGAACGACCCACCGGAGAGCACCATTGCGACCCCAAGGCCCCGCGTGATGAACATTGGGCCTGGCAGGACCACTATCACCAGGCCCAGCGCGTTCAGGAACAGGCCGGCGCCAAGCCAGGGAATCGGATCCCGTTCCGTGCCGCTTGTGCGCGCAACGAACAGCATCGCGCCACACATCAGAACCGTTATGGCCTCGAGAATCACGAGGAGGGGGGGATGCAACACAGCACTCCAGGTGGGCAGACGAAGCCCTCATACCACTCGAATGGTAAGGGGTCTGCCCCATCGTAGAGACGTCGTCGTAGCTGCCCAGAGGGCCGTCTCTTGGCCGTGCGGCGGGTTTCGGCCAGAGTGACGAGAGGCCCGAGTGGGGCGACCTGAGAGGGAGAGTATTCGATGGGCATCACCAGCGAGCTGTCACGGTTCAGCGCGGAAATCAGCCTGGATCATCTGCCGGCGCCGGTGGTGGAGCGGGCGCGCTTCCTGGTGCTGGACCTGGTGGGCAACATCGTTCGCGCGCGGCACGACGCGGAGAGCACGGCCTCATTCCTGGCGGCGACCCGGGCGATGGGTTTGGCGGCCGGCAATGCCGGCGTGTTCGGCGATGCCTCGCGCTATACGCCGGCTGGCGCGGCGTTCCTGAACGGGGCGTTGGCGCATTCGCTGGATTTCGACGACACCCACGCGGCGGGATCGCTGCATCCGGGCGCGCCGGTGATCCCAGCGGCGCTGGCGGCGGGCGAAATGGTGGGCGCCTCGGGCGCCGATGTGTTGGCGGCGATCATCGCGGGCTATGAGATCACCTGCCGGGTCGCGCTGGCCTTACCGGCTGGGGAACATTACGACCGCGGTTTCCACCCCACCGCGACCTGCGGCGCGTTCGGCGCGGCGGCGGCGGCGGCGCGGGTGTTCGGGCTGGACGCCGCGGGGGTCGAGGGCGCGATGGGCACCGTGCTCAGCCAGGCCGCCGGTAGTCTACAGTTCCTCGTCAACGGCGCCTGGACCAAGCGCTTCCAGGTCGGCTGGGCGGCGATGAATGGGCTGATGGCCGCGACACTGGTGCGCGAGGGATTCAAGGGCACGATTGAGGCGCTGGAAGGCCGGCACGGCTTCATGCGGGCCTACGCACCCAATCCGACACCGCAACGGGCGGTGCAGGACCTGGGCACGGTCTTCGAGCTGATGAACACTGCGGTGAAGCCTTACCCGTCGTGCCGCTATGGCCACGCCAGCATCGATGCGGCGCTGGCCTTGCGCACCGAGCATGGGCTGAAGCCGGAGGAGATCGAGCATGTCATGCTGGGCCTGCCGCGCGCGGGCATGATGCTGGTTGGCGCGCCTCCGGAGAAGAAGATCAACCCACAGAACGTGGTGGACGGTCAGTTCAGTGGCCCGTTTGTGGTGGCATCCGCGCTGGCGACCGGGGCGATGGACTGGGACAGTTACCAGTTGCTGCAAGACGCAACGATCCGGTCGCTGCTGCCGAAGATCGCGAGTGAGCTGGATCCGGAGATCGAGGCGGAGTTCCCCGCCAACATGTCGGGCAAGGTGACGATCGTGGCGCGTGGGCAGAACTTCGTGCGGAAGGTCGTGGTGCCGAAAGGCGAGCCGTCGAACTTCCTGACCGAAGCCGAGCTGCGCGCGAAGTTCTCCGGGCTGGCCGAGGCCGTGCTAGGGCCGGAACGGACGGCGCGCCTGGCAAGCGAAGTATTGGCCATCGACCGGTTGTCCGACGTGGCGTCGTTGATGCGTCTGGCGGCACCGCTGATGGCCGCGCGTCTGGCCGGAGAGTAGCGCGGGGCCGTGCCACGCGCGCGCCTGCGGGAGTTGGGGATCGCCACCGGCACGCTGCCAACCGGAGCTTGGAACGCCATCACTGACGTGCCGGGCGTGCGTGTTGGATACACCACGGTTGTCCGCGACGAACCGGCGATCGTGCGCACCGGTGTTACCGCGATCTGTCCGCGCGGGCCGGAGCTGTGGACCGACGCGGTGTTCGCGGCGATCCATTCGTTCAACGGGAATGGCGAAATGACCGGCTGGGCGTGGATCGCCGAGCAGGGAATGCTGGCCTCGCCGATCTGCATCACCAACACGCATTGCGTCGGCGTGGTGCGTGATGCGGTGTGCGCCTATGCGGTGCGCGAGGCTGTGCCGATGCCGTGGCTGCTGCCGGTCGTGGCGGAAACGCATGATGGCTGGCTGAGCGAGGCCGGAACGTTTCCGATCACCACCGCGCATGCGTTCGCGGCACTGGATGGCGCGACGTCGGGACCGATCGCCGAGGGGAATGTCGGTGGTGGCACCGGCATGATCTGCCATGAATTCAAGGGCGGCACGGGGACATCATCACGCGTCGTTCGGATCGTTGACGAAACTTATACGGTGGGCGCGTTGGTGCAGGCGAATTACGGCACGCGGGAGCTGCTGCGCGTCGACGGCGTGCCGGTGGGCCGCGCGATCGGCACCGACGTGGTGCCGTCGCCTCGCGATGCGCCGAAGGACGCGGGATCGATCATTGTGATCCTGGCCACCGATGCGCCGCTGCTGCCGATTCAGTGCCAGCGCCTGGCGCGGCGCGCGACGACGGGATTGGCCTGGGTCGGCGGTGTTGGCTACAATGGCAGCGGCGACATCTTCCTGGCGTTCGCCACCGGCAATCACGTGCGGCATGGCGAGGCTATCGCGTCGCTGCGCATGCTGTCAGCCGACACCATCAATCCGCTGCTGCTGGCCGCGGCCGAGGCGACCGAGGAAGCCATCCTGAACGCTCTGACCGTTGCCGAAACAATGACCGGCCGGCTGGGTCACGTCGCGCATGAATTGCCGCTCGACCTGCTGGCGAAAACCATGCGACGCCATCGCCCGACCTCTTGAGCCCCATCCCTTGATCATCGACAGGACGCACCATGCCGACGCTACGATCGCAGTCCCTTCACGCCCTGATCCACCTGGTCGCCTCCCGCATGGGCAGCGACGCGACCGAGGCGCAGGAGGTCGCCGACCACCTGACCCGCGCCAACATGACTGGGCATGACAGCCACGGCGTGGGCATGCTGCCGGCCTATGTGCGGCTGCTGCAGGACGGGCTGCTGGTGCCGAACCAGACTCCGGAGACGGTGCTGGATGCCGGCGCGCTGTTGGTGATCGACGCCCGCCGCGGCTACGGCCAGCGCATGACGGCAGATGCGGTGCGACGCGCGATTGGCAAAGCGAAGGAGCTGGGCGCCTGTGTGCTGGCGTTGCGCAATTCGTCACATCTCGGGCGCGTCGGCACCTATGCCGAGCTGGCGGCGAAGCATGGGATGGCATTCATCGCCTTCGTCAACGTCGCTGACCACCGCGACATCCAGGCGCCGTATGCGTGCGCCGAGGCCCGGCTGGGCACCAACCCGTTCTGCGTCGCGGTGCCGGGGACGGACGGATCCCCTGCCCTGCTGCTGGACATGGCGACGACGACGATCGCCGCCGGCAAGGCCCGCGTGGCATTCAACAAGGGCGTCGATGTGCCGGAGGGCTGCCTGGTCGATGATGCCGGCAACCCGACCAACGATCCTGCCGGGCTGATCCACGATCACACCGGCGCGCTGTTGGCGTTCGGCAAGCATAAGGGCTCCGGCCTGGCGGTGATGTGCGAGATCATGGCCGGTGCCCTGGCCGGCGGGCAACGGGCCGAGCAGGAACGCAAGGGCGGCATTCTGAATTCGATGCTGGCGATCGTGATTGACCCGGCGAAGCTGAACGATCCGGCGGCGGTCCAGGAAGCCGCGGCAAGCACGGCGGCACATATCAGGTCATCCCGCGTCGCACCGGGCTTCGAGCAGATCCTGCTGCCCGGCGAGCCGGAACGCCGCGCGGCCGAGAAGCGGGCAAAGGAGGGCATTCCGGTCGATGACGGTACTTGGCGCGACGTGATTGCGGCCGCGGCCAAATTAGGAATCACCCAGGGCGAGATCGACCAGGCGGTCGCATCGAACGCGTAATGTGCAGGGCGACAGGCTAGAACTTCACCGACAGGGCGGCGGAGCCGAACTGGTGCAGGCCCCCGTGCTGGCCCTCGAACTCCTGCGTTTGTGCCGCATAAGTGAGGGTCAGGCGCACGCCGTAGGCCAGGATAGCCACACCGCCCTCCAGCTCCCCGACGTCCCAGATCGCGTCGACATGCGGGCCGCCGCGGAACGGATTGCTTTGCAGCGTGATGTCGTACCCCACCGCCTGGCCGTCGACGCCGGCGAACACGTACCAGGCGAAGGGCCGGGTCTGCACATAGGCATCGCCGCCGCTCAGGCCCGGCCGCACGCGCGGGACGCCGAAGTCGGAGGTCAGTCCCTGCCCCAGGCGAATGATCGCGCCGGTCTGCAGATAGTCGCGTACATCGCCCACCGCGGCAGTTAGCGACGGCAACACGTCGGTCTCCAGGCCGCCGAACTGGGCTAGCGGCAAGCGCCAGACACGCTCGCTCAGCAGCTCGATTGCCGGCGTATTCTGGATCTGGTTGGTCCAGCCATTGTTTCGGTCCTGGCCGATCAGATCGTGAAACCCGTTCTGCAGTTGCTCGGCGCCCGAGGCTGGTCCAACAACACCAAGGCTGAGTGTCAGCGTGCTGCGACTGGTGTCGGTGTCGCTAATCAAGGAAAAATTGCCGAGCAGGACCCCGGCGTAAGGCCGGTCACCCGGGACGGGCTCACTGGCCGCGGTGTTGGCCGGGGTAAACATCTGCTGCGTGAGATCGAAGGCAATGCGCTGCTGGCCGTCGCCCCACAGCGCGTGGCCCATTGAGGCAAGAAAGCCGGGCACCGCATCCGTCGGCGACGTCCAGCCCAGGCGCAAACCATTGACGTAGTAGCGATCCGTCAGGTGGGCGGTGGAAACCGACGCATTCTCTTCCTGCAAGGTCCAAATGCTGGAGGGATCGGCTGGCGGGGCAGCATGAGCGGCGACGGTGCCGAGCGCGGCGAGCACAAGCGCGGCAAGGCCCGGGCGAATGAGGCGTTTTGTCATGTCCAACCCGGGCTCTGTGGCACTACGTTGATGTCGCGTCTGACCCTTGACGCCGTAACATGCCCATTACATCGATAGCACGTCAACGCTTGTTCCTGGACGGGTCGGACGCTAGCGTCCGACGCGGATAGGTGGCCGAGCGGCTTACGGCGGCGGTCTTGAAAAGCGCCGCTCAGTATACTGCATCGTATCCCACGGTCCCCTTTAGCGTCGATTTCGGCGATGTCGTACGGGCTCATGGCCTCCACTATGCCGGCTCGTACCCGCTTATCCTTGTATGTTTGGTGCCAAATCGGGTGCCAGTTGGGTGCCAATCCCTCTCTTTCTGTTCCCAGGAGGCGGTGCTAAGCCATTGACATAGCAATGTCGGACAGGTGGCCGAGCGGTTTAAGGCAGCGGTCTTGAAAACCGCCAACCCGCAAGGGTTCGTGGGTTCGAATCCCACCCTGTCCGCCAATTACCGCTGGATTCAGCCATATTTCGAGACTATCTGACGTAGTCCCCTAAACCATCCCCTCTAAACCTCGCGATTGTTGGCGAACGCTACCGGACAGGGCGCGGCAGGCATCCGTCATCGGGCCGATGGCCGCCCGCCGCTCTGCCGGGGTGAGGCCGCCCGTCTGGGACAGCAGCTTCTCCGGCCGCCAAGCGGTCTGATCGGCCGTGATGGGTGCGGGTGACAGGCCTCGTCGCTCGTCACGACCATGGGACGGAAGGGCATCAACAGAAAGTGGCCCCCACGCGCCTTTTCAGGCAAAATTTTCGGGGTGGTCTGAAAATCAGCGCGATCAGCTCATCCATCAACGTCAGCAAGACCACCATCACGGGTGGTGTGACCGGCAATAACGCCAACGTGCAGATCGCGTTGAATGCGCTCAGTTCCATGTCGACCACCTGGGCGGCCAAACCGGCGCTGGCAGAGCATCACCGCCGGCAACGGCACGCTGGCCAACACTGCCACTTCTGGCCACCTGGATGGCAGCGGCAACTACGTGTTTGCCGTCAGCACTGTGAAACTGACCAATGGCGGTGTGCTCACCATCAACGGCACCGGCCTGACCGTGGGCCAGGACGTCGTGTCCAACATCGCCGCCAACAACCCGAACTTCAACGGCGCGATCAGCTTGATCGGCCTGACCGATGATCAGGTGCTGTTCAACATCATCGGCAGCAACAGCACGCTGACCATCAGCTCCAATGGCCAGACGCTCAGCGGCGACTTCCTGGACTACAGCGGCAACATCCAGATGAACCACAGCTTGTTGGATGGCTGTCTGTTCGGCGGCAGCAGCCAGAACATGCAGGCCGTGTCGGGTGCGACGATCGTTGCTCCGGCGGCAACGGCCGTTCCGGAACCGTCCAGCCTCGCCGTTCTTGGGTTCGTGTCGTCGCTTTCGGCTTCCTGCGGCACCGCTTTCGTGCGTTTGCGCGCCTTTGGGCCGCGTGACCTTCGACCATTGACTGGTGCAGCACTTTGGTCTGGCGCACGCCTAATCGCCCTCTCAATCGGAGCTATCGACCTCGGCCCTGTCGCCTTGAAGGTCGCCGAAGTAGGTCGGCCGGTTCGACCTCAAGCACCTCCGCGAGCCTACCTATGATCTCAAGGCCGACGTAGCTCGCGCCTGTCTCCAGCTTGCTCAGATACGTGCGGTTGACCCCCGCCGTATAGGCGAGGTTCTCTTGCGACAACCCCTTGGCGTGACGAAGACGCCGCAGGTTCGCCGCGAACAGGTCCCACAAGTCCATGCGGGAAGGAAAGCTTGCTGTTGGTTATTGACCCACCGCTTTAAAGCAACAAAGATACCGAACTACATCCCTGGGAGGGGGCAAATGAGAATCCTGAGCCTCGTGGCGAGCGCCGGTGTCACTGCCTGCCTGCTGTTCGGGGGCACCCCCGAAACCGTCGAGGGGTCAACGTGGTCGCCGACCTCAACGCCGACAAGCATGCCGGTGGGCACTGGTTGGGCTACCGAGGCGCTATACGCCGACCTCGGGTTGCGATACCTGCCAGCGCAGCCTCATTCAGTTTGGGTTGACAGGCACAATGGGGCGGTGGCGCAGCAAAACCAGTGCGCTTGCTACACCTATGCCAATTCCGTCTGCACCGGCCCGTGCCAGATCAACGGCCTACCGGCGGGCTGCTTTTGCAATACGCATTGATAACGCAACAAAGGGACGCGGAGGGTGCTAAATCGAGTGCCGCCCACACAATCCTTTCCGGAACATTCTGATACCGGCTCTGGATTCCTCCAGATAGCCAGACCGGCACCAATCATCGACTACGAACTGGCACCACGGGACAACATACTGGTTTCATTCCGGTATTATCTAGCAGATGTCGCCGCAAGATGATCACGGTCGACTGTTCGGTGCGAGCGACGATATGTGTGCTGGTGCTGTGTCTGCTGACGGGATGCGGACAGGCGTACCACGATCGCATGGCATGTCGCCAAGAAGCCGGCGCCGAGCCTTACACTGGCGCGAATTTCTTCGGTCTTATCGGCGCGATCGTCAAGGTATCGCAACCCGAATGGCAGGACTGGAACCAGAGAGTTGCGGATTGCGTGGATCGAAAGAAACTTGAAGACCAGCCAACACAAGCAGCATTGTAGAACATGTTTGCCACCGCAGGCGGCATCATTCTAGCCGCTATCATTCCGGGTGTGTTTGGAACACTGCTTAGTGCCGCACTCGGAGCGGGAAATAGGTGGGGCGTGCTTCCGTGTTCGCACGCGACCAACCACCCTGCGCAAGCCGGGCAGGAAGACGGGGGCTGCTCCGTGCGACTGATCCTGGGCGTGGTGCTACTGAGCTTACTGATTGGATGTGCTGCAACACCGCAGCCGCCATCCAGCGAACAGATTAAAACTGCGGGCGAAACTTGTACGAAGCAACACTGGACCACATATCTCGGGATGGCTTGGTGCATTGAAGAGGTCGAAAGACCCCTTTGGGCCGCGTATGATGAGAATTTGGTGCCAGTCTACAACCACTTGGCTGATAGCAGGCGGCAGTTGGCTGCCCAAACCGATAACCATCTGATAACTGTTCAGCAGTACGCACAACAGTTCGGGATAGAGAGAGCAAAGTTCGCCAGATATATCGCGGAGTACCGCGTTGCGGTTGCGCGGGCGGATCAAGACGCGGCGGACGAAAGATACGACTCGGTGACGCAACCAATTGGTGATTTCCTGAATGCGCTGTTCGGTACCGTCGCGATCGTCGCACAGACCAAGGCAAACGCAGACGGCGCAGCGGCGGAGTCACTGGCAGCGACACGTCCGCATATAGAAACGACGTCATGCCAACGTGTCTTCGATACCGTGCAGTGCACCACGACTCGGGGACCGTGATCACCGCCGTTTGCCACCTCGCCAGTAACCGCAAAACTCGACTGACGGCCGGCACGTCAGTGCAATCCGCGTCCAGGCGGCAGTCGAGCCGCGCAGCGATCTTGTCGTGATGCTGCGTCTTGTAACCGGCAAGGAAGACCCCGACATCCAGCCAGAGATCGGAATTTTGAAAACTAAGCGTGGAGCTATCGATCAGCCGCAATCACGTGTTACCGACATTCCGCCGGACCCGATATGCGAATTCGGACACGGCAATAGCATGATATTGATATGGCAACATTGGAAGCATTCCAAATCGACAACCAAAGTTATGTACGCGTCGGCGAGATCGAACACCACACCGTGGACGGGCGTACAATCGTGCTGGTAATCTGGCGCAGCAACTGCGCGAATTGCGGTGTCCCATTCAGCTTCAAGTCAGGGCGACGGGCCATGCCACCATGCCGCCCAAACAGACGGTGCTCAACATGCGCGAGACCACGCTCTCCAGTGCGCTCCGCACTAGCGCAGGAATCATTTTCGGAAACGACGCCTCTGATCAGTCCGCCGCTGCCGCGCCACCTCGCCATCAACACCACCCACGATTATGCACGGCCTGACACTGAAGCCGTTCATGCACCGCGCGGGCATAGAGTGACACCCTCTGGCCACTTCTCGGATTGACAACTT
>DATHNE010000175.1:0-9538 GCA_035486355.1 Acetobacteraceae bacterium
TGCCGGTTGAATCGCAGTCGGCCGCGCGCGGCAAGATCGCCGCGCCACCGCCGCCGCACCGCGTGACGCAAGTCGCTGATACGCAGGCCGTGGAATTCGAGCTGTTGAAGCCCGGCACGGATCGTGGGCCATCGGGCACGGTTCCCATCCTGCGCAAGAATCTCGCCGCATTGCACGATGTGCGCAGCCTCGCCGAACATCTCGCCAAGCCGGGTGCTGCGCGGCTCAATCCGCACCGTCCTGGACCCGCCGATCCCAATCCCTTCGGCTTCTTTCACGCGCAAAGCGAGCAGACGGTCAATTGCCTCGGATGCGAAACATGGCTGAACGTCTGGCAACCTTACGTCGAAACGTCGAACGATCACTCCATCATGCAGCTCGGCCTGCAGAACTACGATCGTCCCCAGCGACAGTCGCTGGAAGCCGGCTGGAGCTGTGATCACAGCCTGAATGGCGACTGGTCGCCGCATCTCTTCACCTATTACACCACCAACGGCTACACCAAGGACGGCGACAACATCGGCGGCTACAACAATGACGTCGATGGCTGGGTGCAGGTCAGCGGCAACATCTATCCTGGCATCGGCCTGTCGCCGGCCAGCAGCTTCGGTGGCGCGCAATATGGCCTCGCCATCGGCTACGCGGTGGTCAACAACAACTGGTGGTTCTGGGTGCAGACCACTGCCAGCGGGCTGGGCGAATGGATCGGCTACTATCCATCCTGGCTGTTCTTCGGCGCCCCGGGCGAAAGTCTGTTTTCGACGTTGGGCGCCAATGCCGAATGGGTATCGTTCTGGGGTGAGGTCTACTCAAGCCTGAGCAACCCCAATAACACCACCACCCAGATGGGCAGTGGGCAGAAGGCCGAAGCCGGTTGGACCAAGGCCTGCTTCCAGAAAAACCTTGGAATCCTGTTGCGGCCCGATGCTGATCTGATCAATCAGTCGGGTTCGCCAGCCGCCGAGGCCCCGAAGAAGTTCGACATCAAGCCGTTCATGAACTCCGGCGGAAGTTGGGCCAGCTACTTCTACGCAGGGGGCTGACCGGATCTGGCGCTGGCCGGATCGGCGGCCGGTACAACGCTGACGGGGTGATAGCGGGTCACCCCGTCAGCGTCGGTCTGCCTCAATCGAGCACCATGAGGTCCAGCGGATAGGTCGACAGCAGTTCCGCGCCATGTTCCGTTACTAATACATTGTCGATGATCCGCACGCCCAGGCGTTCTTCGGCAATGAACACCGGCGGTTCCACCGACACCACCATGCCCGCGCGCAGGATGTCGGTGCTGCCGCCAAACATGTTCAGCGGCTCGCCCCAGGACGGCGGCACGCCGGGACCGACACCGTAGCCGGTGGTGTGCACCCGATGGCGATCCATGCCCGCCTGCGCGATCACACCCCTCGCTGCCTCGTGCGGCACGATTGCCGGCACACCATCACGCATCTCGGCGCGACAGGCTTCGAACGCTTCGCGCACAACGTCGTACAGTTCGCGCACGCGCGGGGAGGGGGCTCCAAGATTGAACTGCCGACCGATGGTTTTAGTGTAGCGCTTGAAGGCGGCGCCGAATTCGACATTGCCAGGGTCACCACGCGCCAGCCGACGCAATGTCGGCGCGCCGTGCGCGAAGCCGCAGCGCGGACCAGTGACAAGATTTATCGCACTGGCCGGCAGCGAGCTGCCATTCGCCAGCAGCGTCTGATACACTGCGGCGGCGATTTCCAGCTCGCTGCGCCCCTCTGCCACTGCGTCGATGCAGGCGGCCATTGCCAGATCGGCAATGCGTGCCGACTCGCGAATCAACGCGATTTCGCGTGGCGATTTCACCGCGCGCAGTGCGTGTACCAGATTGACCGGCTCAGCCACCAGCGCCGCGCCGAGCAAGTCCCTCAGCCGTACATACTGATGCGGATGCAGGTAATAGGGCGGCGTCTCCAAGCCAACACGCGCGCCGCGCAATCCAAGCTGATCTGCCAATCCCACGAAGGCCTGGATGGGATCCTCCGGCTCGCCGCCGCCCCAGCCCACCACTTCGTCGGCCAGGGTGTCCTCGATAAACTCGCAGCGCTCCGACAGACGCGTGAACATCACCAACGGGCCGCGCCGCGCCGACACCGCCAGGCACTGGAACGTCTGATAGCTCTTCGCCTCGGTCCCGATCAACCAGTGCAGCGACATCGGATGCATCACCAACAGCCAGTCGAATCCGGCCGCCCCGATCGCGGCCCGCGTGCGTGCGATGCGGTCGGCAAACTCTTCCGCCGGAAAATCGTGCTTCGACATCAGCCGGCGAAGCGGGGGATCACCTTCTCCCCGATGAGTTCGATCGCGCGCAGCACCTGATCATGCGTGGTGCGGCCGATCTGCAGCATGAATATCATCTGATCCAGCCCCGTCTCGGCCCAGCGCTCCACCTGCCGGCAGACGCTATCGGCATTGCCGCCGATCGCCATGCCGCTTTCGATCATATCGTCATCGGTATAGCTCGCCATGCGCGACTTGATCGCCGCCACGCCTTCCGACGACCCGAAGCGGACCTTATTCAGCTCCGCATCGTTGTCGCCATAATAGAACCGTGCCGCCGCGCAACCGAGCTGCTTGCCGGTTCGATCGTCATCATGCACCAGCCCGACGGCGAAGGCGCCGACCTGGTTATTGACAAAACGACCCACTGGCTTGGCATTGCGGATGGCCGCGCGATAGGCGTCGACATGTGGCTTCACTTGTTCCGGCGTGTAGCGTGTCACGCTCAGCACGCCCACGCCATCGGCGCCGGCGCGCTCGAAGGTTTCCAGATTGGACGCGGCGTACCAGATCGGCGGATGGGGGCGTTGGATCGCCTGCGGCACGACCTGGCGCGGCGGCAGATTGAAGTGCTCGCCCTTGAAACCGGGGAAATGCTCCTGCTCAAGCATGCTCACCACGGCCTGCAGCGCCTCGCGCCCGACCGCGCGCGCCGTGGTCGGCTCGGCGTTGAACCCCAGGCCTTCCACCACGTATGCCGCGGTGCCGCGCCCGGCGCCGAATTCGCAGCGGCCATTGCTCAGCACGTCCAGCGTCGCGACCCGTTCCGCGACATTGAACGGGTTGTGACAGGGCATCAGGATCACCGCGAAGCCCAGCCGGATCGTGCTGGTGCGCTGGCTCAGTGCCGCCAGAAACATTTCTGGACAGGAACAATGCCCGATCTCGGCGAAGAAGTGCTGCTCGGTCAGCCAGAAATGACTGAACCCAGCGGCCTCGGCGGCCACGACGTGATCGAGATTGTCCCAATAGGTCTGCCGTTCCGTGGTCTCGATCCACGGCTTCGGTACCTGGATCTGACTGAGCAGTCCGAATTTCATCGCGTCCCCATCACGCCCGTCGCGGGCCCTTCGTGGTGCCTGACGCTATCGGGTTCGCGATCTTGCGTCCAAGGCATAAGGTGCATAGGCTTTATAAGCTGAACGTTTCATCTCTCCGGAGCCACGCGGCGTGGAAACGCGCGCCCTTCGCTACTTCCAGACCGTCGCGGAGTGCGGCAGCTACAGCCGTGGGGCGGAGCTGCTGCGCATCTCTCAGCCCGCGGTCAGCCGCCAGATCGGCAAGCTAGAAGACGAGGTCGGCGCAAAACTGTTCAAGCGGCACGGCCATGGTGTCAGCCTGACCAGTGCCGGGCAGGTGCTGCTGGAACGCTGCCAGGCCGTGTTGCGTGACCTGGAGCAGACCAAGCAGGAGATCCGCAGTGGGGCGCAGGGACCTTCCGGCACCATCGCCTTCGCGGTACCGCCAGCCGCGGCGCATTTCCTGGTGCCGGCGCTGGTGGAACGATTCACCGCCCGCTATCCCGCCATCTTCCTGAAGCTGGTCGGTGGCTTCAGCTCGCATATCCATGAATGGCTGGTGCGGGGCCAGGTGGACATCTCCTGCCTGCACGACCCGCTACCGCAGAAAGGCTTCGAGATCACCCCGCTGTTGCAGGAGGAAGTGTTCCTTGTCGGCCGGCCCGGCGATCGGCTGCTGGACCGCGCGCAGATCCGCATTGCCGATCTGAGCGAGGTGCCGCTGATCGTGCCCAGCCGGCCGAATGCCTCGCGCCGCCTGCTGGACAGTTGGGTGGCGCGCACCGGCGTGACGTTGAACATCCGCGCCGAGGCCGACGATCATTCCATCATCCGCGCGATGATCCGCGCCGGCATCGGCTACACGCTGCTGACCCAGGGTGCGTTTGAGCTGGACCGTCAGAATGGCACGGTGGCAGCGGTGCGCTTCCGTCCGCGCGCCTATTGGCCGCTGGCGATCGTGCGCGCGACCGGGATGGCGCATTCTGATATTCTGGATCGCTTCCACGACACGATCCGCGAGGCGACGCGCGAGCTGTCGCGGGCGGGCACCTGGCCCGGTGTACTGCTGGATCGCTGAGGATGGGTGCGGCCCGCATTCCACTGCCATTGCGAGCGTAGCGACGACGCAATCTCGCTCCGGTGGCGCATGAACCGCAGTGCCGCGCTGGCGCGAGATCGCTCCGTCGCGGTGCACCTCGCAAATGGGGCTAGCCGCCCGCTCTCGTAACCGTCGCCTCGATGTGCCCCTGCACCTCTTCCTCCACCAACCCCCACACCTCCGCCTTCAACGCCGCGTACTCCGTCGACAACTGTACCGACACATGCCGTGGCCGCGGCAACGTATTCTTCAGCACCGTCTTCACCCGCCCCGGCCTTGCCGACATCACCGCGATCCGATCCGCCAGGATCAAGGCCTCATCAATGCTGTGCGTAATGAACACCACCGTCTTGCGGCTGGCCTCCTGGATGCGTAGTAGCTCCTCCTGCATCGCCTGCCGCGTCATCGCATCCAGCGCCGCGAACGGCTCATCCATCAGCAGCACCACCGGGTCCGCCGCCAGCACCCGAGCCAGGCTCACCCGCTGTTGCATGCCGCCCGACAGCTCCGCCGGATAGTGCCTCTCGAACCCCTGCAGATGCACCAGCTCGATAAACCACTTGGCGCGCCGCCGCCGCTCGGCGGCGCTCACGCCTTGCATCTTCAATCCGAATTCCACATTCCCCTGCACCGTCTTCCACGGGAACAGCGCATAGGACTGGAACACCATCCCACAGCGTGGCTCTATCCGCGTGATCGGCGAGCCCTGCAACAACACCCGACCCTTCGTCGGCTGAACGAAGCCGGCGAACATGTTCAGCATCGTCGTCTTGCCGCAACCAGACGCGCCCAACAGGCAAACGAACTCGCCCTCGGCCACCTCCATCGACAAATCGCGCACTGCCGCCACGGGCGCGCGGCGCCCCACCGGATACAGCTTGGTCACATGCTCGGCCGCCAGGATCGGTGTGCTCAACGCCGATGCCGCTCCCACGGCAGCAGGATCCGCTCCAGTCGTGCCACGATCGCGTCGGTGACCAGCACGGTGATCGAGATGCACACCATCCCCACCAGCACCAACGCCAGATTGCCCCAGTCCTTGCCCTGCCAAATCAACGCGCCTAGCCCGCTCTGCGCCGCCACTAGCTCCGCCGACAACACACAGGACCAGGAGATCGCCAACGTGATCTTCAACCCCGAAATGATCCCCGGCAGCGCCGCGGGTAGGATCACCTGCGTCATCACCGCCACATCGCCGGCCCCCAAGTTGCGCGCCGCACGCACCAGCACCGGATCAACCCGTGTCACTGCTGCCAACGTATAGACAAGGATGTAGATCCACGACCCCAGAAACACGATCGCGACCTTCTGCTCCTCGCCGATGCCCAACCACAGGATGGTCAGCGGGATCCAGGTAATGGAGGGCAGGGGACGCAACAGCGAAATGAACGGATCAACGATGGCCTTCGCCGGCCACCACACGGCCATCACAATGCCGAGCGGTACCGCAACCACACCGGCCAATGCGAAGCCGGCGAACACCCGCCCCGATGACACCAGAATCGACGACCAAAGTTCCCCATCGCGGATCAGCGCGATCGCCTGCGCCACGACCTCCGCCGGGGAGGGGAGGAACACCCCCGACACCCAACCCCAGGTCGTGGCCACATGCCACAGCAGCAGGAACGCGGCGACCGACCCGATCCGCAGACATACGCGCGCCAACACGACCGGCAGGCGACCTTAGTGCGTCGGCACGAAGCTCGTGTTCTCCCACTTGGTCACGTCAGGCAGGCTGGGGATCTTGTGGGCGTCGTAAAGCCACTGCGTCAGCGACTGCATCTGCGCGGTGTGCAGCGTCATATGCGCCGCGAAGTCAGCCGAGCCGTAGTAGCGAAACGCCTTGATGCCGGCGAGTACCTGCTCCGGCGCCTGGTGGAAATAATGCGCGACCGTATCGGCCGCCTGGTCGGGATGCTGCAAGGTGAAGTCCACGCCCTCCAGGATCGCCGTCGCCAGTTTGCGGGCCTGGTCCGGATGCTCGTCGACCAGCTTGCGCGAGATGATCATGATGTCGGGTGACGCCATCGACTTGAACTTCTGGTAGTTCGGCGTGTCCATGTCAGTGCCCAGCAGCTTGCCGTCCGGCGCCGCCTTCTTCAGACCGTCCAGCAGCGGCTGCCACACGCAGGCTGCGTCGACATTCGCGTTGGCCAGCGCCGGCGCCATTTCGTTCGGCGGCAGGTTGGCGAACTGGACGTCCTTTTCAGTCATGCCCTGGGCTTCCAGCAGACCGTTCATGGTGATCTCGGCCGAAGTGTTGGCTGCAACCTTATGCCCCTTCAGCGCCTTGAAGTCGGCAAAGCCCGGCCGCGCCCAGCAGCCCTCGTTGCCTGGCGAGTCATCGATATTGGCGAAGTAGTAGAAACTGGTGTCGCCCCTTGCCATCGCCGGGATGATCGCCGTGCGGCCGAGGTTGGAGAACGCGGTGGATCCTGCGGTGACCGACGCCAGGCGGTCGCCGGAGGCCAGGATCACCTGATATCCCACGTCCAGCCCCTGGGCGTTGAAGTAGCCCTTGTCGACCGCGATCATGATCGGTACCTGGCCGTACCAGGTCACTGACCCGGCGAAATCCAATTTCGGCATCGACTGCGCCCGAGCCGCGCGCGGCGTAACCGCCATCCCAGACGCGACCAGCACTGCGGCACACCCGAGCAGCGCGTGGGTCCAGCGATGTTTGGTGTCCTGCTTCATTGTGCCCCCTGCCGCGCCCTTGTGGTCGGACGCATTCTGCCCAGCCGCACCTGCGGCGCGTTGACGCTAGGGCCAAAGACGAACCTGCGTCCAAGGCATAAGTTGCATAGGCTTTATAAACGAAACGTGTGCGCGATCGGGTCGCCATTTCGGGGCCCGGCGCGCCGAAAACCTGCCCACGTGCGTGGACTGCATGGCCGATCTAGCAAAATTCAGCTTTTTTTTGCCATGAGACTCCGTAATCATCCTCCGGCAACCATTTGGCGCGCCGGACCTTGAAGCCACTCGTCGGGATCAGTTGCTGCACCAAACAGTTCGGCGTCTTCGGGATGCCGAACCACGCCGCGTCCGATACTTATGTCTGCGCGACCGACCAGGTGGTGCACGCCGTCCCGGTGCTGATCCCTGCCAACGGCGACAAGACCGACGTCGAAACCCTGCTCGACCGCCTGGATGGTATCATCCTGACCGGCAGCCGATCAAACGTGCAGCCCAGCCTGTATGGCGGCCCGCCGCATCCCAAAGGCATCCCGGAAGACCCGGCCCGCGATGGCGCTATCCTGCCGCTGATTCGCGCCGCGATCACCCGTGGCGTGCCGTTGCTGGCAATCTGCCGCGGCTTCCAGGAGCTGAACGTGGCGCTTGGCGGCACATTGCATCAGCGGCTGCAGGATCTGCCCGACCGGATCGACCATTCCACCCCGATGCAGCCCTCGGCCAAGGTGCGGCAGGGTAAGGCCCACACCATCCGCGTCATCCCCGGTAGCTGGCTGCATCGGATCGCAGGCGCAGCGCAGATCGCGGTCAACTCGCTGCACAACCAGGGGATCGATCGGATGGCCCCTGGCCTGGTGGCTGAAGGCGTTGCGCCGGATGGGCAGATCGAAGCGGTGCGGGTGCTGAATGCGCCCGGCTTCGCGGTCGGCGTCCAGTGGCACCCGGAATACGACTGGGAGACCGACGCGGTCTCCCGCCGCATCTTCGAGGCGTTCGGCCAGGCGGTGCACAGCCGCGTTCTCTTGTCGGCCGCGGCGGACTGACACAGTACGCTGGCGGGTTGCCAACCGCCGGGAAGCCGCCTAGAAACCGCGCCCTGCCCCGGCGCGGGGCAACGGAGCGCGGGCGTAGCTCAGGGGTAGAGCACAACCTTGCCAAGGTTGGGGTCGAGGGTTCGAATCCCTTCGCCCGCTCCAGTTTTCAAAGGAAAAACAAAGACTTGCGAAGACCGCCGTGAGGCGGCACAAACGCCTCCGCCGAGCTGGACACCACCCAGACACCACGGGCGTCGGGCGAGGGTCATGCGCTTGCGACCATCGAAGCAGCTCACGCTGGATACGCGGTTCCAGCGCTCCCGACCCTCAGCGCAAACTCGCGGATCAGCAGCTTGGTACCGGCCGAGGCTGGCCGATCCGGGAAGCACAGCAAAGACCGATAAATCAGATTTCCGGAGGCCCCGGCGTTGGAGCTTGGCCGCCCGTTTCGGTCGGCATGTTGGTTCCGGGTTCGGCGGGTAGGTGGACCCGCACTACCAGGCCGCCACCCTTCCGAGAGCCAAGGCTGATCTCCCCGCCGTGCTCCCAGATGATCGACCGGGTAACGGAGAGACCGAGCCCGACCCCACCCGTGCTCGGATCGCGCGCGCTGCCGATCCTGTAAAAGGGCTCGAACACCTTCTCCCGTTCGCTCCGCGGGATGCCAGGGCCTTCGTCTTCGACGAGGATCACGACGCGGTCGGCCTCTGGAGCAAGCGTCACAGAAGCCATGCCGCCGTACTTCGCGGCGTTATCTACGAGATTGGAGATCGCCCGCCGCATGGCCGTCGGCCGGCAGGAAATCGTGATGCCGCGCGGTCCCGAAAAGGTCGCCTTGTCCCCGGCGTCCGCGGCATCCTCGCAGATGCCTTCGACCAGGGCGCTCAGATCGACGAGCGATCGCGCCTCCTGCTTCGCATCGTCTCGCGTGAATGACAGGATCGATTCGACCATCCCAGTCATCATGTCGACTTCGTCGAGCATCTTCTGCCCTGAGATCGTGTCAGGGCGCAATCTAATCGCCCCGGACCAAGGGCTCCATCGGGTGGATACCTCTGAGCCAGAGGGTATTCTTATGATGCGCGTCCGTTTCATCCCGTCATGTCATCCCTACCTGTCATTCCGCACCCAGCCATATTCTGCCCATCCGCTATACGCCCACTCCGGTCATCCAGCCGCCCTGGCCGGCGCCGCAGAAGCGGTCATTCCCCTACGAGCCGTTGGTGGCCCGGATTGGTGGAAGGCCACCGATCTGGTGGTGCCCCGGATGTCAAAGGCGCAGCCTTGCTCGGACATTACGAGGCAAGCGTGGCCTCGAAGCCGACCTCGATGTTCATCAACTTGGAGACCGGGCAACCAGCCTTTGCATTCGTGGCGATTGATTGGAA
>DATHNE010000176.1:0-11563 GCA_035486355.1 Acetobacteraceae bacterium
CAGCTACAACACCTTCAATGTCTGCCGTCATCTGACCACCGCCAGCACCCACCGGACCCGGCGCGGTGAAGCCTTCGCCGCTTGGAATACTGCTGTGGCAGCCTCAGCCTGACATCCCCAATTTCATCAGTTGCTCGCTCCGGGGGTACCAACGTGACAGACCCGGCATGATGAAGCAGTTCTGGGCACCCAGTGCGTACAGCATCAGCGGGAACGGCTCGGTCAGTTGAATACGGAGCCGTTTGTCGTCCAGAGCCGTCATCTTCGTGGCCAGACTCAGTAGCAGCTGGCCGAACGTGTCACGCTGCGCCCACCGTTGGACCGAGGCGATCACATCCTGCACACGGACCTTGCCACCATCATGGAACAGCAGGCCGTCGCGCAGCGTGAAGGTCCAGGTCAGCCCCCCATCGGATACGACATGCCCCGCGCACATTTGCGGATGGGGTGTCAGGTTGATATCCACGCCATGCAGCGTGTCCCACACCATGAACGCGTGGGTCGCGACGATGATCGCCGATGTCCAGACCGGATCTGGCGCGGAGTACGCCGCTTGCGGCACGAAGCGAAGCACACGCGTGCTCTCCGCCTGAATGATGGCGAGATGGCCAAGTGCAACCGCTACGCCCGCCGAAGCGCCGTGCAACAGGGTTCTGCGCGTCAGCATCGATCCAGCCCTCCTGGTTTCGCCTGCGACAGGCAAGGAGGATGCCAAACCATCACTGCCGACCACCGCGCCGTCACTCAGCGACGATCGCATCGACACATTGTGGGCCGGTGCTATCCTGTTCCGACGAACACTCAAACGATCGGCGGCAGCACCATGCGGAAAGTCATCGACCTCGAATGCGACCTGCCGCCGGACGAGAACGGCAATCCCCGCAAGCTGGAGTCTGCCACCCATCCGCCGGGCTATGGCGACCCCGAGAAGCTTGATCCCCTGCCCGGCCACGGCTTCTCCAACTACCAGCACATCTTCACGCGGCGCACCGAGGGCGGCCCGGTCGGGGCCTCGGACAAGTCGCATGGCATGTCGATCGCGGATTTCGTCAAGCTGATGGACCGCGCGGGTGTCGAGGTTGGCGTGCTGCGCGCCGGCAACGCGATCATCACCAATATCCTCGCGCAGTATCCGAACCGGTTCCTCGGTCTGGCGTCGCTCAGCCCACATGACGGCATGCGCGGCGTGCGGGAGCTGGTGCGACTGGTCAAAGAGTGCGGTTTTCGCGCGCTGCGTGTGTCGGCGCTGTACAACATGGTCCCCGCCAGTGACCGACGGTACTATCCGCTGTACGCGAAATGCGTCGAACTCGATATTCCGGTGCGTATCTATTGCAACATGAACTATGCGACGGACCGTCCGTATGATCTCGGGCACCCGCGGCATCTCGACCAGATCGCGATGGATTTTCCGGAACTGCGCATCGTCGCCGGCCTGAGTGGCTGGCCCTGGATCGCCGACATGGTCGCGCTGCTGCGACGGCACCCAAACCTGTATTGCGACACGGCCTCGCATCGCCCGCGCTATTTCGGCGTACCCGGCTCCGGCTGGGAGCAGTTCCTGCAGTTCGGCAACACGCTGCTGCAGGACAAGATCATGGTCGGCCTGTCGTGGGAAGCGTTCGGCCTGCCAATGGAAACGTTGGTCGAGGAATATGCTGCGCTGCCCCTGAAGGATCGCGTGATTGACAAGTGGCTGTACGAGAACGCGCGGCGGTTCTTCCGCCTGGGGTGACAACACATATCGGCACAGCGCTTTCTCCATGGCTTGTGCCGGTGCAAAAATCGTCAGTATGCTGTCCATCTACTACTGGTGTGCCACACCGGAGGTAATCCGGGGCGGAGGGGAAGATGGCCGGGCCGATCCACACGAGCTGGGTGAACCACTCGTCCGCCTGGTACGGCAAGAACCTTTGCAAGGATACGTCCTGGTTGGTTCAGTTCTCCGCCGATGACCGGACGGAGATCGCCGCCGCGGTGAAAGGCGTGCGAGCCCACGGGCTGACCCTTGCACAGGTTGGACGCAGCACGTTCCCGTTGCCCTTGCTCGGCGAAAAGCTGGCGCGGCACCTGGAGGAAATCCGCACAGGCCGCGGCTTCGTCGTGCTGCGCGGGTTGAATGCCGCCGATTACACCGACGACGAGGTCGGGCTGATTTTTTGGGGCGTCGGCGCCTATCTCGGCAGTCCTGTCACGCAGAACCCGCGCGGCGATTTGCTCGGGCATGTCTACGATCATGGCAGCCGCTACGGCGATATCGATGTGCGCGGCTACGAGACCAATGCGCATTTGCCGTTCCATTCCGATGGCTGCGACCTGGTCGGTCTGCTGTGCTTGCGGCGGGCGAAGAGCGGCGGGCTGAGCAGCATCGTCAGCTCCATCACGCTGCACAACGAAATCCTGCGACAGCATCCGGAGTACCTTGAACCACTGTACAACGGCTTCCACTACATCAGGCGTGAGGCGGCGCTGACCGATGCGCCGGTAACGCCGCATCGCGTGCCTGTGTTCGGCGCGAAGGATGGTTTCATCAGTGCGCGGCTGATCCGCAACCAGATCAACGCAGCCTGCGCGAAGACAGGCAATCCGTTGGCACCGCAGGAACGGGAGGCGTTGGATTTCCTTGATAGCCTAGCCTACGACGAGGACATCCACCTGGATATGGATCTGCAGGTGGGCGACATGCAGTTGTGTAACAACTACACAATCCTGCATTCGCGCACCGGGTTCGAGGATTATCCCGAGCCAGAACGGCGGCGTCATATGATCCGCCTGTGGCTGACGTGCCGCGAACGCCGGCCTCTGGCAGCCGGGTTTGCACCGCATAATGGTTACGGGCGCAACGAAACCGTCGAAGTCGCATTGCAACCGGCCAGCGCGGCGTGACGCAATCCGCCGCGCGACTGTCCGTGCGCGACATCCTGCATCCGCACGCGGTCGCGGTCTTCGGCGCGTCAGAGGACCGTGACAAGTTTGGTGGCCGCATCATTGATTTTCTGATCAGGCATGGGTTTGCCGGCCGCATCGTGCCGATCAATCCGCGGCGGGCGGAGATCCGCGGTCACGCGGCCTATGCGCACCTGACCGATGCGCCGCGCGGCGTCGACGTCGCGATCCTGGCGGTACCGGCACATCATTTGCTGCCGGCGATCAGCGAATGCGCGGCGTCAGGCGTGGGTGCCTGTGTGATCATCACGACAGGCTTCGCCGAAGCGGATGCTGCCGGCGCCGAGCTGCAGCAACGGATCCTGGACATCGCCATGCCAGTGGGCATGCGGATCGTCGGGCCGAATTGCATGGGGCTGATCAATCCTGGCTGGCAAATGGCGCTATGTTCGTCTGTCGTTCTGGATACGGACCATCTGCTGACCGGGCGCATCGGGCTGGTGAGCCAGAGTGGCGCGCTGATGGCGTCTCTGTATGACCGCGCAGCCGGCGAGGCGATCGGGTTCAGCGCCTGCGTGTCGCTGGGCAATCAGTCCGACCTCGAGATCTGCGATTTCATCGAATATTTCATCGACGATCCTGCCACCGATGCGATCTGCGTGTACGTCGAGGGGTTGCGTGATCCGATGCGCTTCGTGCGCGCGACGCGGGCAGCCCGACGCGCAGGGAAGCCGATGGTGGTGCTGAAGACCGGTAAGACGGAAGACGGTGTGCGTGCGGCGCGGTCGCATACCGCCAGTCTGGCTGGCAGCTACGATGCGTTCGCCGCGGTGTGCCGACGGCATGGCGTCGTGCTGGTGGATGATCCGGTGACGATGATCCGCGTCGCTGATCTGCTGGTGCGCGGTCCGAAGCTGAAAGTGGAGGGGATCGGCATCCTATCGGGCTCGGGCGGTGGTGCGGGCATCATGGTGGACCGCGTGATTGGCGCCGGACTACGCCTCGCGCGATTGTCGGCCGATACGCGTGCCGCGCTGGGGCAGGTGCTGTTGCCGCCGCAGGCGGACAATCCGATCGACCTGGGTGGGCGGCTGCCCAGTCAGCCGGATGATATCGCCGCGCCGGCGCTGCGCGCGTTGACCAGTGATCCGGATGTGGGCGTGCTGGTGATGTATCTGACCTCGATGCCATTCTTCGAGGCACGGACACGCGTTTTGGCGACGGAAGCGTTGGCGGGTGGCAAGCCGGTGCTGACGGTGATGCTGCCGGGGCCCGCCGGCGAGCGGCCCCGCGCGGTGCTGCGTGAGGTTCGCTGCCCGTATTTCGATTCGGTTGAGGACCTGTTGGCCGCGTTGCGCGGCGTGTTCGATCATCACCGGATGGTGGCGGAAGCGGACGACGTGACCGAACGCCCCGTGGATCTGCCGCCCGCCCTGCCCGCGCTGGATGACCTGCCGTGCCTTGTCGCGGCCTATGGCGTTCCGGTGCCCGCTGCGGCGGTGTGCGTCACACGTGACGATGCCATCCTCGCCGCCAGCGCGTTGGGCTTTCCGCTGGTGCTGAAGGGCCTTGTCGCTGATGTCACACACAAGACCGATCTTGGCCTGGTGAAGACCGGATTGCCCGACAGCGATGCGGTTTCCGCCGCGTGGCAGAAGGTTACCGCTTCAGTCACGGCACATGGTCGGGCCGATGCGTTCACGGGCGTGTTGTTGCAACAACAGGTGGCGCCAGGGTTGGAGCTGATTGCGTCGATCCGACGCGATCCGCAGTTCGGTCCTTTCGTGCTAGTGGGGATCGGCGGCACGATGGTGGAGCTGCTGCGCGACGTCGCCTCCGCGCCCGCGCCACTGTCGCGCGCCAGTGCGCATCGTCTGGTCCACCGCTTGCGTGGCGCGGCCCTGTTGGATGGCTGGCGCGGCGGTGCGGCGCGGGACGTGGATGCAATCGCCGATGCGTTGGTGCGGCTGAGCTGGCTGGCGGTCGATCTGGGCTCGCGCCTGGTCGATCTGGAAATCAATCCCCTGATCGTCGGGGAAGTCGGGGACGGCGTCAGCGCAGTTGATCTGCGCGCGACCTGGGAAGATGGGGGCTGACAATGGTGAAGCATCTGTGCGCCATCGCGGCGCTGTTGATCGGGTTCGGTGCACAAGCCTTCGCGCAGGGTAGTTGCGCGCCGACGCTGGGTCATCCACCGCTGGTGCGCAAAGGCATGCTGATCGCGGCCATCAACCCGACAGTGCCGCCGATCCAGTACATCAACGATGATGGGGACATCATCGGCATGGATGTCGACCTAGGCAATGAGATCGCCAAGCGACTCTGCCTGAAGATGGATTTCCAGAGCACCCAGTTCGCGACGATGATTCCCATCCTGAAGGAAGGTCGCATCGACATGGTCGACTCCTTCATGTTCTACACGCCGGACCGGGCGGCGCAGGTACTGATGGTGCCATATGGCGCGTCAACGATGGCGATTGTGGTGGCGAAGTCGAACACCGATACCATCACGGGACCGGAGGATTTCTCCGGCAAGTCGTTTGGTGTGGAGCTGGGTACGATCGACCTGAAGGATGCACAAGCAGCGAGCGCAAATCTACAGAAGGCGGGCAAGCCACCGATCGATATTCATACCTTCAGCACTTACGCGGATGTGCTGCAGGCGCTGAAGGCGGGCCAGGTGGACGGGGTTTTCATCGGCACCGAGGAGGCGTTCTACTACCGCAGCAAGGGTCTGGACTTCTTCCGCATCGCGTTGACCGGGTACGATCCGCACGCCGAGGCTTTGGCCTTCAAGGACCCGGCGCTGGCCGATGCGGTGGCCGCGACGATGAATGCCATGCTGGCCGACGGCACCATGGAGAAGATGTTCAAGCCATACGGACATTGCGTGCTGCCGGGGCCGTACAAGGTGATGTCCGGCGCAATCCCGACACCTGTCTGCCCGCCGCAGAAGTAGCAACCTCAGCTCGCCCGGCCGCGTGGTGGCCGTGCCAGGCCAAGGTGGTCGCGTAGCATCGCACCTTCGTATTCGGTACGGAACAACCCGCGACGTTGCAGGATAGGCACCGCCTGATCGACGAACACATCGAGTTCGTCGGGAAAGTAGGCGGGCATGATGTTGAACCCATCGCAGCCGCCGGTTTCCAGCCAGTGTTGCATATGATCGGCGAGCTGGTCGGGCGTGCCAACGAAGGTGCCATGGGAGCGTGATTTTGCCACCTGGTTCACGCAGGCGCGGATGGTCAGGCCCTCGCGCTCGGCGCGGTCCAGCATACTGACCACACGCGGCGTGAATGCCTGGTCGGTCGCGCGAATATCGGCACACGGCAAAGGGGCATCGAGCGCATAGTCATACAACCGGAAGCGCATCTGCTCACTGAGCATCCAGACGCCCACTGCCGGCAGAATGAGTTCGTCGAGCTCGGCTTCCTTGCGTTGCGCCTCCTGTTCGGTGGAACCGAGAATGGGCGACAGGCCCGGCAACACTTTCAGCGTGTCGGGTGACCGGCCATATTTCGGCATCCGCTGCTTGACGGCGTTGCGGTAGGCGCGGGCTTCCTCCAACTTGCTCTGCGCGGCGAAGATCGCCTCCGCGACCTGGGCCGCAAACTCGACGCCGGCAGGCGAGCCACCGGCCTGCACCAGCACCGGCCAACCCTGCGGCGGCCGCGGCAGGCCAAGTGCACCCTGCACCGAGAAGAAGCGGCCCTTGTGGTCGATCGGATGGATGTGCGTGGGATCGGCGAAGATACCGCGCGCCTTGTCGGCCACCAGGGCGGTGTCGTCCCAACTGTCCCACAGCGCGGTGCAGACATCGATGAACTCCTTCGCGCGTTCGTAGCGAAGGGTCTTCTCCATGTGGCTTTTCTGGCCGAAGTTGTAGGCAGCATCATCATTTGCGGTGGTGATGATGTTCCAGCCGGCCCGGCCATTGCTGATGTGGTCCAGTGAAGCGAAACGCTCGGCGATATAATAGGGTTCGTTGTAGGTGGTGGAGAGCGTCGCCACGAAGCCAAGACATTCTGTCACCGCCGAGAGTGCTGACGTGATCGAGATCGAATCGATATTGTTCAGCCCGCCCTCGCGGATCACACGGCCATCTTTCTCTCGCGCGGCCAGCATGTCGCCAACGAAGAACAGGTCGAACTTGCCGCGCTCCGCTGTCTGTGCCGCGCGCACATAGTAGTCGACACCGGCGATGCTGCGTGCGTCGACCGCGGGATGTCGCCACCCAGCGATGTGATGGCCGGCCGGGTAGATGAACAAACCAAGATGCAGGCGCCGCATCATGAGGCGAGCCCCATCGGCGCGCGTGTGGCGAACTGACTGCGCGGACGTGGCAAGCCAAGATGCTCGCGCAATGTGGCGCCAGGATACGCGGCAGGGCGCAGGCCGTGCCGTTGCAAGCGGGGAAACACCGCGTCGACCAATTGGTCCAGGTCATGCGGCATCACGGCGGGCAAAAAGTTGAAACCGTCGCAGGCGTGCTGCTCATGCCAGACAAGCAGGGTGGTAACGAGCTGATCGGGCGTGCCGACAAAGCGCGCAGTACTGCCGGGTAATGGTGGGATCATGGCATCCAGCGTCGCAGCACGCTGTTGCGCCACCAGTTCGGACTCGTCCAGTACGATGACCATATTCGCGAGGATGCGCAGCACATCCGTGTCACGACCGGCCAGCGCGCGCAGATCGCGATAACGCGCGACAGCGTCGGGCAGCGACGCACAGTCCATCAACACCACATCAGCGGTGGACGCGACGAACGGTCGGGCGGCGGCGGTTGATGGGTCATGCAGCACCAGCACCGGGTTGCCCTGCGGCGGCCGCGGTACGTTCAGCGGGCCGCGCACCGAGAAAAACGCGCCGACATGCTGAATTGGATAGACACGTTCTGGATCGACGAACATGCCACTGGGCTTGTCGAGGGCGAAGGCTTCGTCCTCCCAACTGTCCCAAAGTTGCTTGGCCACATCTATGAATTCACCGGCACGCGCGCAATACGCCGGCGGATCTTCGGGTCCGGCCGGGCGGCCAATACGTGGTACCAATGACGCGGTCCCGAACATGCTGGCGATCCACGCCGTGCGACCATAGGACAGATGATCCAGCGTGGCGAAGACGCGGGCGACGTGGTACGGTTCAGTGTAGTCCACGGTCCATGCGGCGCCGAGGCCTATCCGGTTCGTAACAGCAATGAGTGATCCAAGCAGCGGCAGCGGATCCAAGATCATCGTGTTGGCGCGGGCCAGGCAGTCCGCTGGCATCTCAGCTGGCAGGCCGAGCAGGACGGCATCGAGGCCGCCACGCTCGGCCGTGCACGCCATTGCCTGCAACGTGGCCGCATTGGGGTGCGCGGGCAACGGCGAAACACGCCATGCGGCGGGATGATGGCCGCTGCCGGTCAGCGAAACCGTGAGATGCATGGCTCTGCTCACACGCCCCCGATCACCAGCCGCAGAAATTTCTGCGTGCGCTCGTTGCGTGGATTATTGACCAGTTCGGCAGGCGTGCCTTGCTCGATGATCGAGCCCTCCTCCATGAACAGGATCCGGTTGGCGGCCTTGTTGGCGAACTGGATCTCATGCGTCACGATGATCATCGTCATACCCTGCTGTGACAGGTTCAGCATCACCAGCAACACCTCGTGGACCATTTCGGGATCGAGTGAGGAAGTTGGCTCGTCGAACAGCATCACCTTCGGATGCATGGCCAACGCACGCGCGATCGCAACGCGCTGTTGCTGGCCGCCAGAGAGCTGATCGGGATAGGACGCGGCCTTGTCTTCCAGACCGACCAGGGCCAGCAGCCTGCGCGCATCCTGGGCGGCCGCGCGCCTGGCCGTGTGCAGCACCTGCACGGGACCGGACATCACGTTGTCCAGCGCTGTCATGTGGCTGAACAAATTGAACTGCTGAAACACCATGCCGATCTGGCGGCGCTGTTCGGACAGCTTGGTGTCGGAGACGGCGGTCCGCTCCGTGGTGTCGGCGCGGTAGCCCAGCAACTGTCCATCGATCCGCACGGTGCCTTGGTCGGGTATGTCGAGATGGTTGATGGTCCGCAGGAAGGTGCTCTTGCCGCTGCCGCTGGGACCGACGATCACCACGACCTCGCCCTTGCGCACGGCCAGATCGACACCGCGCAACACATGGCTGTGGCCGAAATATTTGTGGATGCCCTGGGCTTCCACCATCCAGCCGGCGGACGAAGGTTCAGGTTGCATCATGCGTCAGCACTGCTTCCGAAAGATCGATCCGCGCCGCCTTGTCACGTGAACGGTTCGATGCCGTGACCGAGCGGGAGAAATGCGCCTCCAGTCGCTGCTGCACGAAACCCCACAGGGTGGTGAGCAGCAGATAATACAGCGCAGCGACAACAAAGATCTCCAGCACCTTGAACTGCACCTGGATCAGCAGTTCGGTACGGCGCAGCAGTTCCTCCATCGAAATCACCGAGGCAAGCGAGGACGTTTTCATCAACCCGTTAAAAGCATTGCCGAGCGGGGGGATGATGATGCGCAGCGCCTGCGGCATCACCACCACGCGCATCGTCGTGGCGCGCGTCATGCCGATGGCGCGCGCCGCTTCGAATTGACCCCGCGGCACGGCGGAAATGCCGGCGCGGATGATCTCGGCAAGGTAGGCACCTTCGTTCACACCAAGTCCAATCAGCGCCGAGGAAACCACCCCGAGCTTGATGCCGAGCTGCGGCAGGCCGGTGTAGATGATGATGAGCTGGACCAAGACCGGCGTGCCGCGGAACAGCCAGACATAGATGTGGGCGGGTTCCCGAATCCAGCGATGCGGCGACATGCGCATCAGCGCGGCGAGCAGGCCACAGGTCAGACCGATGATCATGGCGCCGATCGACAGCGCCAGTGAAATCACGGCGCCCTGGATCAGATAGAGGCTGTGCAGGTAGTGAAAGAACGTTTGCCAGTCCCACACGTACGCGGCCCCTCCGCCATGCGACAACATCGCAGTTATGTAGGGCAATTCGCATTCCACCAACTGCCTGTTCCTCAATCGTCAGTATACTGCGTACTCAACCCACCGCGCGAGCGGCCGATCGCCTGGTCCTCGCCGGCTTTTTTGGACGCCTGCACTGTGCTGATGGGCGCGCATGATGGTGCTGTCGATCATGGCGTATTCGTTGTCGGCGTCGGCGGCCAGATCATGGAAGATCCGTTTCCAGACGCCGGATTTGGCCCAACGAGAGAACCGTGTGTGGATCTTGATCGGATCGCCGAAGCGTTCCGGCAGATCGCGCCAAGGAATGCCGGCGCGATAGCGGTAGAGCACCGCCTCGACGAACCGCCGGTTGTCATGCGCCGTCATACCCACCGAGCCGTCACGGCCCGGCAGAAGGTCCTTGATGCGGTCCCACTGGTCATCACGCAGAGCGTAGCGGCACATGGTCAACCTCCGAAGCGGTTGACACGCTATGAATCACGCGATTCTACGCAGAGGAACCCCCTATTTGAGGACACGCCCTAGACGTCGCCGGTGCGGCCGGGTTCTGGTTTGGCAGCTTCATCCCGAGGTGATCCACTCTGCCGCCGCCGTCGTTCTCTGGACACTTGCGGGAGGCGGCGGGACGCGACTCGAGAGGCAGGTGGCAGCGGAACCGAAAGTTCGGTTCAGACAGAAAACTGTGCTGAGCGGCGAGGCCCGGAACGCCGCACCCGCCTCGATCGCTCGCAGTTGCTCCGAGTCACCCACCAGGACCACTTTCGCGCCGGCCGCCTCCGCCGCGGACAGCAGACGCTCCATCTGCCGCGAGCCGATCATCCCGGCCGGCAAAACATAGGCGTCTTGCAAATTGGCAATCAGTGGCCTATTTACTGCAAAACAGGAGATGAGCCGTGCTGCAGACACGTGAACGGCCCCAATCGCCGCCCCAGGCCGTCGATCCAGCCGTAGCTCTTCGCGGTTTCTTCGCGATCATGCGGGCTTGGGGACTGGCCGCCGAGGACGCCCGGGCCCTGCTCGGCGCACCAGCAGAGCGCACCTTTTATGCCTGGCGCGCCGGCAACGCCGTCCGTGTGCCGACGGATACGCTACGTCGTATCGGTTACGTCGCCGGCATCTACAAGGCGCTGGAGCTGCTCTATTCCGATCCCCACCTGGCCGACGATTGGATCAAGCGCCCCAATCGAGCCTTCGGCGGCCAGACGCCTCTACAGCGGATGCGCGCGGGCGACGTCACCGATCTTGCGGCCGTACGCGCCTACCTGGATGCTGCCCGGGCACCTTGGAGCTAGCCATGCCGACCCGTCGCGTTGACTGGCAACAGGCCTGGCACGTGATCGCTTCCCGCTATCCGCCAATCAATCTCTTCGAGCGCTTGACCGCCGACACCGCCGTCTGGGATGCCTTGGTGACCCTCGAACAGCTCACCAATCCGCGGGTCCGCGATGAGGTTGGTGATATCGCCCTCATACCGCCCGACGAGCGGGTCAGCGGCCCCGGCGCGAGCTACGTGATGGCGGCCTTCACGCACGTCAATCCCAAGCGGTCGCGTTTCAGCGACGGCCGCTTTGGCGTCTACTACGCTGCCGCAGCACTGGCGACGGCGATCGCTGAGACGGTGTTCCATTTCGAGGCTTTTGCACGCGACAGTGCCGATCCACCGCGCAGCGAGGATATGCGCGTGTTGGTTGGCGTTGTCGCGG
>DATHNE010000177.1:0-14854 GCA_035486355.1 Acetobacteraceae bacterium
CTATCTCCGGATCGCCGGCTTCCTGAGGGAACTGAGGGAAAATGCGGAGCAGTTGGACCCGCTGGAAAAGTGGTACCGCATCCTCAGTGAGGCGCTGCGATACTTCCTGCACGGACGCCAACTTCAGCCGCCACCGCGTCGCAACACCGCTTGAATGGCCTACCTCAGGGTGCAATTCGCCAGGGATCGCTCGTCACCCAATCACCCAACTGCCGGATTTAGGTTTACACCTCACGATTGGCCCCCCACCCAGTCCCGCAACGCATCACACAGCGCGTTCATCACCAGGATCGTCAGGCTGAGCGCCGCGCACGGCCACAGCAGCAACAGCGGCGCCTGCACCATCGTCGCCCGCGCCGAACCGATCATCAGCCCCCAAGACGGTGCCGGCGGCACCACGCCCAACCCGAGGAACGACAACCCCGACTCCAGCACCACGGCCGACGCCGCCGCCAGGCTGACCTGCACCAGCACCGGTCCAGCCACATTCGGCAGGATGGTCCGCAGCATGATACGGCCCGGCCGGGCACCGACCGCCCGCGCTGCCTCGACATAATCCTGCGCACACACCGTCAGCACCCCGGCATAGGTCACGCGCACGAACCCTGGCAGATACAGCACGGCCAGCACCGGGATCAGCGTCGCCGCCCCCGGCCCGATCAGCGTCACCACCAGCAACGCCAGCAACAGCGGCGGAAAGCACAGCACGACATCCATGCCGCGTAACGCGAGGAACTCCGGCACGCCGCGCCAGAATCCCCCGACCAGCCCCAGCAGCACGCCACCGACGCAGGCCAGCAAGGCGGACCCGCCGGCCACAGCCAGCGACGTGCGTGCGCCCCACAGCAGACGCGTCAGCACATCGCGGCCGAATTCGTCCTGGCCCAGAGGATGCGCCCAGGACGGCCCGGCCAGGCGATGCGCGATGTCCAGATGCAGTGGATTCGCCAAGGGCAGATACGGCACCGCAATGGCAAGGCTGGCGATCGCCGCAACCGCGATCGCGGGGCCGCGCCGCACAAACCTCATGCGTGGCGGATGCGCGGATCAAGCACCGCGTACAACAGGTCCACCGCCAGGTTGAGCGCCACGAACAGCACCGAGATAACCAACACCACGCCCTGCACCTCGGGATAGTCCCGCGCGTTCACCGCCTCGACCAACAGGCCCGACAGGCCGGGATAATTGAACACGTATTCTACCAGCACGGTACCGCCCAGCAACGTGCCCAGATGCAATGCAAACACAGTGACTACCGGCATTAGCGCATTGCGCAACACATGGCGCAACAGCACGCGCCGCCGCGTCAGACCCTTGGCCCAGGCGGTGCGCACATGGTCGCGCCGCTGTTCATCCAACACCGCCGCGCGTGTCATGCGAAACACTGATGCGGTCAGGCCCAGCGCAATGGTCAGCGCCGGCATCGCCAACAGCGTCAGGTGACGCACCGGGTCCCGCGCCAGCGGCACATAGCCCCCCGCCGGCACCCAATGCAGATATTGCGCGAACAGCAGCACCAGGAGCGTGCCCACGACGAACACCGGCACCGCCATGGCGAGTGCCGCAGCGTACGACGACACGTGATCGAACGTGCCATTGCGATCGGTCGCCGCCACCAATCCGCCGGGAATGCCCAACACCACGGCGATCAGTGCCGCCGCGCAGATCAGTTCCAGCGTTCGTGGCAGGCGCAGCGTGATCTGTTCCGAAACGGAGCTGCCGTCCTGCAACGACTGTCCCAAATCGCCCGTCAGAACCTGACGCAAATTGCTGACGTATTGCGCCAGGATCGGCCGATCCAGCCCAAGCTGGGTACGCAGCTCGCTCACCGCCGCGGGATCGGGGGCGACGCCGCCTTGCGACAACAGCAGCTCGGCCGGGTCGCCCGGCACCAGCCTGATCGCCAGGAAAACCACACTGGCGACCACCCAGATCAACAGCAGAGACGTCGCGCAACGCCGCGGCAGCCAGCTCATCGTCTGCTCATGTTCGCGGCCGATGGATAATCCACCAGCTCTTGGTCTCAGGTGGCAATTCATCCGGCTGACTGACCGAACGCGGCGGCCATCCCAACATCAGTCCAAGCATCGCCACCAGATCGAACAGCAACGCCATGCGCGGCGCCTCGAACACGTTGTCGAACAAGGCGCAGAGTGTGATGCCCACCATGGCGCCCGCGATCGGTGCGCCCAACGGCTCGCCGTGACGGATCGCATCCAGCGCGCCCCCAAATGCCGATAGCGGCAGCAACGACAGCGATATCACGCCTAACATGCCGCCTTCGAACCAGACCGACAATGGCGAGTCAAGAATACGCCACAAACGATGAAAGTCGGAGGTGAAGAACCACCGCGCCGTGCCATTCGTGAAATCGCCATTCACCACCACGTTGCGCCTATCCGGCCCGATCATCTGCACGTCGGCGATGTCGACCTTCATGCCCGGGCCTGTGCTGAACGCCAGCTCGACCGGCCGGCAGCGCGCAGGACGGCGGGCAACAACACCAGCCACAGCACTGGGAAACACCACAGGACCGCGACCCACGCTGTCAGCACGGCCGGCGCTGGCAGAAAACCTAGCGGATAGCCCCAGCACAGCACCACGCCCGCGGTGATGAAACCGGCCGACAGCAACAGACGGGCGGACAGCCACGCCGCGGACGGTATCTCCACCACGCGATCCGGGTCTCCGACCCTCGCATCGCATCCGCGGTTGTCGCGGTCAGTGGCGACATCGACAGCAGCGTTGGCCACAACACCGGCATCGCGCGATTGGCGACCGCCGCCCCGACGGCCGCCAGGATCACCTCGTTGAAATCCGGCTGCAGACCGGGTTTCAACCAGCGGCCAAGTTCCACGAACAACGAGAGCAGGAGGGCAAAAGCCCCTGCCGCGAAGGCGGATCGCCGCGATCCGCCAAGCCACCGCGCGCACCGGTTGGAACAGTCCGACGCCGACCGCTACGCCGATGGATTGGGCAATGATGTAATTCAGCGAAACGGTCCGTGGTGGGAGGAACAATTGCAGATATTTGACCGTCAGAACGAATCCGAAACAGGTGAGCAAAGCAAACGCGTCGCCAGCCACGCGCGCATTCAGGCTTCGGCCAGCGCCGAACGTGCCAGCGCACAGCAGGCCCAGCGGCACCATCAACAGCAGGTTGGCGATCCAGTCGGGCCGCTGGTCGGAGCCATTGTCGTAGAACGGCGTGGCGAGGCATCGGTGCCAGATCGCGGCCGGGTCCTGCGGCACGAAATGAGAACCTAGCGGGCCAATCACCAGGCTGCTGTAGAGGACCAGCAGGACATACAGCAACAACCAGGTCGCGCATTGCCACGGTCCAAAACGGCTGACAGGGCGGCGCGCCGCGATCGCTGGGCGCGGACCAAGGCGCAGACTTGGTGTCGACATGCCGGCGCTATCCGGTGGTGACCGTCTCGAACGTCGTGCCGGAGTAGAAGGTCAGCGCGCCAGGCATATTGTGGAAGCCCTTCACCTGGCGGCTCATCGCATAGCCCTGCGCGCGGAAGCAAAGACCCACCATCGGCACCTCCTGCATGCACACCTGCTGCAGCGTGTTGTAGAGCGCACGCCGCTTGGTGGGATCGAATTCGGCACGGCCGGCAGTGAGCAGCTGGTCGATCTTCGGCACGTCGAGCCCGTAGCTGCGTGCGTACGACGGCGACAGATCGCCGGCCAGGAACTGGGTCAGCCCGTCAGGATCGTTGCTGTCCGATGCGCTCCCCATGACCGCGAATTCATATTGCCCACGATTGCCGAGCGCGGTCCGTGTCGCCCAATCGGGCAGCACCAGCTCCACCTGGATCCCGATATCCGCCAGGTGCTGCTGCACCACCGTCGCGGTGTCCTTGTGCATGCCGTACTGCGCGGTGGCCAGCAGCTTGCAGGCGAAGCCATCGGCCAGACCCGCTTCGGCCAACAACGCCTTCGCCTTGGCAGGATCATACCCCAGCGCCTTTGCCACGCTGGGATCGTAGAACGGCGTGCCTGCCGGCAGCGGGAACCCTTCAATCGGCGACCCGCGGCCAAAAAACGCCGCCTTGATGATATCCTCGCGCTTGATCGCATGAGCGATCGCCCGGCGCACGCGCGCATCGCCGAATGGTTTCGCTTTCGCGTTGAACGTCAGGTACATGAATGGGCCGTCGGTGTTCTGCAGTTCCAGTTTGGGATCTGCGGCGATGCTGGTCATCGATTGCCAAGGCACATATTCGATCAGGTCGACGTCACCGGCCTGCAAGGCCGCAACACGCAGATTCTCATCCGCATAGGCGACCATGCGCAGTGATTTCACCTTCGGCAGACCCGGCCGATAGAACTTATCGAACGCCGTCAGCTCCAACGCCACACCACGTTCCTCGCTGATCAGCACGAAGGGCCCGGCGCCGATGCCAAGCGGACTATCCTTGGTCGAGTCTTTCGCCAGAATCGGCACATAGAACGTCGCGAGCCATAGTGGCAGCGTGGCGTTCGGTTCATTGGTGAACAATCGCACGGTCTTGGCGTCGGGCGTCTCCACCTTGGCGATCGTCTGCATCTGCGCGCGATAGAACGCCGTGGACTTTTCGCCGACGATCTGTTCGATCGTCCAGGCGACATCGGCCGACGTGACCTTGGCGCCGTTGTGGAAGACCGCATCGCGCAGATGAAACACCCAGGCACCGTCGTCAGCATGTTCCCAGGTCTCGGCCAGTTCACCGCGCAACACACCGTCCGCGCCATAGCCGAGCAGGCCACGATGGACCATCAGCTTGGCGGTCGCCGCTGCGGTGCCAGCATTGGCCCAGGGCGCCAGGGAAGGTGGGTAGGAAGACAGGCCGAAGACCAGCTTCCCCGGGGTGGTTGCAGCGCGGGCGGGATTGCGGAGGAACGGAAGCGCGGCTCCCGAGGCGATCAAGGCACGGCGGGAAAGACGCATCATGAAGCCTCCGGCTGTTGTCGCGCGACCGACACCTCGCCTGCTACGCCGGCGAGGTGAACGTCAAATGCCATACATTTCTCGTGCCACGGCCGCGGCCGTCCGTGCCTCGGCCACATCACGCCGCACCTCATCGGCGCCGCGCTCCGCCGGCGGCCCGTAGCCACCCGATCCCGCGGTGATCACCTCGATGATCTCGCCCTTGTGCAACGTGCCCGAGCCATGTTCGAAACCGCTCGCCCCGCCGCGCAACACGATACCGCCTTTGCCACCCGGCTCACCACCGAACAGTCCCCACGGCGGCGACTTCCAGCGCGAGCCGTCTACGCGTACACGGCACTCTGCCTCAGCGCGGTACACCCGCCGAAGCCCCATACCACCGCGATGCCGCCCCGGCCCGCCAGACCCGTCCACCAGCTCATAGCGTAGCAGCGTCAGCGGGTATTCGATCTCCAGTGCCTCAACCGGCAGGTTCGAGGTGTTGGTGAGATGCACATGCACCCCGTCCAGACCATCCTTGGTCGCCCGCGCCCCCGAACCGCCGCCAATCGTCTCCAGATAGACCCAAAGCGAATTGTCGCTCGGCTGATGCCCCGCAAAGGTGATCGAACAACATGCCCCATTCGACGCCGCCGTCACCCGCTCCGGAACCGCGTCCGCCAGCGCGCCATGAATCAAATCCACCACGCGCTGACACGTCCCCAGCCGCCCATTCACCGCCGCCGGATGGATGCAGTTCACGATCGAGCCCTCCGGCGCCGTGACATGCAGCGGACGCGCCAGACCAGCATTAGGTAATATGGTCGGGTCCACGACCGTCTTGACGGCGTAATAGACCGTCGACAGCAGCGCGGTGTAGGTCATATTCATCCCGGCCCGCACCTGCGGGGGACCATCGAACGCCAGATGCATCTCGTCACCCGCCACGCGGATCTCGCAGTGCATCGGCAGCTCGCCATCCACCTCTGGACAGTCGTAGCGATCCGCGAACCGATAAATCCCGTCCGGGATCGAGGCGATCCCCGCGCGCATCTTGCGTTCGGCATAGTCCTGCAGCGCATCACCGGCGGCTAGCACAACGTCGCGTCCATATTTTGTACACAGCGCGGTCATGCGCTGCACGCCCAGCCGGTTCGCTGCCATCTGCGCACGCAGATCCGACACCCGCTCCCGCGGCACCTGACAGTTCAGCAGCACCAGCTCCTGCACATCGCGCTGCAGCTCGTACGCGCGATACAGCCGCACCGGCGGGATGCGCAGCCCCTCCTGATAGATATGCGCATGGCCGCGATCAGCGAAATCCGCGTGGTGCGCCAGGTTCACCGCCCAGGCCACCATCTTGCCGTCCACGAACACCGGCTCCGCCATCACGATGTCCGGCAGATGCGTGCCGCCGCCTTCATAAGCGTCGTTGCCGATGAACATGTCGCCCGGGCGCATCTCCGCCATCGAATGCCGTTTCATGATGTGCGGGATCAGCCCGATGAAGCTGCCCAAATGCATCGGGATATGCTCGGCCTGGCACAGTGTGTTGCCGCGTAGGTCGAACAGCGCGGTGGAGCAGTCGCGACGTTCCTTGATGTTGGTGGAGTACGACGCGCGGATCAGCGCCTCACCCATCTCCTCGACGATGGAGGCAAGCGCGGACCCAATGACCTCGACCGTGATCGGATCGATATAGATACGGTTCCGCCCGTTCCCGGCATCCACGGCTTGCGGTGCCGGGACGAGGGAAGGCGTCGACGCAGGGCCTGCGCCCGGCATGACGAGGGGAGTCATTCCATCTCCAGGATAAGATTGAGGTATGGTTCCACGCGCGCGACAATCCCCGCCAACACGACGGTCGTCGCATCCATCTGCTCGACGATCGCGGGCCCGACGATCCGATTGCCGGCCCGCAGCTTCTCGCGATCATACACTGGACAAGCGACAAATCCGCCTGCCTCGGGTAGCCACACATCGCGCTGTGCATTGATCGCACCGGACGCATCGGGCCCCGCATCCGGCTGCGGCCGAAACGTCGCCTTGCTCACCACGCCGGTTGCCTCAACGCGGAACGTTACCAGTTGCACCGGTTCGCCTTCGGCGACAAACCCGTACATGCGCTGATGCGCGGCGGCGAAACCCTCGGCCAGCGCCTCCAGGGAGGCGGCGCCAATCACCCCGTCTGACAACGGGATCGCCAGCTCGTAGTTCTGGCCGGCATAGCGCATGTCCACGGTGCGCGTGACACGTCGCGCCGACGCCGCAATCCCCTCCTCGGCGAACCAGGCGTCGGCCTGCGCCGCCAACGCATGGAACGCATCGGCGATAGCCGGCGACGCTGCGGTGGATAGGGTGTGCAGCCGCGTGGTCGCGAAATCCGCACGCAGGTCGGTCAGCAGCAGCCCCATCGCGCACAAGATGCCCGGATTGCGCGGCACCACTATGCGACCAATGTCCAGCTCCTTCGCCAGCCGCGCCGCATGCAATGGCCCGGCGCCACCAAACGCCACCAACGTGTAATCCCGCGGATCATGGCCGCGCTGCACACTGATCACCCGGATGGCGCGCGCCATATTCGCGGTGACCACCGAAATGATACCCTGTGCCGTCGCCATTTTGTCCATGCCGAGTGCGCCCGCCAGCCGCCCAATGGCCGCATCGGCCAGGTCCTGCCGTACCGCCATCCGTCCGCCCAATAGATGTGTCGGATTCAACGTCTGCAACACGACATTCGCATCCGTCACCGTCGGCTCGTCATTGCCCTTGGCGTAGCAGACCGGCCCCGGCGCCGCGCCGGCACTGCGCGGACCGACCTTCAGCAGCCCGCCAGAATCGATGAACGCGATAGAGCCACCACCCGCCCCCACAGTATGAATGTCCAGCATCGGCGCCTTGATCGGGTAGCCGTGCACCACCGCCTCACTGGCCATCCGGCAGAGACCGCCTTGCAACAAGGCGACGTCAGTGCTCGTGCCCCCCATGTCGAAGGTGATCAGATCGGTAAACCCCGCCAGCCGCCCAACCTTCTGCGCCCCGACCACGCCGGTGGACGGCCCCGACAGTACCGTGCGCACCGGCAACCGCGCTGCCTGTTCGAAGCCGATCACCCCTCCATTCGATTGCGTCAGATGCGGCGTCGCCATTATGCCCAGACCCGTCAGCCGCTCCGCCAGCGTCTCGATGTAGCCGCGCATCACCGGGCCGAGATACGCGTTCACCACGGTGGTCGACATACGCTCGAACTCACGGAATTCCGGTGCGACCTGATGCGACACGCACGCGAACGCCGTGGGGAACTCCTCGGCCAGGACGCGGCGCGCCACCTCCTCGTGCTCCGTCCGCACAAAGCCATACAAAAAGCACACCGCGACCGACTGCACCCCAGCCGCGCGCAGGTGCCGCACAGCCTCCCGGAACGCCGCCTCGTCCAACGGCACTTCCACCGACCCGTCATGCCGCAACCGCTCCGGCACCTCCAGGCGCAGGTCCCGCGATACCAAGGTCGGTGGCTTGTCGATCTGCAGGTCATACAGATCCGGCCGTTTCTGCCGCCCGATCTCCAGCAGGTCGCGGAACCCCTCGGTCGTGATCAGCCCGGTTTTCACCCCGCGATGCTGGATCAGCGCGTTGGTCGCCACGGTCGTGCCATGCCCGAAATAGCCGATCGCCGACGGAGCCGCGGCAACCTGGTCCATCCCCTCCGACACACCGGCAGCGATGCCGCGCGACGGATCATCGGGGGTAGAGGAGACTTTCCAAACCGTCACCCGACCAGTCGCTTCATCGAACAGGCACACATCCGTAAAGGTGCCGCCTGAATCGACACCGACTCGCCAAGTCATTTCGTGCAGGTCTCCAGTGTGGCTTGCTCAATGGTCAGGTACCGCACCGCACCATATTCTCACCACCCTCCACTGGCCAGTATCCTCCGACACCATGTCCCCCCCGGTTGACCGCGTCGTCTCCGACGCCTCCCTGCCAGCCCGTGCCTCGGTCGTTGTGATCGGCGGCGGGATCATCGGCGCATCCACAGCACTGTTTCTGGCCGAGAAGGGCCATTCAGTGGTGCTGTGCGAGAAGGGCCAGATCGGCGCCGAGCAAAGCAGCCGCAACTGGGGCTGGTGCCGCGTCATGGGCCGCGACGTGGACGAGATCCCGCTGGCGATCGAAAGCCTGCGCCTGTGGCGCGGCATGAACCAGCGCATCAGCCGCGAAACCGGCTTCCGCCAGCAGGGTATCGTCTATCTGTGCGAGACCGAGAAGGATGTCGCCAAGCACGCGGCTTGGCTCGATGACGCCCGCGCCTACCAGGTGGACTCGCGCATCGTGCGTGGCGCGGCACTGGATGCGGTGCTCCCCGGTGCCTCCAACAACTTCATCGCCGCGCTGCACACGCCCACCGATGGCCGCGCCGAGCCCGCCCACGCCGCGCCGGCGATCGCCGAGGCCGCCCGTGCCCTGGGCGCCACCATCCTGACCGAATGCGCCGTGCGCGGTGTGGAAACCAAGGGGGGCCGCGTCTGTGGCGTGGTTACCGAGAAGGGACCGATCGCCTGCGACGCCGTCGTCCTGGCTGGCGGCGCCTGGTCGCGTCTGTTCTGTGGCAACACCGGGATCAAGTTTCCGCAACTGACCGTGCTGGCCTCGGCCTTCCGCACCAAGCCGATCGATGGCGGGCCGGACGTGGCGGCCAGTGGCTCGGTATTCTCGTTCCGCAAGCGGCTAGATGGCGGCTACACGATCGCCCGGCGCAACGCCAACGTCGCCGACATCACACCGGATTCGTTCCGCCTGCTGTGGCAGTACTTGCCAACGTTGCGCGAAAACTATGGCGAGTTCCAGATGCGCTTCGGCCGCAAGTTCTTCGAGGCCTTGCGCACCAAGCGCCGCTGGGCATTGGACGAAGCCACACCGTTCGAGGCGGTGCGCGTGCTGGATCCAGCGCCAAAGCAATCCGCGTCGGCGGAAGCGCAGCGCGTGCTGCCGCAGAAATTCCCCGCCTTCGCCGGCATGCAGGTCGCCGGCAGCTGGGGCGGCATGATCGATGTGACACCCGACGCGGTGCCGGTGATCGACCAGGTCGCGTCGCTGCCGGGTTTCTACCTGGCCAGCGGCTTCTCCGGCCACGGTTTCGGCATCGGCCCCGGCGCCGGCAGGCTGATGGCCGATATTGTCGCCGGCGACACGCCCGCGATCGATCCCGCTCCGTTCCGGTTCGCCCGCCTCGCTCCCTGATGTCCGCGGCCCATTCCACGCTTCCGATCACCACCGCCGGCCAGCGCGTCTCGCCCGAGCTGCAGCGACAGGCGATGTTCGCCGTCCTGTGCTTCGTCTGGGGCACCACGTGGCTGGGCATGAAGGTCGGCATCGCCGTGGTGCCGCCGGGCGTGTTCGCTGGCCTGCGCTGGACCGTGGCCGGGCTGGTGCTGATGGCCTGGCGTATTAGCCAGGGCCATCCGCCGCGCCTGCCGCGCCGGATGATCCTGCGTATGGTGCTGGTCTCCTTGCTGCTGATCTCCTTCAGTCAGGTCATCCAGCTCTACGGCCTGCGCCACATCACCGCGGGCCTCGCCGCCGTCATCAGCTCCGCCCTCACGCCGATCGCCCTGCTAGGTTTCGGCGCCGCGATGGGCCAGGAGCGCTTCACCCTGCGCCAGGCGGGCGCGATCGCGCTCGGCGTGATGGGCATCCTCGTGTTGTTCGGACCGAAGGCCTTCACCGGGGAGCTACGGTTGGCAGAGGTGGCGGGTGCGGCCTGCGTCATCGTGTCGACGCTGCTGTATTCCTACGGCTCGGTGCTGATCCGCCCGATGATGCGCGCCGTCGCGCCGGCCGACATGGCATGGATGACGAACCTGATCGGCGGCGGGCTGTTGCTGGTGGGCGCCTTGGTGTTCGAACCCGGCGCCGGGCATACAATGGGATTGAACTGGGGCATGCCGGCGTGGACCGCCTGGCTGTACCTGCTGATCCCCGGCTCACTGTTGTCGACGCTGATCTACTTCTTTCTGGTCCGCGATTGGGGTGCCTCACGCGTCGGCACCTATGCGTTCGTCTCGCCAGTGATCGCAGTGGCTGTCGGTGCGACGCTGTTCGGTGAGCACATGGAACTTGTCGATGTTATCGGCATGGCGCTGATGCTGACTGCGGCCGGCCTCGTGCTGCGACGCTAGCCCGCCGCGCAAGCGTCTTGCGGAAGGTCATCTGAAGCGGTGCGAAGCCACGTGCGGTGAAGCAAGCCAGTGCGTCCGCGTTTGCCATCCAGGTATCAAGCATGATGTCTGCAATGCCGTCATCCGCGGCGCGTTGTTCGATGAACTGCAGCACCGCCGTTGCGACGCCTTGGCGCCGGGCGTTCGGCACGACCGACAGGTGATGCAGATGGATCCGGTGACGCGCCAGATTGAACAGCGTCTCCGGCCGCGTTTGCAGTTCGAACCAGATGTAGCCCGCGGGCAAATCGTTCCGTTCAGCCACCGCGATGACGCTGTTGGGCTCGTGCAGCCGTGACGTAAACCAGGCACGCATGCCGGCCCGATCGACCACAGCCTTGAAGTCGCGCGGATAAGCGGCGGCATGCAGGTCCTGCACCACCTTATTGGACGCGATGAGCGCATCGACATCGGCTTCGGCAGCAGATCGCACCTGCACCGGCATGACAGGTCCCTCCAGCACTGGCCGCCACGCCGGTTGTCGCCACACAGGTTTGCCGAGTGGCGGCCGTGCGACTAGCATCAATTTACCGGCCAACAGCAATTCGGGGGAGCGAAATGAGCAACACGTTCAGGGTTGGCGATCTGACCATCCATCGCATCGTCGAGATGGAAACCGGCTTCACACCCGCGCTGGAATTCCTGCCGTCCCTCACGCCTGAACGCCTGGCCGAGAACCGCAACTGGCTGAAGCCGGCCGCTCTGGATGCCGACGACAAGCTCGTGCTGTGTTTCCAGTCCTACATCGTACAGACGCCGAAGCAGGTGATCCTGGTCGATAGCTGTATTGGCAACGACAAGGACCGCACTGCGCGGCCACTCTGGCATCAGAAGAAGGATGCGGCCTGGATGCAGGGCCTCGCCGCGCTCGGGATGACCGTCAACGACATCGATGTGGTGATGTGCACGCATCTTCATGTCGATCACGTCGGTTGGAACACGCGGCTGGAGAACGGCAAGTGGGTGCCGACCTTCCCGAAGGCGCGCTATCTCTTTTCGAAGAAGGAGCTGGATTACTGGACGGCGGAGAATGCGAAGACGCCGATCCCGTGCATTGAGGACAGCGTGATCCCGATTGTCGACGCGAAGAAGTGTGACCTGATCACCAGCGATCACGCGATGGATGATCGGATCACGCTGCTGCCGACGCCGGGGCACACGATCGACCATTTCGCTGTTGCCTTGGGCAAGGGGGGCAAGGACGCGGTGATCACCGGCGATCTGATCCACTCACCGCTGCAGGCGAAGTATCCGGAGCTGTCGATGCGCGTGGACTACGATCCAAAACAGGGGATCGCAACGCGGCAGAAGTTCCTGGAGACCTATTGCGACACCAACACGCTATGCTGCTTCGCGCACTTCCCATCCCCGTCGCGCGGCCACATCAGGCGCTGGGGCGAAGGCTTCCGCTGCGAAACGATCGTCTGAGTCTGTCGTTCACCGCGCTTCGAGCGTCGCAACCCCCCTGGTCGTAGGAACGACCAGGGGGTTGCACCGTTACGCTGCGACCGAGGCAGGATAGCACGCGGCAACGGCGCGCGCGCGGTCGACATCGGGGCTCCGATAGAGGCGTTCCGGCACGCGCGCGAGCGTGGACGGGTGCACCTGTTCCGGCGCCAGTCGATAGAATTTCTGGAAGCTCATGATCAGCGGATGCCATTTGTCCGGGTCCACGTGATTGCGGTCGCCATTCAGCAGAATCGCGCGCGCGAGATGCACGCGCTGCATGCGCAGTTCGAACACCACCGTCCCGCCGCGCACCTGCTCGTCCTCCGCCGCAAGCTCATGCCAGGTCGGCACCACTGCTTCGAGCTGTACCGGGCATTCCATGGCACGCGGCGCGTCCACGGTTTCCGCCGGCATCGGGGTCAAGCCGGCCAGCGCGAATTTTGCCTTCTCGGTGCGATAGCCGCGCGAGCATTTCCCTTCCGGCACCGGATCCGACCCGGTCGTCAGGGCCAGCCGATCGACCGTCGCAACCTGATCGGAGGACGGCAGATTGAGCACACATTGCCTGGTTCGTTTCAGGTTTTCCGTCGTCTTCGACGCCGCGGCCAGGCCGATAATGCAGCGCCAGCCTAGCCAGAATGCAGATGACATCGGCGCCAGATTATAGCTGCCATCCTGGTTGACAGTGCTGATCAACACGACAGGCGTGCCGAAATACAGAATGGCGGGTTCACTGGTCACGTGGCTGTCGGACTGGGTTGTGGAGGTATCGGTCATGATGCTGTCCGTGCGTGGTTGCTGCCTGTCCCCCAGTTAGGCCCAAGGCCCACTATGCGCCCTCCGGTTGTTGCCATGGCACGCAGCACGACTGGCTCAGGCAGGTGGCAGGTCAACCGTGAAGAGATCGCCGCCGTAACCGGCCGCGGCGGGAATGCGCATCTGACGCACATTGCCCTCGCCACGAGCGACCAGCTCCGGTGTCACCGTGACCACCGGTGTCTCGGCGGCCGCACGCAGCGCGTCCGCAACCGTCGCGTAACGATCGAGCCGCTTCAGATTCATCAATGTCGCGAACACCAGTTTGAAACGACCGGCCTCGCTGCCGGCGATCACGTCACGCGGTGTGATCCACATCGAATCGACGGACTCATTCCCGTCATGCGCCGCGAGCTGGTCCTTGGGCGCAGCAAGCGCAAAGAAATGCGTGTCGAACCGGCGTGGGTTATGCACGGGCGTGATCCAGTGCGCGAAATGCACCAGCAGATCGACTGCGAGCACTAAGTCCTCATCCGCCAGCATCTGCGCAAAATCACGGAGCGCCGCATCAAGACCGCGCAGCCGCTCAATCGGGATTAGCCGCGCCTCACCGCGCGGGCGGGCCAGCAGCACGCCGCTTTCTTCAAACGTCTCCCTGATTGCCGCCACACGCAACGCACCGGCCAGCGGATCACGGCCAACAGTCACCGGCGAACGCACGCCATCCGCGGCCAGCGCATGGTCCTCCGGATCAACGCGCCCTCCCGGAAATACCAATGCGCCAGAGGCAAATTTCATATCCTGGTGGCGCACCTGCATGAACACCTCGATCCCAGCGGCGCCATCGCGCAACAGCAACACGGTGGCAGCGGGGCGCGGCACGGCGATCTCGGTCATACGCTCGGAATCCAGTCCTCAAGGGACCAACAGGTTACCCCACGTGGTGACACGCGCAACGCGCAGCGCAATCACGGGCAAAGTCTCGATTGGCATGGTGCGATATTGCGCATAGCGGGCGCGCAACAGCGCCTGGGCGTTAGCATGTTCCGCGCCGGCGGCAAGCACCTCGGCCGAGCCACGCAGCATGACCCAACCGAGGCGCGACCAATCCTCGGCATAGTGATCCGCGATAAAGGCCACTTGCGGGTTGGCGGCGATATTCCGCAGCCGTTTCAGACTCGCGACATGACCCTTCGGTTTGGTGTCGATCGTGACGTAAAGCGTCGTGTCCGCGCAGGCGAAACAGACCGGTACGACATGAGGCGCCGCATGCACGTCGGCGGTGGCGAGATGCCCGACGCGACACCCATTGAGAAACATACGCGCAGCCTCGGATATCACACCATAAGACGTCATGGCCGGCCTTGTGCCGGCCACCTGCGCGCCGGTGTTGAAGCGTGGATGGCCGGCACAAGGCCGGTTACGATGGCGCGTGATAGATCGAAGCGGATCATGCCGGCGTCAGTGGGATCGCGCGCTGCTGACGCACATCGGCGCGGCCCGCCGAGAGGATG
>DATHNE010000178.1:0-2332 GCA_035486355.1 Acetobacteraceae bacterium
CGCGTTCACGCTCTTTGTGCTGATCGAAACCTGGCTGGTGCCGGTGGAAGGCTATCTGGTCGATCGCTTCGGGCCGCGCTGGGTGGTGCTGGGCGGCGGCATCCTGGTGGCCATCGCGTGGGTCATGAACTCGAGTGCCGACACCCTGACGACGCTGTACGTGGCGGCCGCCATCGGCGGTATTGGTACCGGTGCGGTCTACGGCACCTGCGTCGGTAATGCACTGAAGTGGTTCCCGGGTCGACGCGGTCTCGCGGCCGGAATCACCGCTGCCGGCTTCGGCGCCGGCGCAGCGATCACGATCGCCCCGATCTCGAAGATGATCAGCGCCCAGGGGTACGAGCACGCCTTCCTGTTCTTCGGCCTATTGCAGGGCGCCATCGTGTTCGTGATGGCGTGGGGCATGTTGGTCGCGCCGACGCAGTTGCTGACGGCGAAGGTGAAGGCGAACCAGACCGCCATCGGTTACACCCCCGCGCAGGTGCTGCGCAGCCCGGTGTTCTACGTGATGTACCTGATGTTCGTGCTGATCGCATCGGGTGGTCTGACGATGGCCGCCTCGATGGCGCCGATCGCGAAGGATCTCGGCATCGAAAAGACCCCGGTCGCCCTGTTTGGCTTCGTCATGCCAGCGCTGGTATTCGCGCTGTCGCTGAACCGCATTTTTGATGGCGTGGGACGCCCCTTCTTTGGCTGGCTATCCGATCAGATCGGACGCGAGAACACGATGGCGCTCGCGTTCACGCTCGGAGCCATAGCGCTCTTTACGCTCAGCCGCTCGGGCAGCAATCCGGTCGTGTTCGTGCTGATCACGGCGATGTACTTCGGTGTTTACGGCGAGATATTCAGTCTCTTCCCGGCCACGCAGGGCGATACCTTCGGAGCGAAGTTCGCCGCGGCCAACGCCGGGTTGCTGTATACCGCCAAGGGTGCCGGCGCGTTGCTCGTGCCGGTAGCGGCGGTCATCGCGAAGTCCCGCGGCTGGGGCTCGGTGTTCACGATCGCCATGACGTTCAACCTAATCGCAGCATTCCTCGCGCTTGTGGTCCTCAAACCCATGCGCGTGCGGCACTTTGCGGCGGGCGGACCGGCGGCAGCCAGTGTCGGCGCCGCCGCGGGCACACGAACCACCTAGAGCACAGAAGCGGCATCACCTGAAGATACGCGGTGCGTTGGCTCGCAGCCGGCGCACCGCGATCGAATTTCGAGTCGGAGGCGAGATGGCAAGTCCAAACCCAGTTCCCACACCGCCCAAGGCGACGACAGCCGAAGACACCCTGCAACGCAAAAGCCGCGAAGCGGGCGTGGTCTCCGGCGGGCATCTGGTCGCCAAGGCACTGAAGAACGAAGGCGTCGATACGATCTTCACCCTCTGTGGCGGACACATCATCGACATCTACGATGGCTGCGTGGATGAGGGCATTCGCATCATCGACGTGCGCCACGAACAGGTCGCCGCGCACGCCGCCGATGGCTATGCGCGCCAGACCGGCAAGCTCGGTTGTGTCGTAACCACCGCCGGCCCCGGTTGCACCAACGCCGTCACCGGCATCGCCACCGCTTTTCGTTCCGAGAGCCCGGTGCTGCACATCGGCGGCCAGGGCGCGCTCACGCAGCACAAGATGGGCTCGCTGCAGGATCTGCCGCACGTCGACATGATGTCGCCGATCACCAAGTTTGCCGCGACGGTACCGAGCACCGAACGCGTCGCCGACATGATCTCGATGGCGGCGCGCGAGGCCTTCAACGGCGCCCCGGGGCCGGTGTATCTGGAGATCCCGCGCGACGTGCTCGATCGGGAAGTGGACGCGACCAAGGCGATAGTTCCCAAGCCCGGGCACTACCGCGCCTCGACGCGCTCGCTCGGTGACCCGCGCGACATCGAGAAGCTCGCCGACATCCTGGTCAACTCCGAGCGGCCGGCGATCCTCTACGGCCAGCAGGTGTGGACCGCGCGCGGCCAGGCCGAGGCGGTGGCCCTGCTGCGCGGCCTGGATATTCCCGGCTACTTCAACGGCGGCAGCCGCGGGCTGCTGCCCCCGGGCGACCCGCATCACTTTGATCGCACCCGGGGCAACGCGTTTGCCGATGCCGACGTCATCGTGATCGTCGGCACGCCGTTTGATTTCCGCATGGGCTACGGACGGCGCATCAGCACCAAGGCCACGCTGGTGCAGATCGACATGGACTACCGTACCGTCGGCAAGAACCGCGACATCGACCTCGGGCTGGTCGGACATCCGGGCGCCATCCTCGGGGCGGTGCTGCAAGCGGCCACCGGGCGCCTGAAGTCGGACAAGCGCGAGGCGCGGCGCGAGTGGATGAAGAAGCT
>DATHNE010000179.1:0-21782 GCA_035486355.1 Acetobacteraceae bacterium
CGATGCAGGTACCGATGCCATTTGTACCCTCGATCGCTTCCGACCAGACCCCACCAAGCCAGGTTCCCCAATAGCCGAAGCGCTCCGCCGCCGCGTCTTCCCCGCGATGTTCGACCGCGACCCCCGTCGTGTCGCAGAGCAGCACGGCGTATCCGGCCTGGCGAACCAAACCGTACAGCCGGTTGACTTCCTCCTGCGCACTCAGCAGCAGGTCTTCAAGCGGCAGCCGCAGGTCCTTGAGCTCATCCTGTGTCAGGACATGCGGCGCGGTGCTGGCAACCGGGTCGACGCCATGCAGGTTCGCGCTACGCTGCCAGGAGGTCGATACCGGCGCGACATCCGGTGCAGGCGCTTGCCCCTCAGCGACCCGATAGACGGACTCTGCATGCGTTCCGAACGGGTTCAGCGCGCTGGTGGAGCGGTCCGAGATGCCCATGATCTCACCGCCGGCAGCAGAGTCGCCACATCAGGACACAAAATGCTGATCGCACAATGCGCTTCCCTGGATGCCGCCCAAGGCGGGCTGCAGTGACAAGAGATGTCGGTTCAAGACTAAAAGACGCCACCCGAGGGGATCGTCTTTCGACGTCTCCGTCAAGGCGGCCCGCCATTTCGTCTCGATGACGTGTTGCCGCTTGGATCAAGCAAGTGTGTTCCGCAGCCAGCAAGGCGGTGCAAGAGGGACAAGGCGGTCGCGAACACGATCCACCCCGGAAGTGTGATCGATCGGGACGCAGGAGAACCCTGCACCTATCGGTTTAGGAAGGGGAAAAGTCATGCAACCAGACCTGCTCGCCGGCAAGTCGCGTGGGATCCTCCACCGCCCCAGTGATTCCAGGATTGATCCCAGGATGATCGAGTGGCCCACGGCCTCGAGGCCAGCCGATGTGACGCTGGAGTTCCGACGCTTTTGCCTGCTTCCGCGGCAACGAAGGCTGCTGGCTGACTGCGTGCCGATCGAGCTGGGTGGACGGGCGCTGGATCTGCTCCTGGTGCTGATCGAAGCCGGGGGCAAGCTGGTTTCCAAGGACGAACTGCTGCGCCTTGTGTGGTCGGGCGTCGTGGTGGAGGAAAACAATCTGCACCGTCAGATCGCGGTGTTACGTAAGGCGCTCGGCGAGGATCGCGACGTCATTCGGACGATCTCGGGGCGCGGATACTGCTTCGTCTCTCCAGTCCGCGCCTCCGGCGCGGCGCCCGGCACTGTCTCGTCATTTGCCTGGGGCGCGGAGATTGCCGGTCTGTCTCGCCAGCTCATGGAGTTCGCCGGCCGGTTGGCCGAGCTCGAAGGGCGGGTGGGTCGAAGGGGAACCGCGGATGAACGCTGATGCGCTGTGCTGACCGATCCCGCGTGCTCCAGTCAACAGGTGCATGGGGTTTTGTCCTCGTTCTGCGCGAACCTGGCCCAGCTGACAGGTACATGGAGTTTTGCCTGCTGGCGCACGTGGGTCGCCTCGGCCAACAGGTGCATGGGGTCTTGTGCACTTGCCATCGCGGGGCGCGCAGCGCCGTGGCGATCTCGGGCCAGGGTGGCACGCGGCCGACACGCATCTGCACCCGCCTCACGGTTCATGGGGTCGTCCCCCTGTTCCGTGTGCGGCACCAAAGAAAGTTGGAACGCAGATGCACGCCGATGTCGCGTGCCGGCACAACCTGTGTGCCCATCGCTGACAGGTACATGTACATGGGGTTTTACCATCGCCGCATCCGCGACGCGCCAGGGGAGGCAAATTGCATATTCAATCTTGGAGAGAACGCTTACGCGACGGTGGACCACGCGGAAGCGGCAGCCTTGTTCGATCAGGCTCCGGTGTTATATCGGATCCGGACTGACTTACTCGGTGAAGCGAAATGTATACTCCGACTAGGGCATATTGCGCGCTCGAAATCGGATTATCCAACAGCCGAGACTCACTTCAATAAGGCGCTAGCGCAATATAGTCACATTGGCAATAACCAGGGTTGTACGAACTCTATTCATAGCCTCGGGCTGGTCGCCCTTGCAGGTATGGATCTGGCGGCGGCAGAGACACAATTCGAGCAAGTACTGGTGCTCTGCGAGCGCATAGGCGATGTGGTCGGCGAAGCAAATGGCTTGCACCACCTCGGAGAAGCGAGGCGATTAGGCTCCGACTATGCCACTGCGACGGCCCGATTTGATCAGGCATTGGCACGCTATCGCCGCATCGGTAATGTTCAGGGTGAAGCATACTGTCTTTACAGCATTGGGACGGTGGCACGCTCAAGATCGGAGCACAAGGCAGCCATAGACTGGTACGACCGAGCCCTCATTCTCTATCAAAGGATAGGCGCGCGTCATGCCGTCGCCAGGACCATGGTAGATCGAGGGTGGTCCATACAAGCTATGGGCGGGCCAAAGCGTGGCTTCACGGAAATTGAGGCCGCACTCTCCCTGTACTTCGAAAGTGCAAGCTTAGACGACCGAGCGCTCCCGGGTTGGCGGTCCCGTTATGAGGCACTTACTTGCGGTGATCCTAGCGAAGCGGCTCGTCATCGCGACGAAGCGCGTGCGTGCTGAAACGCGATTGGGTGCGGCATCTTGATCCGCGATTGGCTCGACTTGTCTGCCTGGCGCCCCGGGGAAGCCATAACGCGTGTCCGTGAAGGCGCTGCGCGTACTGAGGCTGCGCTGCCCTCCCCCATCCTTGCGACCGCGGCCGCTCCTGCCTAGGCTCCTCCAACCCACCAACAGGAGCGTCCCGCCATGCCACAATCCCAGGGAACCCACTTCACCGCCCCGCCGCTGACCTTCATCGTCCGGCACCAACTGTGGGATGCCAATGTCGAGGATCATACCGACCAGGGTGTCTCCATCGACGTGGCCGCCGATGTCGGCGGCCGGCAGACCTCGCTGCTGCGCTTCAACTGCTTCGACCTCGAGAAAAGCTATGTCTACGGCCCGGAAAATCCCGACCTGACGACCCCCGGCCGGGTCGGCGGCGGCATGGGCGTGCATTGCCGCATGGACCCGATCACCGACGGAAACGCGATCGGCTGGACCATCAAGATCCTAGGCCAGAAGCTGCCGCAAATGCTCGACCGCGCGGGCTACCAGCCTGTTGCCGCTGCCACCGACCTCGCCTCCGTCCGGCACGTGCTGCCCGAGGTGGAGGCCTGTGCGCGCGAGACCTTCCTCACCCGCCGCAACACCGTCAAGCACAACCGCGGCACCGACATCTTCGAGGCCGGCAACATCCGCTTCGGGCTGGAGATGCGCCGGCAGCGCAACGGTGACGGCGGCCTCGCGATGCACGTGCTGGCCGATGTGGGCGGCTCGAAGGGCAAGGCCTATGTCGAGGAGACCGAGGTCCTGGCGTTCGACTGCTTCTGGCAGGGCGCACATTATCATTACGGTCCGCGCAACAAGAACCACCGGATCAACTGGGACCGCACGATCGTCGAGGAACCACTGGACTGGACGTTCGAGCAGCTCGAGAACCGCAGGCTCGGCCCGATGATCGAGCGGGCAGGGTATCCGGGGATCGCGGCCGATCTGGATCTGGGCAAGATCGCCGAGGTGCTGCCGGCGCTGAAGCAGCGGGCCTACGAGATGTATGAGGAAGGCGAACGCCTGACCGGCAAAAAGGGCCTGCCGCTCGAGTTCACACCGAACATGGCGGCGGAGTAGCCCCAACTGCCCCCACCCCGTCATGCCGGGCAGGCCCGGCATCCACGCCTTGCGATGCCGGAACAAAGGAAGGCGTGGATGCAGGCATTCGTCGGCATGACGGTTAGGGATCGGTGCGACGGTCGGTCACGCGCGGAATTTCTCCACCGCCTTCCAATCAATCTCCAGCCCAAACCCTGGCGCTTCCGACAAATGCACCATGCCGTTGCGCGGCTCCGCCCCGCCGCGATAGATCGCATGGTGCAACGGATGGCGGCGCGGGTCGCCGTGTGATTCCGCGCCGAACGCGGCATCACCAAACGCCGACACCAGATGCGCGTGCAACGCCCCCACCGAATGCGGCGCGATCAGCACCCCCTTCTGCTCGGCGTAATGCGCAATCCGCAACGATTCCGTGAACCCTGCATGCCGCGTGGAATCGAACTGGACGTAACGCAGCGCGCCTGAGTCGATGAAGTCGCGCACGGTGTAGCGGTGCCACTCGCGCTCGCCGTGCGCCAGCGGAATGGGCGAGGCAGCAGCGAGGCGCGCGAAATCTGCCGGCTGCAGATACCAGTGCAGCGGCTCCTCCAGCCAGAAGATGTCATAGGGCGCAACGGCGTGCGCAAACTTGATACAGCCGGCGACGTCGTAGGGCGCATTCATGTCCAGCATGAACAGCACGTCGGGGCCGATCGCCTCGCGCACCGCGCGGATGCGGGCGACTTCATCCGGCAGCGACAGCGCGCCGCATTTCAACTTGACGGCTCGATATCCAGCCGAAACGAAGCCGGCCAGTTCCGCGGCGGCGGCGTCGAGCGGCTCGCCTTCCGGGTAATAGCCGCCGGTGGCGTAGGTGAACACCTCGGTCCGCGTGCCGCCGAGGATGCGGAACACCGGCAGCCCGGCGGCCTTGCCCTTGATGTCCCACAGCGCGATGTCGATGCCGCCAATCGCCGCCATGATCTGCGGGCGCTGATTGCGTGGCAACGGCGCGGGCATGCCGTCCCATCCACCCAGTCCGCCCGGGCGCGGCGAGGTCAGCGCGAATAGCTTCGTCCAGATCTCGGTGTGGCCCAGCGGATCCATGCCCTGCACCACGCGGGCGAAGGTCTTCACCAGGTCGCAGATGACGTTTTGCGGGCCGCTGGAGATTTCGCCGAAGCCGACGAGGCCCTGGTCGGTGTGCACTTCGACCAGCACGAGCTGGGCGCGGCCCATGCGTTCATGCGCGGTCCATCGCGGCTGCGCCAGCGCGACGGAGAGCGGATGGGCGATGATGTCGGTGATCTTCATGGCATATCCTTCCCGCAGCAGGTGTGAGCGATCATAGGCCAGATCCGCTGGGTGCGCGCGGCGGCGTGGTCCCGGACGGGCCGCGCATGGACGAAAACGGCCTGATGCGGTACCCCGGGACAGGCCCGGCGCAAGGGCCGCACGCAACGACAAGGACAACGTCATGGACGCTCAATCGATCCTGGGTAGCGGCGACTTCCGATATCGACTGATCGCCGATTGGGCGCGGCTGCCGGATGGCTGGGACTTTCATGAAGTCGCCGCGGTGGCGGTGGATTCCCGTGATCAGGTCTATGTGTTCAGCCGCAGCGCGCATCCGGTTACGGTGTTCGATCACGACGGGAATTTCCTGCGCTCGTGGGGTGAGGGCGTGTTCAAGCGCCCGCATGGCCTCAGTATGGCGCCGGATGACACGATCTTCTGCACCGATGACGGCGATCATTGCGTGCGCCGCTGCACCTCCGAGGGGAAGGTTCTGCTGACGCTTGGGACGCCCGGCACGCCGAAGCCGTATATGGGTGGGCAGCCGTTCTGCCAGTGCACTCATACTGCTCTCGCACCGAATGGTGACATCTATGTCTCTGATGGGTACGGCAACGCTCGCGTGCACAAATATTCGCCCGATGGCAGGCTGATCATGTCCTGGGGCACCTCGGGCGTCGGCAGGGGGGAGTTCAACCTGCCGCACAATATCTGCTGCGACGAGGATGGCTGGGTGTATGTCGCCGATCGTGAGAACCATCGCGTGCAGATTTTCGATGGCACCGGAAGATACGAGACCGAGTGGCGCAACCTGCACCGGCCCAGCGCGCTGTTCCTGCCGAAGGGGCGGTGTCCCTATTGCTATGTCGGCGAGTGCGGCCCGACCTTCGGCTTCAGTCGCAATGCGTCCAGTCTTGGGCCACGCGTGTCTGTTGTCAGCCGGCAGGATGGGAAGGTACTCGCACGCTTGGGCGATCGTACGCCCGAGAATTTCCCCGGACCGTTCACGTCGCCGCACGGAATCTCGGCTGATTCGCACGGGGACATCTATGTGGGTGAGGTGGCAAAGACTGGCTGGGGCAATCTGTTTCCGGGAGTGACGCCGGAGAAGCCGCGCGCGGTGCTGCAGAAATTGGTGAAATTGCAATAGACCGGATACGATATGGCAAACTGGGTTGAAACCTACCGCGGCGCGGTGCCGCCGTGGCAGTGCGACGTGACCGAGCATTTCACGGTCGCCTATTACTTCGACCGGCTGGAGGAGGCGGAGGCCAATCTTGCCGACGTACTGGGCCTCGGCGATCTGGCGCGGCGCGGGGATTTGTCCTGTCAGATCGACGCCCGCTTCGCGCGGGAACTGCGCGAAGGTGCCAGCTTCCATGTTGAGAGCGCGGTGCTTGGCGTCGATGACGTTTTGCGTTTGGGCCATCGCTTCGTTGATTCGACGAACGGCGAGGTCGTCACCTGGTTTGACGAACGCTGGAATCTGTCCACACCCCTGACGCCGCACCAGCGCGGCGCTGTCGAAGCGCGCGTGGCGGAGTGGAACGGCCCGGTGGCGGAACATCGGCCCGAGCCCACTACGACCGACCGGTTCATCCCCACCGCACGCGGTCGCGTCAAAACGGCCGACATGGATGCGGCCTGCCAGTTCGCGCTGGGTGCGATCGTGCATCGGTTCTCCAATGCGTCGGGACAGACCGGCGCGGCGATCGGGATGGATGCCGCGTTCATGCAACAGCAACGGCGTGGCTTTTCCACCTTCGAGCTGGTGTTGCGGCTGTCGGGCGGGTTGCCGCTTGACGCGTCCTACCTGGTGGAAACCGGCATTGCCCATCTCGGCAATTCGTCGCTGCGCATGATCCATCGCATGACGGATGCGCGGACGGGCGCCGAGGTGGCGCGGCTCAGTCAGTATGGCGTCAATCTTGATCTCGACACGCGCCGGCCTGCTCGCTGGCCCGACGACATCCGCCGCCGGGCGGAGGGGTTGGTGGTGCCGGTCGCGTAACGCAACGACTCAGCGGGAGCCAACAACAATGGCAACGACAAACAAGATCGCGGTCATCACGGGCGCCGGCAGCGGCATCGGGCGGGCCACTGCGCTGGCGCTCTACGCCGATGGATTTTCGGTGATGCTCGCTGGCCGCCGCCGTGACATGTTGGAGGAGACCCGGGCGCTGGCCAAGGCGACCGCACCCAGCATGCTGGTCGCGCCGACTGATGTCATGGACCCAACCTCCGTCACGTCGCTGTTCGAGACGGTGAAGGCGACCTATGGCCGGATCGATCTGCTGTTCAACAATGCGGGTACCAGCACGCGCAACGTCGCAATCGAGGACCTGACCTACGAGCAGTGGCAGTCCGTCGTCGCGACGAACCTGACCGGTGCGTTCCTGTGCGCGCAGCACGCGTTCCGCATGATGAAGAGCCAGACGCCGCGAGGTGGTCGCATCATCAACAATGGGTCGGTCTCGGCGCATGTGCCGCGGCGAAATTCCACCGCTTACGCGGCGACCAAGCACGCGATGACTGGACTGACGCGATCGCTGTCGCTCGACGGGCGCGAATACGACATCGCCTGTGGCCAGATCGACATCGGCAATGCCGCGACCTCACGCAACGAGGACACGGCACGTGGCCGTCTGCAGGCCAGCGGCAAGGTCGAAGCCGAGGCGCGCATCGACGTCAACGATGTCGCACGCGGCGTCGCCTACATGGCCAGCCTCTCGCTCGACGCCAACGTTCAGTTCATGACCGTAATGGCAACGAAGATGCCCTATATCGGCCGCGGCTGACCGGTCGCGGCGATCTAGGACACCAGCGCCGGACGTTTCGACCGCCAGTCAGTGGCCGTCTCGTACGCGTGGGCGGCCTGGAACAGCACCGGCTCGGCGAACGGTTTGGCAATGAGCTGCATCGACAGCGGCAGACCACCGACGCCGAAGCCGGTGCAGATGCTCATCGCCGGATAGCCGGTGACGTTAAACGGCATGGTGAAGCTGGGTTTATCCAGCGTGGCCCATTTCGGCACCTCTGTGATCTTCGGCGGCTCGCTGACCGCGGCGGCGGAGACCAGGATGTCCAAATCCGCCATCGCCGCTTTCAGCTCCAGGCACAACGCGCGGCGCTTGCGGATGGCGGCAATGTAGTCGGCCGAGCGGATGAATGCGCCGAGGGCGATCCGGTCACGGAATGACTCGCCGTAGTCGTTGAAGCGTGACTTCAGCCAGGGCTCGTGCAGCGCGTAGGCCTCGGCGACCAGAATCAGGAAACCGCAGGCGTGGTAGTCGGCCATCGGCGACAGGTCGACATCACGAACCTCGGCGCCCATGGCGGTGAACTGATCGAGCGCGGCGTTGATGCCGGCGCGTGTGGTGTCGTTCACGCGGTTGTCGGAGTCGAAGAAGGTGCGCGCGACACCGATGCGCAACCCCTTCACGTCCTTGCCCAGCAGCGCGGTGAAGTCGGGCGTGGGTCGGTTGGCGCTGGCGGGATCGTTCGGGTCGTGGCCCGCCATCGCTTGCAGCAGCAGCGCGCAGTCTTCCGACGTCCATGCCAATGGGCCGGTGTGGTCCAACGTGTAGGACAGTGGCAGCACGCCGGCGCGCGAGCACAGGCCGTAGGTCGGCTTGATGCCGGCCAGGCCGCACAAGGCGGCGGGGCCGCGGATCGAGCCGCCGGTGTCAGACCCGGTGCCACCCAGCACCATGCCGGCGGCAACCGCGGCGCCAGTGCCGGAAGATGATCCGGCAGTGAAATGCTCGGGGTTCCATGGATTGCGCGCGGGCGGCCAGGGCAGGTCGAAGGACGGGCCTCCCATGGCGAATTCGTGTGTCGCCAGCTTGCCCATCATCACGCTGCCGGCCTCGGCCCAGAGCTGGACGACCTTGGAGTCCTCGGTGGGGACGTTGTGTTCCAGCAGCTTGGAGTGCGCCGTCGTGCGCAGGCCCGCTGTGTTGTAGATGTCCTTGTGGCCGATCGGGATGCCGTCGAGCCTGCCCTTCAGCATGCCGCTCATCATGCGCGCTTCGGCGGCGCGAGCCTCGGCGAGCGCACGTTCCTCAGTCAGCAGCAGGAAGGCGTGCAGCGTGTCGTTGTGCGCATGGGTGCGCGCGAGGCAGGCCTCGGTCAGTTCCACTGGCGAGAGCTGCTTGGCCGCGATCTGTTTGGCGGCGTCGGCGATGGTAGGGATCGTGGCCATCAGCGCACCTCGGGGACGAAGATCAGGGCAGGTTCGGCCTCGCGCGGCATCGGCATGTTGACCCGGGCGATCATGCCTTCCAGCAGACCGTAGGCTTGGTGGATTTCCTGTTTCTGCGCCTCGTTCAGGGGTAGGCCGGACTGGGCTACCAGCATGTCGAACTCGGCGCGGCTGATCTTCGATGGCATTGAGACACCCCCTGTGGCTACGCGGGGAGCGTACCATGCTGGCAGGTGGTGGCTAGAGGCCGTCACCTCTCCCGCTTGCGGGAGAGGTGTACGTCGAAAGGATCAACCTTCGTAGGCCAGGATCGACAGGCCGCCGTTGGTGTCGGTGACGTAGACCGTGCCATCGGCCGCGACGAACACGTCGGTCGACTGCGTCACCAGTTCCGCGCCGGGGCGAATGTCAACGATGCGGTCGGGCGTGGGCGGAATGAAGTGCGCGACCTCCTTCGGTTCATGCGCGGTGCTGATGTCGAACACACGCACACCGGCATTGTGATACGTGGCGAAAATCAGCTCCTCGCTTTGAAACGACCCTGGACGATTCTCGTGCAGATTGTGCGGGCCGAACTTGCCGCCTTTGTTGCAGAAATCCTCGCCCTGCGGGGTCGGCAGCGAGGCGATGGTCATCGGATTGTCCGGCGCGCGCACGTCCAGCACCCAGGTATAGGCAAGGCCCTTGGCGCAGCGGTTGGCGGTGGCCTCGTCGGCGACGACAGCCAAGCCGCGGCCCGGCAGCGGCAACGGCGTGTGGGTGCCGCCGGCGTAGGGCGGCGCCCAGTTGCGGTGCGCCTGCAGCTTCGGCGTGGTGGGATCGGTCAGGTCCATGATGGTGAGGCCGCCGTCGCGCCAGGCGGCGTAGCCCAGGTCGCCAGCAGTGATCATGTGATGCAGCGCCCAACGCTGGCCCTGCGGCCAGGTCGGTGTTTCGTCCCCAGCGCGATGCATGCCGGGGAACCACCAGCGCCCAACGATCTGCGGCTTCGTTGGATCGGCCATGTCAATGGTCACCAGGATGTGGTCGACGAAGCCATCCAAATGGCAGGACGCATAGGCGTAACGTCCACCCACCCACCAGATGCGGTGCAGCCCAATCCCCTCCACCGGCATGAAGCCGATCTCGCGCGGTGCCGCGGGGTTGGCAAGATCGTACACGCGCATGCCGGCCGCAAAGCCTCGTTCACGCTGATCGAAACTGTCCGCTAGCGACTTGCCGAAATAGTCCTGCTGTTTCTCGTATTTCTGCAGCGCCCAGACATTCGCCGCGTTCACCGCCAGCAACAGCCCATCATGCGCCTGGATATGACTGGCACGCGTATTCTCCGGTGCCGAAACGAAATTCACCGCCTTCGGCGCGCGTGGATCGGCGACGTCGATCACCGCGATGCCGTCGGAGAACATGTGCCCGACATACGCATGGCCGCGCGCGACCATCACCTGCACACCGTCGGGCCGCCCCCCCTGGTCGGAGCGGCCCAACAGACGCATGCGATGTCCTGTGCTCATGACCTACCCTTCCGGCGGCGCCAACGCATCCAACGACAGGCCGCGTGCCTCGGGGCCAATCATGTTGACCGTCGCGGCGGCAATCACCAGCACAACGGCGATGCTCACGAAGACCGCATCGACGCCATAGCCCGTCTTGATCCATAGGATGGCGGGGATGATAAACGCCGCACCCAATCGCCCTGCCCCTTGCGCGATCCCAAATCCCGTGGCGCGCGCATTGGTAGGAAACACCTCGGAGGCAAAGATCTGCATCGAATTGCCAGCCAACTGCACGAAGAAGATCATGCAGAAGCCCATGGCGATCAGCATCACATCGCTTGCGGCATTGGCGAAGGCGACCGCGAACAGGCCGGCGAACATGAAGGCGGTGATCGACGTCTTCTTCCTCCCGTACTTCTCCAGCGCATACATCATGAACAGGCTGGCGCAAGGGAACGCCAACTGGATGATCAGCGTGTAGGTCAGCGACTTGGTGATGGTGTTGCCGCGATCGGCGATCATGCTGGGCAGCCAGGCGCCCAGGCCCAGCGCAACGCCGAAGAAGGCAACGAAGCAGACCATACCGGCAACAACGCGTCCCCCATAGTGGCGGAACACCACGGCGATTGGATCGCTTTTAGAATCACTGGCGGCATTTGTCGTCAGCTTCTCGGTCGGGCCGGCAATGCCCATGCGCTTGAGGATGTCCAGCGCCTGGGCACCCTTGCCGTGCGTGGCCAGCCAGCGCGGCGATTCCGGCAGGGTGAAGCGGAACAGGAAGACAATCAGCGCGCAGACACCGATGACGATCCAGCAGCCGCGCCAGCCCAGCGAGTCTCGGAAGGCCAGCGCGAACAGCGTGGTCAGTGGCCAGGAGAAGGCGCCGCCGATGAGCTGCACGCCGGCGATGAAGCGGCCGCGGATGTTCTTCGGCGCGTATTCGCCGGCATAGGCGAAGCACAGCGGCTGCTCGGCGCCCAGGCCGATGCCGGCGATGAAGCGCAGCGCCGCGAGCCACATCCAGTTGGGCGAGAAGGCGGCGGCGATTGTTGCGACGCCGTAGAGCAGCAGATTGAACTGGTAGATCGCCTTGCGCCCGAAACGGTCGGTGAATTCGCCTTGCACGACGGTGCCGAAGAACAGGCCGAACAGGGTGGCGCTGGCCACCGTGGCAATTTCCGGTGCGGTGGCGAAGCCGCTGCCGGTCATGTCGGGGATGAGGGAACCGAGGATGACGTAGTCGGCGACGTCGAAGAAGTAGCCCGCGGCGATCAAGGCGAAGACGCGGTAGTGGATGGGACTCAGCCGCGCATCATCCATTGCGGTGCCGACGAATCCCTCGATCGATTGGGCCATGCCTGTCTCCCCATGCACCGACTGTTGCGGCTTTGGAGGGAGAGCGTTGCAGAGGCGTGTGTTGGCCGTCAACTGGGGGTAGGGAAGAATGAAAGTCAGCGGTCACGGAGTTTCACCGAGCGCACACGGAGTTCCGCCGAGAAGGGAACTATGGCGCTTCGCGCGGGATTGCCGCACCACCGATGCTACCACACGGCGCGCAGCGCCCAAAAAACGCCTTCTCAGTGGAACGCTGTGGGCACTCAGTGACCGCTGACTTTGTTGGCCCCTATCCCATCCATCACCGCCGCGACGCCGACTCCAGCAACCAGGTCACCGCATCAATACAGGACATCCCCACCCCGACGCCCGCAGCCCGCGCCTGCTCGTTGACCAGTGTGATGCGCCCATCCTGATAGATGCTGCGCGGGTCGCCGAGGTCAGCCGACAGATGCGACACCGCGGCGCAGGCGATGCCCATGTTCTGCAGGATGGTCAGCCCCGCCACCGCCATGCCGTTACGCCCGAAGCCGCCATCACTGCCGATGATGCCCGCTGGGCGGACGCCGTGGCGATGCACGTATATGGTCATCGTGGTGTCGACCGGCGTGCCGACGCAGAACACCTCCCCCGCGCGTTCGCCGTGCACCAGGCTCATGCTCCAGCAGCCGAAGATGCGTGGCCGGAGCTGGAAATCCTGATCGGGCAGCGTGGCGTGGACCTCGCGCTTCTGGCCGGGCGGGGCGCGCAGCATCAGCGCGGCGGCCGCTGCGGTCGTCTGGCCGGGTTGCACGCCCAAAGCCAAAGCCGTTTCGTTGGCGCGGTTGATCACGCCGTCGGCCCAGACCGAGGCACCATCGCACATGTCGCAGCTATAGACGCTGACCGCGGCGGCGGGGACGGCGAACGGATCGGCCAGGGGCAGTGCACCGATGCCGGCCTCGTTGCGGCCGACGCCGGCGTCGACGCCGAGGAAGCCACGAAAGCCGCGACGCAGCAACTGGGTGCCGACGGCGACGGCGAGGTAGGCGCCATGCACGACGATGTCGTGCGCCGGGTCGATCGGCACGTCTGAATGGTCGATCTCGCGCGGCGAGTCGATGACGATGACGTTGCCTTCCGCACCCGCGTGGCCGCGGAAGGCACGGTTGCCGAATTCCAAAGGTGGCAAGTAGCCCGCCATATGCGCCCTCCCCGGTCTGTGCCTGACGCTACGACACAGTGCGGCGGGAGCGCGCGGCTCGCAATGACCGCCAATCATGCCTATGTTGGCGGCGATGCGTGCCTTGTTGATCACGATCGGCCTGATGATCATCGCCTGCGGTCTGCTGTGGCCGTGGTTCAAGCGCGTCGGCATTGGCCATCTGCCCGGGGATTTCCAGTTTGATCAGCCGGGGTTCAGCCGTTACATCCCGCTGGGCAGTGGCCTGCTGATCTCGATTGTGCTGTCCCTGGCACTGACCGCGGTCAGCCGGTACGTGCGACAGCGATAGACGACGGCAAAGGAGGGGAGACCCGTGATGAGCGAAGAGAGCGCGACCTTGGGCGGCGGCTGCTTCTGGTGCCTGGAGGCGGTGTTCAAGGAGCTGCGGGGCGTTGGCAGTGTGCAGTCGGGGTACGCCGGCGGGCATGTGACCAACCCCAGTTACAAGCAGGTGTGCAGCGGCACGACCGGGCATGCCGAAGTGGTGCAGGTGTGCTTCGATCCGGCGCAGATCACCTTCGCCGACCTGCTGCGGGTGTTCTTCACCACGCATGATCCGACGACGAAGGACCGGCAGGGAAATGATGTCGGGCCACAGTATCGGTCGATCATCCTGACGCATTCCGACACGCAGGCCGCGACGGCGAAATCGGTGATGCAGGAGATCGCGGCGGCGAAGCTGTGGCCGGCGCCGATCGTGACGCAGATCGAGCCGCTGGCTGTGTTCTATCCGGCCGAGGCGGAGCACGACGATTATTACGCGCGCAATCCGTGGAGCGGCTACTGCCAGGTAGTGATAGCGCCGAAGGTGGCGAAGGCCCGCAAGGTGTTCAAGGACCGGCTGAAGCAGGTCGCAGCGGAGTAGGGGCGTACACCTCGCGCGCTTGCGGGAGAGGTCGGCAAGCGATCGCGAGACGGGTGAGGGTCTCGCCACGAGCACCACCCTCACCCGCCGCTGCGCTCCGCGACCTCTCCCGCGCCGCGGGAGAGGTGTTCATCGGACCGGTCAGCTGGTCAGGCGGGGGATCAGCGCGGCGATACGTTCGTTGCGGCGCCACATCATGCCGATGCTGGTCACCGCGACCAGGCCGCACAGTGCCACGATGTCCACCGCCAGTAGCGGGCCCACCTGGCTCGCGATCGCACCGATCAGCAGGATGCCCAGCGGGCCCATGCCGATGCTGACCGTCAGCAGGCCCATCAGGCGCGACCGCACATAGGGCGGCGCGTGCAGGATGATCAGCGAGGTCTGCATGTTGGCGAACGCCGCCGAGCCGATGCCGCCGATCATCAGCAACACCAGCGCAACAAGGTAACTAGGAGCCAGCGGCATCAGCGACACGCAGACCAGGAACAGCAGCGAGCCACCCACCATCAGCACGCGCCCGCTGCCGGGCGGGTCACCACTGGCCAGGCGGAGGCCGCCCAAGAGCGCGCCACAGGATTCGGCCGCCGCCAGCACGCCCACCAGCGTCGGCGAGACCATGAAATGCTGCCGCCCGATCGGCGCGACCAACGCGGCGTAGGAAAAGCCCAGCAGGTTCATTGCCATCGTCACCAGCAACACGCCGGCGATCACCACGTGACCGCGGGCGAAGGCCAGGCCCTCGGCCAGGTCGCGCGGCACCAGCGCCAGCACCAGCCGCCGCGTGCTCTGCCGATAGGTCAGGCCGGCGGCGAGCAACGCGGCAAGCAGATAGATCGCGGCGGAACAGGTAAAGGTGCCGGCGAGCCCGGCGCGTTGATACAAAGCACCCGCGGCGATCGGACCCAGCATGCGGGTGACGGAGTTGGTGATGGTGTCGAATGCCAGCGCGCGCGGCACCAGCGCGCCCTCGACGCATTCGCCGACCATGCGCCGGCGGGTGGCCATCTCGGTCGACCACACCGTGCCCGAGACCAGCGCCGCGGCCGCGACATGCCAGGGCTGCGCCAGTCCGCGCCAGGCCAGCATGGCCACGGTGGCGGAGGCCATCGCGGTGAACAGTTGGCCAATGACCAATATATACTTCCGGTTCACCGCTTCGGACATCACACCGGCGAAAGCGCCCAGCAGGAACATCGGCAGGGTGCGCGCGGCCGTGACGAGCGCAACGGCAAAGCCCGAGCCGGTCACATCCAGGGTGAACAGCGCGGCGGCCAGTACCTCGAACCAGCGCATCGCATTGACGCATCCGCCGATCGACCACAGGCGCAGGAATGCTGGCGCGGCCAGCAGGGCCCGCAATCCGTTGCGGGGTGGGATGGGCATCGGCAGCGACGTCTCCTCGGTCTTGCCCGCCCGTTCAGGTCCGGCGGGTGGGGCGGGCGCACGTGGACCTGTGCGACGCCGGACAGTATGATGCCGTCAATTCATGTGATCCGGCAAAGGGGAGAGCCAAGCAATGAATGATTCCATGATGCCGCATTTCGACCGCGCGGCCGAGGACCTGGGTAACATCGTCGAGCTGGGGCATGTGAACGTGACGGTGCCCGACCAGACTCATGCGGTTGGGTTTTACATCATGGGCCTAGGCCTGACGCGCGATCCGTATCTGATGGCAGGGCTGGAGAACATGTGGGTGAATGTCGGGCGCGGGCAGTTCCATTTGCCTAGCCGGTCCCCGCAGGTGGTGCGCGGCACCACAGCGCTGGTGATGCCCGATCGCGCGGCGCTGCTGAAGCGGCTGAGTTATGCGCAGAAATATCTGAAGGGCACCAAGTTCAAGTTCCACGAAACCAATGATGCGGTGGAGACGGTGTGCCCGTGGGGCAACCGGATCCGCGTGCATGAACCGGATCCGGCACGATTTGGCCAGATGCGCGTGGGCATGCCATATGTTGAGTTCAGTGTGCCGGAGAAAGCCAATCTGTCGGCGATCGCCCGGTTCTATCGCGAGATCCTGGGTGGGATCGCGGGTGTGGCGACGGACGAGCGCGGCGAATACGCCTGGGCCAGCATGTCGGCCGAGAGCAAGGTGATGTACCGGCACACGAAGAAGAAGCTGCCAGATTATGATGGGCACCATATCCAGATCACGCTGGCAGATTTCTCCGGGCCGCATAAGAAGCTGCTGGAGCGCGGGTTGATCAGCGAGGAGAGCGATCAGCACCAGTACCGGTTCCTGGACATCGTCGATGTGGATACCAACAAGCCGATCTTCCGTATCGAGCACGAGACACGCAGCATGCGGCATCCGATGTTCAATCGCGTGTTCGTCAACCGGAACCCGGATATGACCAACCGGAATTTCGTTCCGGGGTATGAGGTTGGGGTCTGGGCATTGAATTGACGCCGAGCGACAGCGAGGCGTCATGGCCGGCGAAGGCCGGCCATCCACGACTTCGCCATATTCGGCACGATAAGTCGTGAGTGGCCCGCGTGCGCGGGCGACGACGCGATCATATGGAGCATTGACATGCAAATCGGCGTGATCGGCCTTGGCCGCATGGGCGGCAACATTGTGCGGCGGCTGACCCGCGCGGGGCATACATGCGTGGTGTACGACGCGAACGCGGCGACGGCACAGGAGCTGGGGAAAGAGGGCGCGACGCCGGCCGGGTCGGTCGCAGATCTGGTGAGCAAGCTCGCCCCCGCGCCGCGCACGGTGTGGGTGATGCTGTCGGCGGGCAAGATCACCGAAGCCACGGTAAGCGAACTCGGTAGCCTGCTGAAGACGGACGACATCATCATCGATGGCGGCAATGCCTACTACAAGGACGACATTCGCCGCGGCAAGATGGTGGCGGCCAAGGGCATTCGCTATATCGACTGCGGAACATCGGGAGGAGTCTGGGGGTTGCAGCGCGGCTATTGCCTGATGATCGGCGGCGAGAAGGCAGCGGTGGAGCATCTGGATCCGATCTTTTCGGCGCTGGCGCCAGGACTGGGCGATATCCCGCGCACCGATGGGCGCGAGGGACGCGATCCGCGGGTCGAGCGTGGCTATCTGCATGCCGGGCCGGTGGGCGCCGGGCATTTCGTGAAGATGATCCATAATGGGATCGAATACGGCATGATGCAGGCGATGGCGGAAGGGTTTGACATCCTGCGCAATCGGGCCTCAGACAAGCTGCCGACGGATGAGCGGTTTGACCTGGATGTCGCCGACATCGCCGAGGTCTGGCGGCGCGGGTCGGTGGTGACGTCGTGGCTGCTGGATTTGACATCGGAGGCACTTGCGCGCGACGCGACGCTGGAACATTTCTCCGGCACCGTGGAAGATTCCGGCGAAGGGCGCTGGACCGTCGAGGCAGCGATCGAGGAAGCCGTGCCGGCCGATGTGCTGGCCGCATCGCTGTTCGTAAGGTTCCGGTCGCGGCAGGATCATACCTTTGCCGAAAAGGTGCTGTCGGCGATGCGGTTCGGCTTCGGCGGGCACGTGGAGCAAGCCGCCAAGAAGCCCGCATGACCATTGCGGTACTGATGGGTGTGTCTGGCACCGGCAAGACCACCATCGCCAGGCTGATGGCGGAACAGTTGGGCTGGCAGATGCTGGAAGGCGACCAACTACACCCGCCCGCGAACGTGGCGAAGATGCAGTCGGGTACACCGCTTGACGATGCGGACCGCTGGCCGTGGCTGCATGCAATCGCCACGCAGATCGACGCGTGGCGCAATGGGGGTGTGTCCGGCGTGGTGGCGTGCTCGGCGCTGAAACGCGCCTATCGCGACATCCTGATTGGACCGCGGCCCGACCTGGTGCTGGTGTATCTGCAAGGCACCAAGACGCTGATTGCGGAGCGGTTGACTGCGCGCAAGGGGCATTTCATGCCGCCGGGGCTACTGGACAGTCAGCTCCAGACGCTGGAGCCACCCACCGCGGACGAACATCCGATCGTGGCCTCGATCGCACCGGCACCGGAGGCGATTGTCGCGGCAATCGTTGGAGAATTGAAACAGCGGGAGCACCTGCGATGAGTGACGCCTTCGCGATCTACCCGAGCCTGAAGGACCGCGTGGTCTTCATCACCGGCGGCGCCAGCGGCATCGGCGCCGAGCACGTGCGCCAGTTCGCGGCGCAGGGTGCGAAGGTAGCGTTCGTCGACATCGCGGACGACGCGGCGGCGGCGCTGGTCGCCTCGATCCACGACGCCGACCACACGGTGCCGTTCTATCAGCATTGCGACCTGACCGACATTCCGACTCTGCGACATGCGATCGCCGCGGCGGCGCAGAAGCTAGGGCCGATCACCGTGCTGGTGAACAACGCGGCGAACGACCAGCGGCACAACTACGCCGATGTGACGGTGGAATACTGGGACGAACGTCAGGCGGTGAATTTGCGGCATCAGTTCTTCGCCATCCAAGCAGTGGCGCCGATAATGCGCGCGGCGGGCGGCGGATCGGTCATCAATTTCGGTTCGATCTCCTGGCATACGAACACAGGCGGCATGCCGGCCTACACCACCGCGAAGGCGGCCGTGGAGGGTCTGACCAAAGGCATGGCGCGCGACCTGGGCGGCGACGGCATTCGGGTGAACTGTGTGATCCCCGGCTGGGTGATGACCGAGCGCCAGATCAAGCTGTGGCTGACACCCGAAGGCGAGAAGAACCTGCTGGAGATGCAGTGCCTCAAGGAGAAGCTAGTGCCGGCGGACCTGACGCGGATGGTGCTATGGCTGGCGTCTGACGACAGCCGGCTATGCACAAGCCAGCTCTGGGTAGTGGATGCCGGACGGATGTAATGGGTGATGCTGTCATTGCGAGGAGCGGCGCGAGCAGGCAATCTCAGGCCGCGGTAGCACCACAGCTCGTGCGTCGTTGGACCGAGATTGTCTTCGTCGCTACGCTCCTCGCAATGATAGTGGATTATGCTGCTTTCTGGGATCAATACTTGCGCGCGCATGCCGATCCGCGCACGCGCGCCCTACATTATTGTGGCACATCACTGGCCTTGCTTGCACTGATCGTGGGCGCGTTCGACTGGCGCTTCCTGATTGCCGCGCCCTTGATCGGCTACGGTTTCGCCTGGGCCGCCCATTTCGGTATCGAACGCAATCGGCCGGAGACTTTCGGCCATCCGCTGTGGTCGCTGGCCAGCGACCTGCGCATGCTGGCGCTGTTCTTCACCGGGAGGTTGGGTCCACACCTGGACCGCCTCGGGTTGCGGTAGCCGGACACCGGCGAAGCCGCTAGCATCCCGCGCGACGCAACCAGTGGGGGAACGATCGTCATGTGGGAACCGAGCCTGCGCTATCCCGATCCGGCCGTGCGGGTCTTGGATCCCGAGTTCAACAAGTACCGGCTACCGTTGGCCTCGATCGATAAGCTGGCCGATGGCTGCCGCTGGTCGGAAGGCCCCGTATGGTTCGGCGACGGCCGCTACGTGCTGTGGAGCGACATCCCCAACAACCGCATCCTGAAATGGGACGAGGAGACCAGCAGCGTCTCGATCTTCCGCCAGCCATCGAACAACGCCAACGGCAACACGCGTGACCGGCAGGGCCGGCTGGTGACCTGCGAACATGATTCGCGGCGGGTGACGCGCACCGAATATGACGGCAGCATCACAGTGCTGGCTGACACCTACAACGGCAAGAAGCTGAATTCGCCGAATGATGTGGTGGTGAAGTCGGATGGCTCCATTTGGTTCACCGATCCGCAGTTCGGCATTTTGGGTTACTACGAAGGTCACAAGGACGTGTCGGAGAACAAGCCGGCGGTGTATCGGCTGGACGGCAAGACCGGCAAGCTGACCGTGGTGACCGATGACATTCCGGGACCGAATGGGCTGGCGTTCTCGCCGGATGAGTCGAAGCTGTACATTGTGGCGTCGCGCGCCGCACCCAATCGGCTGATCGTGAGCTGCGACGTGACCGGAAATGGAACGAAGCTGGGAAAGAGCCGCACGCTGATCGATGCGGGCGAGGGCGGATCGCCCGACGGATTCCGCGTCGATGTCGATGGTAATCTCTGGTGCGGCTGGGGCATGGGCAGCGCGGAGCTGGATGGTGTGCGCGTGTTCACGCCCGGCGGTGATGCGATCGGGCATATTGGGCTGCCCGAACGTTCCGCCAATCTGTGCTTCGGTGGGCGTTACCGCAACCGGTTGTTCATGGCGGCGAGCCACGGGCTGTATGCGCTGTATGTGAACACGCAGGGCGCGCTGGGCGGCTGAGCTCGGTGTCGCCGCGCGCATGAGCTATAGTACCGTCCTTCCGGTTACCTGGGACGACATTGACCGTGACGCGGGAAGGCTTGCCGCGCAGGCGGTGGTGCGGCGTCCCTGGGACGGGATCCTGGCGATCGCGCGCGGTGGCCTGGTCCCGGCCACGCTGGTCGCGCACCAGCTCAATATCCGCAGGATCGATGTGATCGCGATCGCAACCTACGACGACCGGTCGCGTAGGTCGCCGGATATCCTGCAAATGCCACGGATTGATGGCGATGGCGCGGGATGGCTGGTGGTGGATGATCTGGTGGACACGGGTGTCACCATACGCATGGTGCGTACGATCTATCCACGCATCACGGTGGCCGTGCTGTATACGAAACCGTTGGGGCATGCTCTGACCGACGCGTTCGTGCGGTCCATGCCACAGGACACCTGGATTCACTTTCCGTGGGACCACGCCGACGACCCATCCGTCGCCCCAGAGTGAGGCAGCCATGTTCAACTTCCAGCTCGCCGCCCACAACACGTCGGTCCGCACTGAGCTGGTGGCGGGTGCGACGACGTATCTGACGATGGCGTATATCGCCGTGGTCAATCCGGCGATCCTGACGCCATCGGGAATCGATCCTGGGGCGGCGTTCGTGGCAACCTGCATCGCCGCGGCCCTGGGATCGGCGGCGATGGGACTGTTCGCCAATCTGCCCTTGGCGCTGGCGCCTGGCATGGGGTTGAACGCGTTCTTCACCTTCACGCTGGTGAAGGGCATGGGCGTGCCCTGGCCGGTGGCGCTGGGCGTGGTGTTCCTGGCCGGCGTGCTGTTCCTGATGGTGAGTTTGTTCCGTATCCGAGAGTGGTTGATCACGGCGATCCCGCTGTCGCTGAAGCTTGGGATCGGCGCGGGAATAGGGTTGTTCCTGGGCCTTATCGGGTTGGAGGACATGCGTGTCATTGTCGCCGACCAGGTGACGCTGGTGACATTGGGTCCGCTGGGACAGCCGAGGACGCTGCTGGCGGTGATCGGCTTCCTGATCATCGCGGCACTGGCCGCACGCAATATTCGCGGCGCGATCCTGATCGGCATCATCGTCACCGCGCTGCTGGGCGTGCCGTTCGGGCTGACGACGCTGCACGGCGTGGTGGCGATGCCGCCGTCACTGACGCCGACGTTTCTGAAGCTGGATATCATGGGCGCGCTGTCACAGGGATTGATCGCGGCAGTGCTGACGCTGTTTCTGGTGGACGTGCTGGACAATGCGGGCACGCTGATTGCGACGACGCATCGCGCGGGGTTGATGCGCGCGGATGGCACCGTGCCGCGGTTGCGGGAGGCGCTCCTGGCCGACAGCGGCGGCGCGATGATCGGCGCGTTGCTGGGGACCAGCACGACCTGCAGCTATATCGAGAGCGCGGCGGGGATTCAGGCGGGCGGGCGCACCGGACTGACGGCGCTGGTGGTCGCGGCGCTGTTCATGCTGACGCTGTTCTTCGCGCCGATTGCCACGGCGATCCCTGGGTTCGCCACGGCACCAGCGCTGGTATTTGT
>DATHNE010000180.1:0-8664 GCA_035486355.1 Acetobacteraceae bacterium
GCCGACACAGAATCAAACCCTCAACCGTTGGTCAACCAGCCGGAATCTGCTTAGGCGAGTCCGGCGCTGGCATGGTCACCCCGTCGAGCAGCAGCATCGGCGGCGAGTCGGTGCCCACCGCCAAGAACGACGGCACTTCACTGGTGCTTGTCGGGATAAAGGTCATCGTCACCTGCATCGAGCCGCTGAAGGCGCCTTGCGCCAGGTTGTAGGTCGCCGTGTCCTGCGTGGCGCTGCCCAGGCTGGCCTGCCAGTACTCGGTGGTCGAACCCGTAAAGCCGGTCTGCTGCGCGGCCGCCCAATAGAAGCTCAGCGTGGTCTTGGCGCCGATCGTCAGGCCGCTGATGGTCTGCGCGATGTCGCCGGAATTGAAATCCCCGTCCGAGACCAGGAAGTTACCCCCGGCCAGGCTGTTGCCGATCGTTGCGCCGTCATACAGCGTCAGCGGGCCGTAGGAGCTCAGGGCCGTGGCACTGCCGGTGGTGAAGACGAGGTTGTAGTCGCTGGAGTTGATCGTCCAGTCCACCACGGCGCCGGTGTAGCTCGTGCTGTTGTAGGAATAGGACCCGATTTCGAACGAGCTGTAGCCGCTGCCGCTTGGCGTCAGCGAGTCCTGCTCAAAGCCGTCGTTCAGCACCAGGTTCGCGCTGGCATACGCCGCCCCGCCCACGCCGGACAGGATCGCGGCCGGGACCATCACGCAGATGACGTGGGGCCGACCCAGTCCTTGGCGCCACGCCGTCATGTTACCCATCGGCTGCATTCTCGGAAGGAGCGTTGCAATATCTTAGAATGCTATCAGAATAGTTCACAGACCACCCCATTTCTGGCGACGGGTTTCCAATTCGTGATGCGCCCTGCCCGCGGAGCCGGAGGGACGACCGCGCCGTTCATGTCCGCGCGGTGTGGTTATCCAAGCTCCATGAATGCCGCTGCTTCAGCCGATATCATCCTCTGGGGGCGTCGGTTTGCGTCCCGGCCGCATCACACCGGCAACAGGTAGGGCGGTGACGGGGATATTCGGATACCACGCGGGCCGCGCTCCCCGACGGGACCACGCACGGCTTGACCGCGGGGTCTGTTGTCGGTGACGAAGCGCCGCGTCTCCGCACGGCCATCGCTCCACCGAGATGCGTCACACCCTGGCCGAGATGCGGCACGACCCGCTCGCCATCCGCCAACGGTTCGAAACCGGCGCCTATCCCGACAAAATTCCGACGCGCCGCCTACCCGACGAGGCGCACGTGCTGGCGCTGCCGCAGGAGCTGCTGCAGTGCCAGCGCTGGGTCGAGGAGACCGGCCAGAAGATCATCATCCTGTTCGACGAGCGTGACGCCACCCGCAAGGGCGGCACGATCAAACGTTTCATGCAGCGCATGAATCCCCGTACTGCACGGGCTGTCGCGCTGCTGAAACCATCCGAACCCGAACGCAGTCAATGGTATTTCCAGCGCTACACCGCGCATCTGCCCGCTTCCGGTGAACTCGGCCTGTTCGACCGGTCCTGGTACAACCGCGTCGGCGTCAAACGCGTCATGGGTTTACGCACGCCCAGCGAATATCTCGCCTTCATGCGCCAATACCCTCAGTTCGAACGGATGCTGACGCGCTCTGGCATTCGTCTGTTCAAGTACTGGTTCTCGGTGTCGCGCGAGGAGCAGCGCACGCTTCAAGGCACACCACGCCGATCCGCTAAAGCAATGGAAACTGTCACAGATCGATCCGGCCTCGCTCGCCAAGTGGAACGACTATACCGCGGCGAAAGAGGCCATGTTCTTCTACACCGATACCGCCGACGCGCCCTGGACCGTGGTGAAGGCTGACGACGAGAAACGGGCGCGCCTGGCCGGCATGCAGCATTGCCTGTCGTCACTGCCGTATACGAACCAGGGCCGGGCGATTGTCACCGGCCCGGACCCGCTGATCGTCGGCACGACGGACCGTGTGATCGGGCGGGACAACCACATCGTCGACAAGACGACGCCCGGGGAAATGCGCGGCGGAAGCCGGCCCGAATCAATTGAGTTGCCAGAATCCTCGCAGATTCCGCAGTTTCTGTGCGATTCGACCGACCCAGGGAGACTACACATGCCAGCCAAGACATCTGCTACCCCCGCGAAGAAGGCCGCCGCCCCGAAGAAAGCCGCTCCGGCGAGGGCCGCCCCAGCGAAGGCTGCGGTGCAAGCCACCGTCACACTCAAGCACCTCGCTGCCGAACTGGCGGTGACCCACGCGCTGCCGAAGAAGCAGGCCGAGGCCGTGCTGACCGATCTGGTCGCCGCGACCACCAAGCACCTGAAGAAGGGCGACAAGATCCGCTTGGCAGGGCTGGGCGTGCTGCAGGTGCGCAAGCGTCCCGCGCGCATGGGCCGCAACCCGGCCACCGGTGAGGCCATCAAGATCAAGGCCAGCAAGAAGGTCGCCTTCCGCCCGTCGAAGGAACTCAAGGAAGCCGTCTGACGCTGGCTGCCGTTCAGCCCGGCTATCATTGCCCCGGCTATCATCGCGAGGAGCAACACGATCCTCGCGGTGATGGCTGGTCTCGCGCTTTCCTGCCCGGTTCGTCGTCGAACAGGACGCGGCTCGCCGCGCCGTCTATGTCGTCATATCGCCCAGCCGGCAGCGACCACGGGAACAGCGCGAGCCCGGTGGTGCCCAGCAGGTAGAGCCCCATCGTCATTCCAGCGTCTCCCGCCCAACCGGGACACGGTTTGCCATCACCAACACCAACGAACACGACATGGCGGCCACGGCCAGCCACGAGGTCACCCAGTCCGCCAACCGCACCATCGGCACATTGTAGCCGATCGCCAACGCCAGGTTTTGCCGCATCACGGCTTGTGCACGCCGTGCGACCTCGATCACCGCGACGCCTGGCAGCAAGCAGTGCCCCTGGAACACCACGTCCGCCCCCATCTGGCTGATATTGGCCGCCGAGGAGGGCGACACCGAGACCGTCGCCGCGGCCAGCGATGGGCTGTCGATGAGACCATCCCCGACCATCAGCACGCTGTGCTGGGCCGTGAGCTGCTCGATCGTTGCCACCTTGTCGACCGGCGAACAACCAGCCTTCCAGTCTTGGATCCCAAGTGCCTCGGCGGCATGCGCGACCAATTCGGGCCGATCATCGGAGACGAGTTGCACGGCGACCCCGAATCGTCGGAGGCGCGCCAAGACATCGCGCGCATCGACCCGTAGCCGCTCGACGAAGGCGAAGCGCCACGGGCTCAACTTCGGTGATGTTGGCCAACCCCAACGTGGCCTCGGTGAGCATTCCGGTCATGTCGTACACCACCGTGTCGCGGCCCGCCAACTGCCCCAACGCCGCCGGCAACTGCAACAGGAGCCACGCTCGCAACCGTCGCGATGTTGCGATCACCTGCACCGCGGGGACCGCCAGTGCCAGGGCGCAAGGACAAGTCACGATCAGCACCACGCTGGCATGCAACAGCGCGGACTGGATGCCAATGCCGCGCCCGAAAGACCAGAATAGGAAGGGCAGCGTGATGCACTGCGCGCGGATATGCGGGCCGTTGGTGCTGGACCAGGTTTCCGACCGGCTGGCCCGCGTACCGGCGGCGCTGTTGTGCGAACGCCAGCGCCCGGGCAGGGCGCTACTGGTTCCGTACCACGCTGGACGGCTCACCACCTACGCGGTCCTGGCCGCACCCGCGGCGGGTGTGCTGGCGATGCTCTGTTTCGGCCTGGGCACGGTCCCAAGCGTGATCGCCGTCGGCGTCGCTGGTGCTGCCACCGGTCGCCACTTCAGCAGGGCAGTGACCGTCTTGGCGCCGGCCGTGCTGTTGCGCAATGCCGCCGGACTTATCGTGCTGGTATAGCAACGTTTGACGCTGTTGGTGTGATCCCTGTCACGCATGGTTCGCGGCGCTGCGGTTAATCTCGACCGTGCGCCAACACGCCAACAGGGGGACTGACGTTGGCCAGCAACATGATCGGGCCGAAGGGCCAGCTCTATGCCAACCCGACCCGCCAGGCTGATCCGACGTCCTTCCGCACCGATAACAACAGCAGCCAGTACTACAACTCACCGTACTACCTGGCGCATGCCAAGCAGGTGCAGCCGATCCCGGTGCCGCGCAATAGCACGCCATGACCCTGGCCGACTTCCTGCCGGCCGATGTTGTGACGGCGATCCAGAAGAGCGGGAAGATCGTCTTCCATTCGGTCGGCGATACCGGGGCGGCCAAGGTGACCCGCACGCAACCCGCGGCAACGGCACTGGGTCACGAAACCGCGGTGGCCGACGCGATGGTCGCCTCCGCGAGCGCCGCATTCTTCTTCCACCTGGGCGACGTCATCCACAATTTCGGCGAGGCGCAGTACTACTACGATCAGTTCTACGAGCCGTTCGCCAACTACGACCGGCCGATCTTCGCCGTACCAGGCAACCACGACGGTTCCGTCTTCGGCCCCGGATCGACCGCGCCGCAGGTGCCGACACTGGCCGCGTTCCTGACCAATTTCTGCGCCACGGCCGCCGGGCCGTCGCCCGATGGTGGTGGGATCATGCGCAGCGCGATGACGCAGCCTGGCGTGTATTTCTCGCTCGACGCGCCGTTCGTCTCGATCATCGGCCTGTACAGCAATGTCGCCGAACAGGGCGGCGTGATCTCGTCGCAGGGCGGCAAGTTGCCGATCACCGACGAGCAGTTGACCTTCCTCAAGGCCCAGCTCACGCGGGTCAAGGCACTGCGGCAGACCAGCGCGCGCGCGATCATCATCGCGCTGCATCATCCACCGTCGTCGGCCGACGCGAAGAACGGCGGCTTGAGCGGCATCCAGGCCGATCTGGATACGTGCTGCACCGCCGCCGGGTGCTGGCCGGACATGATCCTGTCCGGGCACGCGCATCTGTCTCAACGCTTCACCCGCACGGTGGCGCAGGCGGGCAACAAGCAGACACCGTACATTGTCGCAGGCAGCAGCGGCTTCGCAGCGACGGCTCCGACGGACGGCATCACCAAGGTGCCGGTGACGGCGGACGACTATTCACTGGATGTGCTGCCGATGGTCGATTTCGGTTATCTGACGCTGGAGTGCGACGGCAAGACGCTGACCGCGACGTTCAAGAGCGCGGACAAGAATGGCGTGAGGGTGCGCGATACTGTCTCGGTGAACCTGGCCGCCGGAACCATCACGGCCAGCACGCCAGTGCCGGCGACCAGCAGCGGCATCACGTCCGCGGCGAAGACATCGGCCACACCGAAGCAGCCGGGATCGAAAAAGTCTGTCGGCGCGCCGGCGAAAAGGGCCAAGGCACCCGCTAAGAAGGCAAAGGCGCCCGCAACGAAGGAGAAGGCGAAGAAGAGAGCCCCCGCGAAGAAGGCCGAAGCGCCGGCAAAGAAGAAGGCGCGGCGCTGATCAACACCGCCGGCCGGGGCTAACCGCCGCGGCCAGCACACCAGATCTCAGCCGCCGATGCGATTGCCCAGGAGCCGCGTCCAGCCGTGCGGATCCGGCGCGGTCCCGTATTGGATCCCGACGATCGTGTCGTACAGCTTCCGCGTCAGCGCGCCGGTCTGCCCGCCATTGATCACGTACCGCTCGCCCTTATAGCCCAGCTCGCCCACCGGCGAGATCACCGCCGCGGTCCCGGTGCCCCACATCTCCAGCGTCCCGGCTTTCGCCGCCGCGGTCACCTCATCGATCGACACCGGCCGCTCGGACACGCGCAACCCCCAATCGCGCATCAGGGCCAGCGCCGAATCCCGCGTCACGCCCGCCAGGATCGCACCATTCAACGGTGGCGTAATGACCTGATTGCCGATTCGCACCATGATGTTCATGGTACCGACCTCATCGAGATACTTGTGCTCGACGCCATCGAGCCACAGCACCTGGGTGTAGCCCGCCTTCTGCGCCTCCTCCGCGCCATACAGGCTGGCGGCATAGTTGGCGGCGGTCTTCGCCGCGCCCAAGCCGCCTTGCACCGCACGCACCCGGGTATCCGACGCGAGGATGCGAACCGGGTTCATGCCTTCCTTGTAGTAGGCACCGACTGGGCACAGGATCACGTAATAGATGTAGCTGCTGGACGGGTGCACGCCGAGGAACGTTTCGGTAGCGATCACCGTTGGGCGGATATACAGCGAGGTTCCCGCGAGCTTGGGCACCCAATGCTGGTCCACTTCCACTACCGCACGGATCGATTCCTCGACCAGCGCAGGCTCGATTTCGGGGATGCACATGTACTGCGCTGAGCGGTTCAGCCGGCGTGCATGGTCGGGCAGCCGGAACAGCCGGACACGGCCGTCGGCGCCACGGAATGCCTTCATGCCGTCGAAGATCGTCTGGCCGTAGTGCAGCACGCAGGTGGCCGGATCCAACGTGAACGGCGCGTAGGGAACGATACGCGGGTTGTGCCAGCCGCGGCCCTCGTCGTACTCCATCATGAACATGTGGTCGGTGAAGACCTTGCCGAAGGTCAGCGTCGCGTCGGCCGGGGGCTGCTTCGGGGCGGTGGTCCGGGTGATGGCGATGTCTGTCACTGGGGTCTCGTGGGCTGGTTGATCCTTGGCCGGGCAGATTACGCCACTGAGACGCCAAGGGGTATGCCCTCCGGGCGGGGGCAGCTCGCGCCGTGGGTCAGGGTCGCTTGGGCTCCGAAAAACACCCGCCGAGAACGCCGAGGTGTCAGTGGGGCGGCGGCGGCATCCCGCGCGACATGCCGGCGAATGCGCGTCGCGCGAAGCGCCGTGACCCCGCATGCCCGACAGGTGCCATTCCATCCAACCGCCGATCGCCTCAGCGTGCTCCGCGGTTGACCCGGCGGGGCCACGAGCGCCCCTCCGGCTACCGCTTGGCTCGGGTCACAATCTGGGTTGGGTTGACGAACTGCAGGGCGATCAGCAGCCAGATCAGCGTGGTAATCATGTAGACCACCGCCATCGCATCGATCGACTGCTGCGACCGCACCCCGGCGGCGAACACCGCGTAATACAGCGCCACCACCAAGGTCTGGCTGGTTGGCCCCGAGGTCAGGAACGTCAGCTCGAACATCGCGATGGTGCGCACCAGCACCAGCAGCAGCGCCGCCAGGATGCCCGGCAGCAGCAGCGGCACCAGGATCTGCACGAACAGCCGCCCCATGCGCGCGCCAAACACCCGCGCCGCAGCTTCGACCCGCGGATCGATCTGTTCCACAAAGGGAATCATGATCAGGATCACGAACGGCACCGTCGGCACCAGATTCGCGAGGATCACTCCCCAGATCGTGCCGGCCAGATGCGCCTGGTAGAGCACCGTGGCCATCGGGATACCGTAGGTGATCGGCGGCACCAGCAGCGGCAGCAGGAAGATGAGCATCACCACCTGCTTGCCCGGAAAATTGCGCCGCGCCATCGCATACGCCGTCGGCACCCCGATCAGGCCGGACACCAACACCACCGTGCCAACGACCTCGGCCGTCACGATCAGGATATCCGGCAACTGGAATTCGTCCCACGCCATCACGTACCATTGCGGGGTGAAGCCCGCTGGCAGCCAGGTGTTGAACCAATGCGTGCCAAAGGAATCCACCACCACGCTGCCGATCATCGCCAGCAGGTTGAGCACGAAGAACGCCACGACGGCCCAGATACTGAACGACCACAGCCGCTCGCCGAGACTGCGATGCATGGCTCAGCCCTTGCCTGTGCTGACCGGGCCGCGGAACACCAGCATCCGCGCGCCCAGCAGCCCGGCGATGATCACCAACTGGATCGCCGCCATCAGCATCGCGATCGCCGAGGCCAGCGGATAATCGAACTGCTCGAACGCCGCCTGGTACGCGACGATGGAGATCACGCGTGTGGGCCCGGCCGGTGCGCCTAGCAGGATCGCAGACGGAAACACGGTGAAGGCCTGTACAAAGGCGAGCGCCAGGGTAATGGCCAGCCCCGGCGCCAGTAACGGCAGCAGGATGCGGAAGAAGCGCTGCCGTGACCGTGCGCCCAGCATCGCGCCGGCCTGTTCCAACGCCGGATCAATGCCGGTGACATAGGACAGCGTCAGCAGGAAGGTGAATGGGAAGCCGCTGATCACCAGCGACAGCATCACGCCCCAGTAATTATGGATCAGCCGCACCGGATCGCTGATCAGGCCGAACTCCAGCAAGGTGCGATTCAGCCAGCCGCGTGGACCGAGATAGGTCAGCAGCCCGTCTGCCACCATCACCGTGCCGAGTGTGATCGGGATCACCAGGATCGTGGTCAGCAACTTCTGCCGCCGCATCAGCCGCACGCGCAGCGCCACCGGCACCGACAGGATCGTGTTCAGGAGTGTCGCCGGAACGGCGATCTGCAAGGTCAGCCAGATCGTATCGTAGAGATACGGGTCGGTGAAGAACTTGGCATAGTTGGCCAGCCAGCCGCCTTGCTTGGGCTGGAACGACAGGATCAATCCGTAGATGAACGGATAGATGAAGAGCGCCAGCACGAACAGCACGCCGGGAATCACCAGCAGCGTCACGCCGTCCAGCCCATGCTCCCGCAGCCGCCGGCGCAGCGACAGGTTCGTCGCACTCATGCGGGATACACCAGCACCCGCGCAGGCGAAGCCGCCAGATGCACGACTTCCCCCGCGGCCACGCGCCGATCGGAGCGGAAATACAGATCCTCACCACCCGTGCCGCGTGCCACCGCATAGAAATCGCGCCCGTGGTAC
>DATHNE010000181.1:0-4308 GCA_035486355.1 Acetobacteraceae bacterium
AGGATGGCCTCGACAAACAGCCGGTTGTCCGCGCCCGTTCTGCCCGGATCACTCGGTTTACCCGGCAGATGCGGCCGCATCCGCTCCCACTGGTGGTCTTTCAACATCAGCCGAACCGACGACATCTGACGCTCCCAGAAAAGGAGCTTGAATCAGATTTCCCGTCGAGCCGGAATCCTGAATGTCAACGCCGTCTAGCGCGGCAATAAAAATTGGGAAGCGATGTGCCGCCCGGGCCGGCACCACGCAGGGAGGGGGGCAGCCCGCCGCGCCACTCCCTCCCTACCCCTTAAACAGCCTCTGCCGCGGCCACGGCGGGTGCGTCCAGGCCCCAAGCAGGGGTGACCGCCGCGGCGGTCACCAGGAGGCGCTGGCGGGCGTGGTGGGCGTACCGCTTCGGCGAAGCTGAACCTGGGCACGTCGGGGAGATCGTCGGGGTCGTCGCAGTAGCGCCGCAACACCGCGGCGAGCGTCTCATGCGTGGTGCTCATTTCGGGTTTTCCAAAGCAACGACCCAGGCCGGGAAGGCATGGGTCTGCGGGTCATGGGAATTGCTCGCGCTGGAGCATCACCATGAAATTCGCTTGGGAGACTGATCTGTTACGCGACGCTATCGCGAATTGGTTCGCCCCGGGCTTCTTCAACACAATCCGCGACGAGCGGGAATTCCAGGTCGGCTCTGGAACGACAGAACTTGGCCGAAGAACGAACCCGCTTCGCGGGAGGGGAGCGGGGGTGTTGATGAACGAGTAGAGCCTCCGATGATGCGCCTCGATTGAGTGCAGTGCGGTGCGGGCGGAGCGTTTCGGCTTCCTTCAACCAAGAAGAGCCGACCGATGGACGAGACCATTCGCACCGCTGCAATCAGCCCACTGCGCCAGCGTCTGATCGACGATATGAACATGCGTCGGTTCGCGCGCGCGACACAGCACAGCTACATTCGCGACGTGGGGCGCTTTGCAACGTTCCTGCGGCGCTCACCCGATACGGCGACGTCCGCGGCCTCACCAGTCTCTAACTCCTCAAGTTACAGCTCAAGCTGCCCGATCTGACGCATGATCCGCTCCGATGACCGGCCAAACTGCATCCGGCGCAGCTTGGCGATCTGGAAGCGCAGCTTCTCGATCTCCGGTGCCTTGAGCTGCACCGCGGTCTGCGCGGCCTTCAGCTCGCCCTGGCGCGCCAAGGCGAAGGCGCGCAGAGCCGCGGGATCGGTGGGCAGTTCGGCCGTGGCGAGCGACATGGGCAAATCTACCAAGGTCGAACCGTCCAAACCAGGATCAATCCGGAATCGGTGATGTGTCAGATCAGCATTGGCTGCGTCGGCAGCGGTGGCGCTATCGTGCGTCGCCAATCCATCGCCTCGATCAACACCGAGAACTGCGCCGGTGTCAGCGTCATTGAGCCATCGACAGTCGGCGCCATCCTGCTCAGCAGATCGCGTTCCAAACCTACCTGAATGCGCTCGAGTACGAGGAGCGCCGTAAGACCGAGCTCGAGAGCAGATCTCGCAGGTTCTCGAACATTCGCCCTGGTCGAATCTGATGGTCGCCTTGCAAGCGCGGAAGGGCGTCGGGGCAGTGGTCGCTGCGACGATCATCGCAGAGGTTGGTGACTTCGCGCGGTTTACCATCTCAGCCTTAGCCAGGCTCAAGCCAACTTCCATGCGTACGGGGCGGTCGAACAACGCCATCGTGCGCATGTTCGCTCACCCCTGCCCGAAGAGCTGTAGCCCCTGCTACATGGCTCAGGCCGGGGTCGCCCGCGTCACCTCACTCCAGATCCTCCTTGGCGACCCCGGCCTGCAGCAGCACCAGGCGCTGCAGCAGCCGCGCGAGATCGACCTCCTGCAGATGCTCTGCGCATCCGGCCATCAAGCGGTGGCCGCGCTCCAGCAGCGCCTGTCGGATCGCCGGATCGTCGACCGTGCTCGCGATATCGCCCAGCGCCCGCATCAGGCGCAGGCTGACCGCCGCGTCGGCTACGGAATAATGCCGCAACTGCTCGAACGCCAGATCCAGCAGGCCGGTGAAATTCATCCACGGCACGATCACCCGCAGCACATGCGGCGGCTGGTAGTAATGGCTGGGTGGTCGCGCGCGATCCAGCCAGCGGATCAGGATGCAACTGAGCTGATCGACACAGGTGATCGCGGTGCTCGGATCATTCACCGCCGGCGAGATCGCGCGTAACCCGATATCGACGATCTGGACAATGCCGAACTCGACATCCTGCTGCATCGTACGTGTCGGGCCGATGTCGATCGCGGCCAGCAACTGCAGAATACGCTGCTCGGTCAACCGGTCACTGCGTGACACAAGCATCAGCGCCACGCCTTCGGGCACGAAATGACCGACGCGCCGTTCGACCCGCACGCTGAGGCGATATTCCGCCGCCAGCGACCGAAGCCGATCGATATGCACGAACCGGATATAGCCCGATTGCCGGCTTTTCAGCAGGATCTCTAACCGCTCCATAAACGTTTCATTCGGCAGATCGAACTGGGCCTCCCGCCGTCGGTCCGGCATCAGCTCGTCAATCACAAGCTCCGTCTCCCGCCGGATCCGGTCGACGATGTGGTTGACGCTGATGGCATGCGATATGTGGTGGATGAAGTAGATCAGCCAGCCGACCGACACCGGCGCCAGCAGCATCGCACCCGTCACCGTCGCTACCGGAACGAACGGGTGCGGCAGCGACCGCGCCGCCGGCAGCGCCGCGATGCAATAGGAGAAGGTGCCCAGGAAGATCCCCAGCGTCCATTGCGTGACCTTGTCCCGCGTGAAGCTGACCAGGATGCGGGGTGAGAACTGCGTCGAGGCCAGAGTCAACGTCATCAGCAGGATGGCGAAGACGATCGACACCACCGTCATGATCGAGGTGGCGATGTCGGTTAGGATCGCCTGCGCGATCTCGGGGTCGGCGTGCGTGGGAAACAGCACCTCCGGCACCGCGGAGCTGATCGCGGGATACTGCTCCTCCAGCGACGACAATCCCGCGCCCACGGCGCCGAGTGCGATCGCGATGATGAACGGCCGCAGCAGGAACCCGCCGCGCAGGGCATACACCGCCGACGCCGACAGCACGGGCAGGTTTCGAGCCATCGTCGCGCACATCCCCCAGGTCAAACGCTGCGGCCGCCAGGTCACCCGGTCGGGCTTCCGTCGCGGTGGGAGGATAGCATGCGCCGACCAATGGTCGTGCATCTCGTGCCTTGTGTCGGTTCCATCCCCATCCGTCATGGCCGGGACAGGCCCGGACACGACGATAGAATCGTCAGCGCGATCGCGTATCGACCACCAGTTCCGTCACCGGCGCGCCGAGATCATGCCGTCGTGCCAGCGCGTGCAGACAGTGCAGCACGGTCGACTTCGCCACCGGCGTGCGCGCCCGCAGCTTCGCCAGCACCTTCGGTGTGGTCTTCAGCGCGTGGCCCGCCTGCGCATCGCTCGCGTAGTGGCGCGCCATCAGCTCAGCCCATTGTGGACACACGAACCAGGCGCGGTCCTGCTTCTTGCTCATTGGTGCAACTCCTTCCGTTCGGCTACGCCGCGCGCGCCGGTTCGTCGCCCGGCGCGCCATCGATGATGCGCGCGGTGAATCCCCAGTCGCGCAGATACTCGACCGCGAGTTCGGCCTCATCGCGCGGAATTTGTCGCACCCGCGCCCCGCTGGTCACGCTGCGATGAACCAGCAGCCCGAGCGTCTCGGCGGCCGCCTGGGCCGCAGCGGGAATGGCAATATCGACCAGATCGGCCATGGAACGCGTCCTTGCTCCGGATGTCATGCGGTGCCTGCGCGCATGCGCGTTCCGCTGCGTGCGGGGGGGCACCGACGCACGATACATCGCGAGCTACGCATAGGAATTCCATAAGAATCGGCGCCCGCTACATTAAATCGGTATCGACAGGATTCGTGGGGACACCTTGCGCGTCGTCCCAACACGCTGCCACAAACCGTCATGCCCACCCCGGACGACATCCTGGCCTTCTGGTTTGCGGCGATCCCGCATCCCACCGCAAGCTGTGGTTCGAGCAGGACGCCGCGTTCGATACCACCTGCGCCCGCCTCGCCGCCGCACGCGATGCCGCCAAGGCCAACGCGCTCGACGCCTGGGCCGAGACGCCAAAGGGCGGTCTCGCGTTGCTGATCCTGTGCCGCGTCAGCGGCTAAGGGCGCGTTAGGAAATAACTGAGTCAATTTTGTCACGCTCTGTAAGAATTGTCGCTTGGGGATTCCCTGAAGAGAATCGGCGGCGATAGCATGGTGGCGTGATAGGCGCTTCTGACATTCGAACTCTTTGGCAAC
>DATHNE010000182.1:0-8280 GCA_035486355.1 Acetobacteraceae bacterium
CCAGCGTGTCTGGGATAGCTACGAGGCCATCCTCGCCGCCTGCACGGAGGCATGGCTGTTCCTCGTCACTGATCTGGCGCGCATCGAATCAATCGCACATCGTGCTTGGGCATGCGTCAATCTTTGAGTCGCCTGGTATTAGACGAAAAGGTCTGCACTACAGGGGCGTCTTGCGAAACGCGCAGATTACGATTGTGGCTGGTTTCTGCGGCGCCGTGCGAGGTCAAGCTTCCATAGTGCGATCGTATGGCGAAGGAATCCAAGTGCGGCAATAGAATAGGTCTGCACTACAGCCGATTTCAGCAACGATACCAAAACATCTGCGTGGAAGATCAAATTCCTACCCGGCGGCGACCATCGATAAATGGCACTTTTGATGCGCGAATTCGCGAAGACGGGCTAGAACTGCAGGATCATCAGCGCGGCATGTACCATCAAAGTCAGAGACACGCCGGTAATAATCGCGGTCGCGATCAACTGGGCCACCTGACTGGACGATCGCAGCGGCTGCAACCCCACCAACACCGCCGCACCGCCGCCCAGGATCGCGCTGAGTGACACTTTCAGTACGGTCCAAAGGCCCGCGCTCAGCATGATATGGCCGTCAGTGATCTTGCGAAAGAAATACTCCTGCCAATAGCCCGTTGCCTGACCTGGAAACAGAAAATGCCAGGTTACCAGCGACGTGAAGAACGCCGAAACCAGCGCCAGCGCCACCAGGATCAATGATCCGACCACCAGGCTGATCATGATCGAAGCGATGATGTAGCCACGTCCCGGCAGGCGCAGATTGCGCATCGCCTGCAACTGCATGCCGGAGACCCGATTGCCGAGATCCGCCGCGATGATCGCGCTGTTCCGCGCGATGATCAGAATGCAGGTGTTGAACGGCACCGCGACGGTGGTGAGTACGAAGCCCAGGCCTTCCAGCGTTTCATCGTGCAGGATCGCCCGAAGGTAGCCGCCGAAGGAGTGGTAATTGAAGCCAAACCAGACCGTGACGAAACCGACGATTGATGAGCCCAGGATCGCATAGATCAGCATCGACGGCGCGGCGAACAGCAACCAGAGATATTCGCCAAAGTAGCGCATGAACCAATAAAGCCGCGTCCGCCGCGGCTGTGGCGTAATCCATGGATTGACCGCGGGCGCGGCCAATGCCGGGCCAGTGGCGTCGGGGGCTCCGATCGCCAGCATCGCTGCCTCCACCGCCTGCCGATCGACCGCGACCTCCCGCAGGCTGGCCGTGCTTGGATCCAGCAGCATAATCCGGTCCGCGAGCGAGATAAAATCGTCGATATGATGGGCGACAACGATCGCCGGCTTGCTCGAGTGCCGGCACAGGTTGCGGATCAGCCCGACCAGCCGGTGCGCCGCGCCGACATCAAGTCCGGCATTCGGCTCGTCGAACAGCAATAACGCGGGATCCGCCAGCAGCGTGCGTGCGATCGCCAGCCGCTGACGCTGCCCGCCGCTGCACGACATAATCGATTGCGCCGGATCGATATCCGCCAGCATCGCCCCGGTGCTGCGGCTGAGCTCGATGACGTCGCCATCGGCGTGATCGGCGACGATGCGCAGGTTTTCCCCTGCGCTCAGGTCATCGAACAGCGCATGGTTCTGGAACACCATGCCGCCGACATCGCTGTCCCCCTGGCTGAGGTCGATTTCCCGCTCGCCGACATGCAGCGTGCCGCTGACCTGCCAACCACCCGCCTCGCGTTGCAGCAGACCGCACAGCAACCGGATGAGACTGGTCTTGCCGCTGCCGCTTGGGCCGACGACCACGACGACTTCGCCCGGCGCCACTGCCAGTGACACGTCGCGCAACAACGTGACGCCGGCCGGCGAGGTGATGGACAAGCCATTCACCGCGATTGTGGCACCGGTGCTCATTGCACCGGACTCACTGCGCCATACTCACTGCGCCATACTCACCGCAACGTCTCTGGGACCAGCAATGTCGCCCGTCCGGGCAGGGTATGCACCAATGTGGCGGCATCGTCGGTATCGATCAGCAGGATCAGCGGTTGCGACTGTCCGACAATTTCGGTTTTTACTGACAGGCCGGCCAGGGAGTTCATCGAACTGCCACTGCCAAGACCCCACAGCACTTCACCAAGCTGGTGCATGAACTGGGCGAGATGATTGCGTACATGACCAAGCTCATCGCCCAGCCGCGGGTCCATGGCGATCCGCGTCAGCAGGGCCGAGGTTTCCGGATCGCGCTGCAGCGCGTCCGCCATGTTGGACGCCATACGCTCGAACAACAGCTCGCTTTGCGGCAGGTCCATGATCCGCGGTCCCGTATGGCCGAGCGCTGCCTGCGTCCTCGGATCCTGCAATGCCAGCGACAGGGCTGAGCTGATCGGGGACAAGTCCAATGGCTGGCCGGCCATCAGCGACAGCACCTGGCCCGAATTGGTCTTGACCACATTCCAGAAGGCATCGGCGACAAAAGGCGCGATGGCGGGACCGATTTGGTGCGTGAGGCTATCCTGCATCATCGGCTCGCTGGCGCGCAGCAACGCCCGGAACGCGCGTTGCGTATCATCGGCGCGCCAGGCCGCCTGCGAAGCACGGTCAAGCAGCCCTTGAAGGCTCTCGCGGTAATCATATCGCCAGGCTTCGGAATCGGTGACCGACCGAACGCTGGCCACCATCTGCGTGGCCAATGCTGCGGCCGAGGCCTGCACCTGCGCCCGGGCCGCCGGATCGGCAAGCGCCCACAGCAGGCCAATGTCAGCGGTCGCGAGCACCGGCAGCGCGTCGTGCGGGTTGGGCAGCTCACCATACGGCACGAACCCGATCTGCCCACCATCACGCATGCGGGCGATCCCGCAGCGTAGCGCGAGGCCGGTCGCCGGCAGGCAGAACACCGGCAGCTCGGTTCCGACCGCCAAAGGCGGGGTATCCTTCGGCACACGCCAGATTGGTGGCACCGTTCCCGGCCCTGGGCGCCACGGCAGGGTGTAGCCGGCGGCCACGAGTATGGCGGCTGTGATCGCGATTGAGACGTAGCCGCCGCGCACATATCGGACCACCCCGATCAGGCGTCGGACAAACGGCTTCACGGTGGCCAGGGTGGTCAGACGGGCGGACGTTAACAAGTCTCCAATAGCTCCGGTCGCTGCCCTGCTTCCGTCTTATCCACTACGGTCCCTGCCGATACAAGCCTGGCCTGCGGGGGCGGCTGGCCAGGTTGATGTTGCTCGAACGTGATGATGCCGGCCGTCGCTCAAATCCGTTACAAGCTGGTTTCGCGGCCCTGACCTTGGCGGGCATCCCATCCACAGCCAACACAAAAGCCTCTAGCGTCGTGGTTCACCTTGGGAATACAACGACCTTGAGATGAGAACGCTACAGCTTACACCGCGCCTGGCGGAGGCGCCGCCCCGCGCCTCAGACCCGTGGCCGCGGCTAGCGCCCCGCTATCGTACCTCCGGACCATGCCATGAGCGATGACGTTCGCGCGCGCTTCCGTGACTATGTTGAACTTCATATGGAAGCGCGGAAGATCCTGCCGGAGGACAGCGAGCGTGCGCTGATCGGCGAGGGAATCAGCAAATTCGAGCTCGACGGGCCGCAAGCGCGCGGTGTGGTCGCGGTGGTCGCCAGCCAGTCCGACCAGTTGCTGGCAAGCGACGTCTCGCGCCACATGCTGAACGTGCTGCATCAGCTCGCCGGCAGACGCGCCAGGATCAACAGGCGGCAGTTCGAGAAGGCGGTCGTCATTCTCATCGCCATGGTGAAAGGCCATATCGGCGAAGCGGAGGCGCGCCTCTGGTTGAAGCGCCTGATCGAAGACAGCGATCTGACGGCGGGCCGAAGCGGGCTGTTCCGCAGCCGGCGCTGGTTCCGTAAGATCAGAGCGCCGAAATAGCCGGGGCGGAAACCAACCAGGCGGAGACGCGGGATGACGCACCATTTCACGGCGATCAGCGTGCTGCTGCGTTGGTTTGTCGCCTTGTTCGGGGTGTTCGCCACCTACAACCCGTCCGGCTACTCCTACTACGGCTGGGTGCAGCAAGGCGGCGGCCAGGTGGCGCTGCGCGTACTGGCGGGTGTCGCCCTGGTGATCTTCTACGTGGTCTATCTGCGCGCAACCTTGCGCTCTTTGGGGCCGATCGGGATCGGGCTTGCCACCGCGCTGTTCGGGTCAATCGCGTGGCTGCTGACCCAGTGGCATGTTGTCGATCTGACGCGGCCCAACGATCAGTCAGTGGTCAGCCTTGCGATCGCGGCCTCCGTCCTTGGCGTCGGCATGTCGTGGTCGGCGATCCGCTACAGGATCAGCGGCCAGTACGACAGCGAGGACGTCGGCGTCAGCCCGATCTGATGTCGTCGCTACAACCCGCCGTCTGAGGCCGGTCTGGTATGGCCCCGATACCCCCGCCGGTCATCAGCCTCGGCCCCGAGCCACGCCGCCGTATCTACGCCTGGCAATACATTCGTGGCGTGCTGTTCGTTCAGTTCGTGTTATTCTCTACATGGAACAATTCGGGTTATTCGTATATCGGCTGGGTCACCGGCGCGAAAGAGTTTACGGCTCCCATGGCGGTGGCTGGCATCGCCCTGCTGATCGCCTACATCATGCTGATCCGGATCGCCTATGTCGCCTTGGGCTATTCCGGACTCATCGGCGCCACACTGCTGTTGGCAATGCTGCTGCTGGCTGGCTCGCAACTGGGCCTGCTCGACCTCGACGCGCTCACCCGCCACGTCGAGTTCTGGATGTTCATCGCCGCCAGCATCGTGTCGATCGGCATTGGCTGGGCAAAATACCAGCAGCGCATCTCCGGCCAGCGCGACGTACTGAAAAGCCCGCCCTAAGCTCCCAGCCATGGAAGCTTCCATGACCGGATGCTTCCATGACTGGGAGCTTCTATGGCTGGGCGTAGATCTCGGCGATGTGCCTGACCGACGTCAGGTCAATGGGTCTTGACGCAAAGCCCGCAGCGGTAACCACCCGTATGTGCATAAATGCGACTTCGGGGTAGCTATTGAAGATGTCCATATTGTGCTGTGCGCGGCCGCGCAGCAGCGCTGCATCCGGTTTGTTACCCACGCTGTCGAGGAGTTCCGCCCAGTAAAAATAGGCCCACATGCCGGCTGGATAGGTCTGCGCTGCGAGCAGGAACTCGTCCGACGCGCCTTGCAGATTGCCTTGACCCCAGAGAGCCAGGGCCCGCACCGTCTGGGCATTTGCCAGCAGATAGGGCGCGCGCCGGACCCGTGGTATGGCCATCGCCAGATCAATCGCACTGATGGCGTCGTCGAAGCGGTGCTGGCTGACATAGAGCAATGCCAGATTGATACCCGGAATTCCCAGACGCGGATCCAGCATCACGGACATCTTGAAGGCCGCTTCCGCCTGGGCCGGATCGTTCGTCATCATCTCGACCAGGCCGATAAGATTGTGGAACGCGGCGTGATCCACGTCGCTGTCCGGTTGGCGCGCCTCGCTTGCGACCAGGTGATCGATGACTGCGCCGAACTTTGCAGGTCCCTGATTCTCTTTGCCTGCGATGATGTCGCGGCTCAGCCGGTTGAACTGGTCAACCGCCGTGGCATAGGGCTCGAGCCTGGTAACGACTTCCGCGGCTACGTCCTGCAGGAACACCGGCAGTGCCTGACCGTCGCTGGTCGCGTCGATGAGGAAGTTGCCGGTATAGCGGGAGTTGCCCGCGAGGATCACGCGCAGATCCTGCTTATCCTTGCCAGCCGCCATGAGCGAACCGGTGATGTGCACCGTGTTAACTCCGAAATCAGCCTGGAACGCCGCCGTGACTTCTTTCAAATTCAGCGAGTCCGCCATCGCCCCGACGATCGACCTCTCCTCGGGCGTGCGAATCTGCGGTGGTCGGATGATCGACTGGAAATCGACCAGAGCCCTAAGGTCATTGACCATGATCGCGTCGACCAACTGCGGCGTATAGCCGCTCTTGGCCAGATCATCGGTCACCTGGATGTCGAACCGAATAGTGCCGGCGTTGATGACCGCGTCGGTGCCGATCAGCCCCAGCGAGAGCAGCGCCGCTACGATCAGTGAACCGAGATCCATGACGCGGTCCTTTCGCCCCTCGTTGGCGGAACGTACCTATTAGCATGCCGATCAGCGTTGGATCTCTCCAAATCCGACGTGGTCACACGGTGCCGCCGCTGCGAGCGTGGTGTCCGAAGGCAGAATCGCCGTCGGTATCAATCACGCGACCAAGCAAATCGCTGGGGCTCGATGACATCACCGACCAGAAGCCATCCAGCCCTATCGGGTGAGATCGCGGGTGCGGAGTTGACCGTCGAGGATACGCCCAACCAACATCCAACACAGGCCGACACCCACCACGAATGCGATAACTGACAGCAGGATCCAGACCGGCGCATCCGGCGCTGCAAGGCTGATCCAGTTTGCCTGGATCAACGCCCAGCTTGTTGTGGTCGCCAACGTTGTCGTCAATACGATGCCGCCAAATCCGAGCGCACGCCAAACGGTCGGAAGAGCCACACCGTAGGCCACCGCCAGCAGGCCGGTCGCGATCAGCTTCCACGTCGCCGCTGCATCGCTGTGGAGCACCCAATCGACGTAGGATCGTCCGCTCGGGTTGTAGGTGCCGAACACCAGGAACGCTGCGAACAACACGCGCGCCACGAGCTTGCCCGCCAGCCATACGCGCGTGCCGCGGTGACGGACAACGGGACGCGGGCGGCCCCGCGGGATCAGCGCCATCGGCCGCAGGCCTCGATAATCCCGCCGTATCGCATGTCCGTCGGCCTTCTCTCTCGGCACGCCAGTCGAACGATGCAGACAATGTCGCGATCGCGGCGCGTCAGTTGTTCGTCCGCAGCCGCGTGATCAGTCCCTGCACCGCGTCGAGTACACCGTTTACGGTATCGGTCGCGGCGGTTCCCGCGCGATCGGTCAACGACGGCCGTAGCGCCTCCGCCACGATCGGCACCGCCCGGTTCACTGCCTCACGCAAGGCTGGGGGCGCGTCGCCCCGCAGCACCACACCAACCGGGGTGCAGAGGGTCACGAGTTTCGGCCGGCTCCAAGGTGAGAGGCCGCTGTCGGTGCGGATGGCCTGCATCGCGAATCCGTCTTTGCGCTCATAGGCGACGCCCGAGAGCAGGCGCGTCACTACTGGTAACAGGATCAACTGGCTATCATCGGCCAGGTGCTCGATCAGCGCGCGCTGCAGGTCAGGATAGGCCGCCAGCAGCAAGAGATCGGGGGTGCCGGTGGCGACCTGGGCGGCCAGGCTGTTGGCTTCGCCGGGCAGTGCGGTGACGGTGGCGAGTCCGGGATCCAATCGTCGGGCAATGGCAAACAGGCTGGCCACCTCAGGCCCGGCCAAGCCCACCGTTGGCGGCGGCGAACTGCCCGCAGTCGTGAGATCCGTGACCGCGTGCAGCCAGCCATCCCGTCGGGCGAAGGCCAGTAGGCAGATCTGCTCGAGCGGGCCGTGAAACTCCAGCCGGTTCGCTGGCAGATTGCCCGCCGTGGCAAATCCCACCATGGTCGCGAGGCTGGTCACCGCGGCGGAGCTGGGATCGGCCATCACGCGCTGCAGGGCGGCATTGCCATCCGCCACGGACGCCGCATTCAGTCGTTGGTCCGGGTAGACTGCGGTGAGCAGGCGCGGCGCGAGGATCGTGAACGCCGGATCGGTCGCCGGGCCCGCGTAGAGCGAGCTCGCGCCGCCGGCGGCGCACGCGGGGCCGATATCCAGCAGGCCGATGCCCAACAAAAGCGCGAAAGCGGCCAGCCACAACCGTGGCGCACAGATGCGTGGCCTGAAGGCGCGTGGCCCGGCACGACCGCCAGGGGCAGTGATCCAGCTAATCATGCACCAACAACGTGGCTGCGAAGAGAACAAGAAAGCACCAGAAGTTGAGCAGGTTAGCCAGCCATAGCAGGACGGCGACAGTGTAGATAGTCGCGTAGGCACCCCAGAACAGCAACAACAGGTTGCGCGCACCATTCGCCACCCCGCGTCGGTCACGCAGGAGCGCGTAGGGAGCCAGCACGATAGCGCCCGCCGCGACTCCCGCCAGGATGGTGCCGCGCGTCATATCGGGTCCGGCACGACCGGTCAGCACGGCGTCCAGCAGCTCGCCCGGCGACAGCAGCAGCGGCACCGCACGCTGGGTGATGAATTCGACGAAGCTCAGGTCCCAGGGGCCGTTCGTGCGAAAGACATCACGCAGGCTGAGGATATTGTCCGTCGTCGACGCCAGCAGCAGCAGTGGCGCGGCAAGCACACCGATCGCGACGGCGGC
>DATHNE010000183.1:0-10874 GCA_035486355.1 Acetobacteraceae bacterium
CCAGCGTGTCTGGGATAGCTACGAGGCCATCCTCGCCGCCTGCACGGAGGCATGGCTGTTCCTCGTCACTGATCTGGCGCGCATCGAATCAATCGCACATCGTGCTTGGGCATGCGTCAATCTTTGAGTCGCCTGGTATAACAGCGTCATCATACCGAGATCGGTATGCGCACCAGCGCGCAACTGCCCCGGCAGCGGCGGCTCGATGATCGGCGGATAGTGCATCAGGCGGAGCTGACTGGCATGACGGTCGATGCTGCGGGCGAAATAATCCCCCGCCACACCGAGGGCGATGGCGTAACCGCGGCACAGCGCCCGCGCGAGATGCTCCAGGCTGCGCCAGTAGGCCTTCATTGCCAGCATCAGCGTCGCTGGCCGATCCGGCCATAGATTGGGCGCCAGATTGGGATAGGCGGCGGGACCGGTGAAATACGGTGTTTCGGGCAGGTCGAATGGGCCGATGGCGAAGACCTCCTTGCGGTCGGGCGGCGTGTCGCGGCCGGCCAGGCGCGCCAGTGTTTCGTCACCCGGCGAGATGTAGCCACGGTTCTGCTCCGGCCGTGGTCGCCGAACACGCAATTTCTCCGCCATGGACAGGTCGAAAAACCCATAGGCCGCGCGATACAGGTCGGTGATCACCCGACCCGGCACACCGTGCCCGGTGACGGCGAAGAAGCCGATCGTGCGACAGGCTTCGTCGATCGCACGCGCGGTCTCGACCAGTACCGCTTGTGACGCGTCGGCATCGAGCAGCGGCGCCGCATCGATGCTGGGAAATGCGTTCATTACGAGGCTGCTTTCAACCGGCTCGCGCGCAGGAATTTTTCCAGCCGATGTGCTCCCGAGGTAATCGGCGCATGTTTCGCGCCAGTCCCTCGGCAGCTCGGCAAACATTCGATCAACGCGTCATAGTTCGGCTGGTGAAAGAACGGCATCGATTGCCGGCGCGTGCCCAAACGGGCGTCACGTGGCGGATTGACCACACGATGCGGGGTCGAGACAAATAGATCGTTCGTCCAGATCATCATCAGGTCGCCGATATTGACGATGAATGAGTCGTCTGGTGCCGCCGCATCCACCCACTCGCCGCGTCGGTTCTTGACCTGCAACCCACCGGGTACATTCTCGCTTTTCAGAATGGTCAGCGTGCCGTAGTCGGTGTGCTCGCCGGCACGCAACTGCCCCGGCAGTGGATCCTCCGGCTGGTCCGGGTAGTTCAGCACCCGGAACATGCTGATATTGCGATCAAGTTTGTCGGCAAAGAAGTCCTCCGGCAAATCCAACGCGAGTGCGAAGCACTGCATCAGCCTGTCCGCCAACCGATTCAGGCGGCGCCAATACGCCTCCCAGATCGGGCGCAGCGCCGCCGGCCGCTCAGGCCACAGATTGAGCGCGAAATGCGGATACGCGTCGCGTGCGCGGTAGTATGGCGCATCCGGCACGTCCACCGGGCCGATCGATAGGAACTCCTTCAGGTCGTGCGGCGTCTTGTGGCCGATACTGTAGGACAGCGCCTCCTGGCCAACCCCATTGTAGCCGCGGTTCTGCTCCGGCGCGGGCCGCCGGATGCGCATCTTCTCCTCATATGGCAGGTCGAAGAAGTCGCGCGCCGTGTCCTGGGTCGCCCGCACCAGAGCCGGATCGACACCATGGCCGACTAGGGTGAAGAACCCAATCTCCTCGCAAGCTTGCCCCACCGTGCGCGCCGCGCGTTGTCTCGTGGCCAGGTCGCCATCCAGGAACGGCGCCAGATCGATCACCGGGACCTGTTCAAGCATACGGCACGTCCTCCAGGAACCGCAGGATGACCCGCGCCACGTCCGCGGGTCCCTCCACACCCACCGCGTGGCCGATATCTGGCAGATCCACCAGTGTTGCCCGCGCGCCAATCTCCTCGCGCAGCGAATGGCCGTTTGCCGGCGGTGCAGCGACATCCTCGGCGCCCTGCACAATCAGCACCTTCGCCTGCCCCGCTGTCCACCAGCTGCGGATGTCCGTCGTCGCCGCCGCCGCGAGATAAGCCGTCATCACCGGCTGCGACCAGCCATCGAGCCACACCGACCCATCGTGCCCCGACGCAAACCACGCCACCTGCACTGCACGCCGGCGCGTTTCCGACGGCGTATCCACCGCCTGCGCCAGGCATATTGCCTCGGCGATCTCCGGGCTGGGCATCACCTTGCCGCTGCATCCCAGCAGGACCACCGCGCGTACCAGGTCGGGCCGGTCGGTCGCAGTCATCCGCGCGATACGGTTGCCGAAGGCCTGGCCGATCAGCACCACATCGCGACCACCGAACGCTTCGATCACGGCTGCCACATCCGCCGCGAGGTCGTGCAGCGTCAAGCCGTGCAACGGTCCGGTACTGCGGCCGTCCCCGCGCATATCGGGCTGCACCACCAGATAGCCTGCCGATGCCAGCAGCGCCGCGAGCGGATCGAGATCACCGGCGGGTCGTCCTAACCCTGGCAGCAGAACCAGCAAAGGTCCCTGCCCCACGCTGCGAACCCGCAGCCTCGCGGGTCCCGCCGTCACCTCGCAAACCGTGTATTCCACGTCTCAGGTCTTCTCGATGTTCCAGTACACCAACGTGTTGGTCTTCAACACGCCGGTGACGTTCTTCCGCCAGACGAATGGCTGCTTGAACTGGCCCAGCGGCACGTACGGCAGCGATTTCCAAAGCTCCGTATGCATCATTTCCAGCAGCGCACGCTGCTTCACCGGATCGGTTTCGCGGATGTATTCCATCCGCATATCTTCCTCGGTCTGATCGCACGGCCAGCCGACGAAATTCTTGCCATCGCAGGTGGTGATGGTGGACGGGCTGGTGAGCGGGCTGGCGAGCTGGGCGCCATTGGCGCTGGTATGGAAGATGTTCCACCCACCCTTGTCCGGCGGATCCTTCTTCGCCCGCCGCGCCGTCACCGTGCCCCAATCCATCATTTGCAGATCGACGTTCATACCAATCTTCTGCAGCAGATCCGCCGTCAGCATGCTCATCTGCCGATACGCTGGCACATCGGAGCCGGCGATAATCACCACCTTTTCACCCTGATAGCCTGCCTCCTTCACCAGCTTCCGCGCCAGGTCTAAATCGGGCTTCCGATACGCATCCGACCCGATCTCCGTGCCATTGGGACTGCCACACACCCAGAACGCATAGCATTCACGCCAGTATTTCGGATCGCCAAAGGCCGCAGTCAGGTAATCCTTCTGGCTGACCGCATGCGCCACCGCCTCACGCGCCTTCAGATTATTGAACGGCGGATACAGCGAGTTGAACCGCAACACCGCATAGGTTTCGATCGGCCAGACCTCGCCCACCACGATGTTCGGGTCGTGTACCACGGTCGGCAGCAGATCGATCGTCGGCCCATCGAGGAAATCCACCTCACCCTGGCGGATCGCGGCATACGCGGTGGCCGGCTCGGGGATCACCACCAGTTCCACCCGGTCGACCTTCACCACCTTGCCGCCGGCAAAGCCACTCGGAGGTTCCTTGCGCGGCACGTAGCCCGCAAACTTGTCGTAGACCAGCCGCGCGCCCGGCTCATACTCGTCCTTGTTGAACCGAAACGGACCCGATCCAATCAGCTCCTTCACCGGCGTAAACGGATCGGTCAGCGCCTCTTTCTCGCGCATGATCACGCCGGCCACGCCATTGCTGCCGCCCAGCAGGAATTCCACGTAATTGAACGGCGCCCTCAGCCGCAGCGTGAAGGTGCGGTCATTCACCGCATCCATCGACGCGATCAGGTTGGCGAAAATCTGGTTCTGCGTGTCGCGCACGAACATCCGCTTCAGCGACGTCACCACATCACGCGTGGTGACCGGCGAGCCGTCGTGGAAGCTCAGACCCGGCCGCAAGGTGAAGGTGTACAACAGCCGGTCCTCCGACTTGGTCCAGCTCTCCACCATCTGCGGCCGCGGCACCATATTGGCATCCCAGCCGAACAGATGATCGTAGACCATCATCGCGTGCACCGAGGTCACGTTCGCCTGCGACTGGTGCGGATCGAACACGAGCGGCTCGGCCTGCGGGACCGCGCGCAACAGCTTGGGCGCGGTCTGCGCGCGGCCGGCGCCGGTCGCCCCAAGGGCAAGCATTGCGCTCGCGGCCATCAGATCGCGTCTGGAGATCATCCAAGCCCCCGGTCAACCGAGAGAGTGTGCGAGCCTCAAGGAAGCGGTGCAAGCGCCGTGCGCAGTGATGACGCGGTCAGCTTCGCCAACACGGTCCGTGGCTACGGCGTAAGCCGCAAGAGCGCGGTGGTGATGTCCTCACCGCTTTGGGCATCCAGCACAGTGACGTCCTCACCCGCGTGCACCAGCGCCCGCAGTTGCGCGACATCCACATAGGCCAAGGTGGTGGTGTCGTAGAGCCTAGCCAGGCTGTAGCGCCGCACAATGTGCCGTCGCCGTGGGGGCGTGTCTCGTTGCATGTTGTGACTATGACACGACGTGCCTGGCATTCAACGCACGTTCGCCGGAGGATCGTCGTCCGGCGCAAGCCGAGCCGTGCGAGGTCAGCGCGCCGGCGTGTCCATCGCCAGCAGCGCCGGGTGCGCGCGATGCAGGATGTCCTGGCCTACCGCCTCGGCGAGCTTGGCGTAGCCCGCATCGGCCATGTGCAGCCCATCCGGCGACAGCATCTGCTGCTCGGTCAGCACATGCTCGTTCAGCCACGCCTGCATCATCGTGTGGCGGCGGATCACGGGCACATCCATGCCAGCACCGATGGCGGTCAGCGCATCACGATAGAGCGTGGTACTCACCTTACCATCCAGCCGGCGGCAGAGTTGCGGTCCCATCAGCATGACATCGATATGCGCGGCGTGGATCTGCTGAATGCCGGCAATCGTCTCCTGCACGAAGCGGTCGATCGGCACATTGCGCAGCGGATCGTTGCTGCCGGTCTGCCAGATGATTAAGTCGGGATGTTCGGCGATCACGCGCGGCAGGCGGCGCGCCATGTCGTCGGCGTCCTCCCCGCCAATGCCGCGATTCAGAACCACGACCGGCTCACGTGCGCCTAACGCTGTCGTGAGCACGATCTGCAACTGGGACGGGTATGCTGCGGTCGGGATGCGCGCGCCCACGCCCTGCGTCGAGGAAGAACCAAAAGCGGCGATCCGCACGGGCGCGTGAGCAGCGAGCAGCCGGGCGACGTGTTTCAGTGGCAACTGGTCGGAAGAGGGCGGTTCGGCCCGGACGTGTGCGGACACACAGAGGGTGAGTGCCAGGACCAGGGCACATAGAAAGCCCTGACCCGGCCGTGAACGGCTGGGTTGCATATGCAACCCGTGTCACAAATTTATGACGCTGACAAGCTATTCGAGGCTGACCGGAATAAGATTTTCTGTCGCACGCACCGGCCGCGGTGCGGCAGACGCTGGATGCCGCCACCGCTCCAGTATCAGCGCCAACACAATCATCAGCCCCAGCCCCAACCCGTCGGCCAGCAACTGGGTCACGATGTTCACACCAAAGGTAAGGAAACTCAGCCGGGAGGCAATCGACAACAGCGTGGCCAGCGAGAACACCTCCAACGAATGCTTGCCGCAGGCCACCACGAAGAACAGGGCCTTGTGCTCGGCGACACGGCGGAACCATTCCGACCCCAATGCCAGCGTCACCAACGCCAGGATGTTCATCAGCCGCAGCGGGGCGAGTACGGTCTTGTCCGGCGCATTCAGCACGATGGGGTGCCAGTCGAGCCAGCCCCAGGTGACCCAGGGCGCGGCCGCCAGCGCAGCAAAGCCCAGGCAGAGGACGGCGGGCAGCCGCACCCACCAGGCATGCGGTAGGCTGCCGCCGTTGCGGCGCATCAACACCGCGCCCAAGGCGCCGATAGTGAACAGGAACTGCCAGGCGAACGGGTTGAAGTACCAGCCTTGCCCATCCAACCAGTTGGTCAGGTTGAAGTCAGGGTCGTAATTCACCCACAACCAGACCCCGCCCGAAACCAGCGCCGCCAGCACCGGACTGATGCGGATCAGCGCGTAGATCAGCGGGAACAGCACCAGCAACACGATGTAAAGCGGCAGGATATTCAGGCTGGCCGGCAGTGCCTGCAGCGTCAGCCCGTGCCGCAGCCCATTGAGGCCCGTGTGCACATAGGGTGCGCCGCTGTCCGGCACCACGTGGAAATTGTGGATCCAGGCGCTGACGCCAACGAGCACGAGCAGCAGCAGCACCGCCTGGAACAGATACAGCCGCGCGACGCGCGCCAGCACACGCCGCAGCCCCACCACCGCGCCATCCCGGGCAAAGGCGCCGCCATAGGCCATCATCGAAGAGAAACCGGCCAGCAGCACGAACAGCTCGGCCGCGTCGGAGAAGCCGAAATTCCGCAACGTGAAGGACGCCAGCAGGTTGCCTGGCACGTGATCGATGAAGATCATAATCAGAGCGATACCGCGTAGGAAGTCCACGCGGGTGTCGCGCCGGGGGCGCCGGTCGCCTGCCATCGCTGCAGCGGTTTGGCGCATGTCTTACAATGTGGCGCCGCCGCATAAGCGCACAAGTTGGGTAAAGGTAAACAAGCCGTAAATAATGCAACAGGACGTAACGACGCGGGGTCGGTTTCCGCGTCGATTGACGTACCGGCGGGCAGACCCGCACGCTGGCAGTGACCGACAGGAGACATGTCATGGACGGCACACTGGCAACCGGCGGCGATGTGGCATTCTGGACACGCGCCCGGCGCCACATGTTGCAATTCGGCGGCGCCTTTGTGCCATTCGTGCCGGTGCGCGCCGAAGGCAGTTTCGTGTTCGATTCGGCCGGCCGGCGCGTGCTTGATTTCACTTCCGGGCAGATGAGCGCAATTTTAGGCCATTGCCATCCCGAGATCGTCGCCACGGTACGCGACCAGGTGGGGCGGCTCGATCATCTGTTTTCGTCGATGTTGTCGCCGCCGGTGGTGGATCTGGCCGAGGCCTTGGCACGGCTGGTGCCAGAGCTGCCGAAGGTCATGTTGTTGTCGACCGGCGGCGAGGCGAATGAGGCGGCAATCAAGATTGCCAAGTTAGTCACCGGCGGCTGGGAGGTGGTGGGCTTCGCGCAGTCCTGGCACGGCATGACCGGAGGCGCGGCGGCGGCGACCTATAAGGCAGGGCGGCGTGGCTATGGGCCGGCTGCGGCGGGGTCGTTCGCCATTCCGGCGCCGGATGCGTTCCGGCCGCGATTCGCCGGCGTGACCTGGCAGCAGGAGCTGGATGATTCCTTCGCGCTGCTGGACCGGCAGAGCACCGGCAACTTGGCGGCGTTCATTGCCGAGCCGATCCTGTCCAGCGGGGGGATGATCGACCTGCCGGAAGGGTATCTGCGCGCGCTGAAGGCGAAATGTGACGAGCGCGGGATGAAGCTGATCGTGGATGAGGCCCAGACCGGGCTCGGGCGCACGGGGCTGATGTTCGCGTTCGAACGCGATGGCGTGGTACCGGACCTGCTGGTGCTGTCGAAGACGCTGGGGGCGGGACTGCCATTGTCGGCAGTGATGACGACCGACGCGATCGCCGAGCTCTGCGATGCACGCGGGTTCCTGTTCTACACCACGCACGTGAACGATCCGCTGCCAGCAGCGGTGGGGCGGAAGGTGCTGGAGATCGTCGAGCGCGATGGGCTGGCGGCGCGGGCGGCGTCGATCGGGGCGCGCCTGAAGGACGGGCTGTGGGGGTTGCGGGAACGGTTTCCGTGGGTCGGGGACGTGCGCGGGCGCGGGCTGTTGCTGGGGCTGGAGTTTGTCGATGAGGACGGCGGGAAGCGACGGAGCGCAGCGGAGCTGTCGGATGCGGTGACGGATCGGGCGCTGGAGCTGGGACTGAGCGCGAATATCGTGCGCGCGGGGGCATCGGGGGGCGTTATGCGGATCGCACCGGCGTTGACGGTGACGCAAGAAGAGGTAGACCTGGGGGTGCAGATGCTGGCGGCGGCGATGCGCGAGGTGGCGTAGACCGATGGACGCGCGGACATTTCCGGCTGACGTGACGACGACGGCAAGCGAGCATTTCGATGTCCTGATCGTCGGCGCGGGCATTTCCGGCATCGGCGGCGCCTATCACCTGACCCACCAATGCCCGGGCACGAGCTTCGTCGTGCTGGAATCGCAGGGGGGCTTTGGCGGTACTTGGCGTACCCACCGCTATCCCGGCATTCGCTCCGACAGTGACCTCTACACCTTCGGCTATCGCTTCAAACCGTGGACCAGTGCACCGATCGCAACGGCCGCAGAGATCCTGCATTACATCGGCGAGGTGATCGAGGAGAGCGATCTCTCCCGCCACATCCGCTATCATCACACGATAAACGCGGCGCGCTGGTCCAGTGCCGACAAAAGTTGGACGGTGGACGCCACCCGCACCGACACCGGCGAGGCGGTTTGCCTCACCGCGAACTTCCTGTGGATGTGCCAGGGCTATTATCGGCACGATGAGGGCTATACGCCCGAATGGCCGGACATGGACAGGTTCCGTGGCCGTATCGTCCACCCACAGACCTGGCCCGATGATCTTGACCTTAAGGATAAGACCGTCGTCGTCATCGGCTCCGGCGCCACCGCAGCCACGCTGATCCCCGCGATCGCCGACGACTGCACGCATGTCACGATGCTGCAGCGATCCCCCACATTCTTCCGTACCGGCCGCAATGCCATCCAGATCGCCGATGAGCTGCGGCAGCTCCAGGTCGACGAGACCTGGATTCACGAGATCGTTCGCCGGCGCATCCTGCTCGATCAGTCTATCTTCACCCGGCGCACGTTCACCGAGTCCGAGAAGGTGAAGCAGGAGCTGCTGACGAACGTGCAGAACTATCTCGGACCGGACTACGATATCGACACGCATTTCACTCCGCGCTACCGGCCCTGGCGGCAACGTATCGCATTCATACCGGATGGCGACCTGTTCCAGGGGATCGCGTCCGGCAAGGCCTCTGTCGTCACCGACGAGATCGAACGGTTCACCGAAGGCGGCATCCAGCTCGGTTCCGGCCAGACGCTGGAGGCCGACATCATCGTTACCGCGACCGGATTCCATCTTAGCGTGATGGGCGACATCGACTTCCGCATCGATGGCAAGCCGCTCGACTTCGCCGACACTGTCACCTATCGCGGGATGATGTTCACCGGCGTGCCTAACCTGGCCTGGGTGTTCGGCTATTTCCGCGCGAGCTGGACACTGCGCACCGATCTGGTGGCGGATTTCGTCTGCCGATTGCTCACACATATGCACGACAAAGGCGTGCATCGCGTCGAGGTCGCACTGCGTCCCGAGGACCACAACATGCCGTTGCTGCCATGGATCGACCCGGAAAACTTCAATCCCGGCTACCTGATGCGCGACCTGCATAAGCTGCCGAAGCGCGGCGACAAGCCCGAATGGGCGCACACGCAGGACTACTGGGCCGAGAAGGACTCATTTCCCGCCATCGATCTGGACGATCGGACATTCGTCTACGGGTGATTGACACGACACCACACCCGGCCAGAGTTACCACCGAGCACATCGGAGACGCTGCCATGGAACACGATGACCTCGACGAACGCCTCGGCTTCGCGCCGGACTTCGACGCACCGATCCCTTACATGCAGCGTACGCGCGACTATTACCGCGCGATCGGCTACACCACGCCGTATCGCTGGGCGCACTATCTCGAGGCGCCGTTCACGCCGTTACGTAAGCCACTGAGCCAGACACGCGTGACAATGATCACCACGGCCGCGCCATATCAGCCGGGCAAAGGCGACCAGGGACCGGGTGCGCCGTACAACGGCAGTGCGAAGTTCTATGTCCCGTATTCCGGGGACACAGGGCAGGACCATGATCTGCGGATCTCTCATATCGGCTATGACCGCACCCACACGACGGCGACCGACAGTGGGACGTGGAACCCCCTGCCCGCCTTGCGCGCTGCAATTGCGTCGGGACGCATCGGCGGAATGACCCGGCGCTTCCATGGCGCGCCAACCAATCGTTCTCATCGCGTGACGGTGGAGACCGACGCGCCAGAGATCCTGCGCCGCTGCCAGGAAGATGGCGCGGAGGCCGCGATCGTGGTGCCCAACTGCCCGGTCTGCCATCAGACCAGCAGCCTCGTCGCACGTCATCTGGAGGCGAACGGCATCCCCACTGTGGTATTGGGTTGCGCCAAGGACATCGTCGAACATGCGGCCGTACCGCGCTTCCTGTTCAGCGACTTCCCGTTGGGTAACAGCGCGGGCAAGCCGCAGGATCCAGACTCGCAGGCGCAGACGCTGGAATTCGCGCTGCGTGTGCTGGAGGCAGCACCCGGGCCGCGCACGACGATGCAGTCACCGATCCGTTGGGCCGCGAGCGGGGACTGGAAATTGGACTATCTCAACCTGGAGCGTATCGGGGCGGAAGAGCTGGCGCGACGGCGGGCGGAGTTCGATCGGCAGAAGGAACTAGCGCGTGCGACCCGCGTGGAGAAGGCGGCGTGACACGTCCGTTCTCTGGCGTCCGCATCCTCGACTTCACGCAAGTTCTCGCCGGTCCCTACGGCAGCTATCAGCTCGCCCTGCTCGGCGCGGACGTGGTCAAAATCGAGCGGCGCGAGGGCGAGGATATGCGCCGCACCCCGCTGTCGCGCGAATGGGCGGAGCGCGACATGGCGCCATCGTGGCTGGCGATCAACGGCAATAAGCGCAGCCTGACGCTGGATCTGCAAAGGCCGGCGGCGAAGGACATCGTGCGGCGGTTGGTGGCCAAGTCCGATGTGGTGATGGAAAACTTCCGCGCCGGCGTGATGGATCGTCTGGGCCTCGGCTACAAGGACCTGTCGGAGATCAATCCGGGGCTGATCTATTGTGCTGTCTCTGGCTTCGGCCAAACCGGCCCGCTGTCCAACGAAGC
>DATHNE010000184.1:0-20736 GCA_035486355.1 Acetobacteraceae bacterium
CCGATCCCGCCCGCACCGCCGCCCCACGCGCCGACGAGCCCGCCCACCACCATCAAGGTCAGTCCGCCGGCCAGGATCAGTCGGTCGCCAAACCGCCCACCGGCCAGTCCCAACGGCAGGGCGGCAAACGTCCCCATCAGCATGAAGGCGCCGATCAGCTTGCCGAAATGGGTGTAATCCAGATGGAACAGCGGGATCAGCAACGGCCCCAGGCTGCCCACGGTCTGGAACTGATAGCCCCATCCAATGCGCGCCACGACGATGGCCGCCAAGATGACCAAGGGCCTCAGCTTCGACGTGTCCTCGGTCACCGTTTCCTCGCTTCGCCGGTCTGCGCCGGTGCGCGCAGCCTAGGCGACGGCGCCGCTTGTCTCCAGCCGCTTCTCCATTTCCACCCAGGTCGGCGCGGCATAGCCGGGGTGCGCGTGCTGCGCGGTCTCCACGAAGCCGCAGGACACAAACAGGCGGCGGTTGTCGAGCAGCACCAATCGTGTCCCAAGATGAATGCGGGCATGGCCGCCCGCCCGTGCCGCCGTCTCGGTCGCCGCCACCAGAGCTCGCGCGATTCCATTCCGCCGCCAGCCCGGATCGATCGCGAGGCGTTCCAGATACAGCCCGCCGTCCTGCGGCTCCCACAACACGCTGCCAACGATCCATCGACCCGCGCAGGCCACCGCGCCGCCGCCGGCCGCCAAGTGCGCGGCGACGGTTTCCGCGGTCTCACGTAGCGCGGAGGGAAGGGGATCGGTCCGCACCCCCTGCGCGGCAAATGCAGCCCGGATCAACGTCGCCACGGCGGCGCAATCCGCCGCGGCCATCGGCCGTAACGTGAATTCGGCGGGCGGTGTCGGCATCACCGCAACGGTAGCCGCTGGCCGCGTGCATGCCTATGTTTGGCGTCATGTCCGATACCCCTGCGTTTCTCGATGCTGGCCGCCCGCCAGTTCCCGACCTCGTTGTACCGCGCGGCATCACGCCGTTCTTCCTGCCGCGCCGCCCGGTCCGTGGGCGGCTGCTCCGCCTTGGCCCGCTCGCCGACGCGATCCTGACCCGCCACACCAATCCGCCCGTCGTCACGCGCCTCGCCGGGCAGGCGCTAGCGCTGGCCGCCGGGTTGGCCGCGGCACTGAAGTTCCAGGGTTCGTTCAGCCTTCAGGCCAAGGGTGATGGCCCCGTTTCGATGCTGTTGGCCGATTGCACCGACACTGGCGCGCTGCGCTTCTACGCCCGCACGCAGGCGGAACGGTTGGACGCGCTGCTGGCGCAGACGCCGCGCCCGGGCGCCGATGAACTGCTGGGCAACGGCTACCTGGCTTTCACGGTCGACCAGGGCGAGGACCAGAACCGCCACCAGGGCATCGTCACCATCGAAGGCGGCAGCCTGGCGGAGATGGCGCTGCATTATTTCCGTACATCCGAGCAGTTGCGCTACTTCGTGCACCTGGCCTGTGAGCACGGATCAGCCGGTTGGTCCGCGGGCGCCTTGATCCTGGAGAAGATCGCCGGTGCCGGCGGTATTGATCAGAGCATGAATGAGACGGCGCAGGAGGAGAGCTGGCACACCGCCACGGTACTGGCCGCCACGCTGACCGACGCCGAGCTATTGGACGAGTCGCTAACCCCCGAACGTCTGCTCTATCGCCTGTTCCACACCGAGGGCGTTGCCACCGACCAGGCGCGGGCGCTGTCCTATGGCTGCCGCTGCTCCCGCGCGCGGCTGGCCGGGATTCTCGAGGGTTTCCCCCCTGACGACCTGGACCACATGGCGGTTGATGGCGACATCGTCATGACCTGCGAGTTCTGCAACTTCGATTTCCGCTTTCCCCGGGCCAAGGTGCGGGGCAAAACCACGCCCTGACTTCGTTTCCGTGGGGATCACGCTGCATGACCGCCCAACCGCTTCGCCGCCGCACCTGCCTGCTGATGCCGCTGCTGCTGGCCGCCTGCGGGGGCGCGCCGCACAGCTACACCCCGTTGCGCTACGACTACCTGCCACCGATCCGGCTGAATGTGGCTCAGGTGGATGTGCGGCAGGATTTCGTGCCGAGTGGCGTGGCACCGGACGTGACATCGCTGGATCCGGTGCAGCCGGGCGACATATTGCGCCAGATGGCCGAGGACCGGTTGAAGCCGTTCGGGCCGGCGGGCCACGCGGTGCTGGTGATCGAGAACGCCTCGCTGATCCAGCAGGGTGACACCATCACCGGTACGCTGGCGGTACGGTTGGATGTTTACACCTCAGCAAACACCCGTGCGGGCTATGCCGAGGCGCGGGTATCGCGCCAGCACATCGGCCACATCGATGATATGGGTCAGACGTTGTACGACATGACCAAGCAGATGATGGACGCGATGAATGTCGAGCTGGAGTACCAGATTAAGCGGTCGCTGAACGATTGGCTCGCAACGGGTACCGCGCCTGCGCCCACGGTGCAGCAGCAGCCGTTGATGCCCCCAGGCGCGCCGCCATCGCCGGCCCCTCCGGGAGCGGTCCCACCGCCAATTCCGCTCCCCTCACCCTAACCCGTCGCATCGCCACGCTCACCCGTCTTGCCGGCGCATGCCGGTATCGACTCGACGCTCTGGCTTCCTGGGAGGGGTCCAAGGCGTGGATACCGGGCCAAGCCGCGGCATGAGGATTCGTTCGCGACCTGGATGGCGCCCTACATCCAATGCGCCGGCTGCCAGACCCAGCCACCGCCCTCGCCCAGCGCCCAGTATCCTGGCATCCACAGATTGCCGTGCCCTGCGCTAGGCACATACACACCAGCCACCCAACTATAGCCACCTCCGGTCCAATCCCAGTGCCCGGGCTGCCAGATCAGCGGCGTGGGCGTGACGGGCGGGTTGCCCATGACCTCCGGCTGCAGCGGCGGTACCGGTGGCGGGGCATTGCCATTGCTACAGCCCACCACCGCAAGGCATATGGCCATCAATGCGACGGCGGCGGTCCAGCGCTTGCTCATGTGTGGTTCGCTTCCCTCAGAACATCCATGCCTATGTGCGGTTTGGCCCTATGCGCGGTCTGGGACCAGCACGGTGGCCACCGCCTGCGCCGCGATTCCCTCTCCGCGACCAGTAAAGCCCAACCGCTCGGTGGTCGTCGCCTTCACCGACACGAGGCCCCCATCCACCCCCAGCAGCTCTGCCAACCGTGCCATCATCGCCGCGGCATATGGGGTGATTTTCGGCCGTTCGCAGATCAAGGTGACATCAATATTGGCCAGCCGCCCGCCGCGTGCGGCAATCCGTTCGGCCGCATGGCGCAGGAACCGCGCACTGTCCGCGTCCTTCCACGTCGCCTCACTGGGCGGGAAATGCCGGCCGATATCTCCCTCGGCCAGCGCGCCGTAGATCGCATCGCACAGCGCATGAATACCCACATCGGCATCCGAATGCCCCGCCAGTCCGCGCGGGTGCGGCACCGTCACGCCGCACAGGACCAACGGCCGGTCGTCGGCAAACGCATGCACATCGAAGCCGGTGCCGGTTCGCGGGATCATCATGCTGCGCATGGCGCGCTCCAGCCGTTCCAGGTCCTCGGGATAGGTCAGCTTGATATTGTCTTCGCCGCCCGGCACCAGCCTCACGGTCTGGCCCGCCGCCTCCAGCAAGGAGGCATCGTCGGTTGCCGCGGCCGTGCCCGGCGCGCGATGCGCCGCCAGCAACGCATCGAAGCGGAACGCCTGCGGCGTCTGTGCACGGAACAATCCCGCCCGCGGCACCGTCTCGACAATCCGCCCGTCGCTGCCGCGCTTCAGCGTATCCGCCACTGGCACGGCGGGGATCGCTCCCGGCGCCTGCTCCAACGCCGCCAGCAGGGCCGGGATGGTGCCAGCCGGGATCAGCGGGCGCGCGGCGTCGTGCACCAGCACCACGTCCGGCGCGCGTGGCACCAACGCCTCCAGCCCCGCCCGCACGCTGTCCTGCCGTGTCGCTCCGCCCGGCACCGTCGGCAAATGCGCCAGCCCCACCAGGACCGGATCGACCGCTGCCGGGTCGCCCACCGGCTGTAACAGATCGACCGACCCCGCCAATGTCTCAGCTGCGTGTCGCATCACCGGCTTGCCGCGCAGGCGCAGGAACTGTTTTGGTGTCTCGGCACCGAACCGGCTGCCCGAGCCGGCGGCAACCAGAATGGCCGCGATCCGCATGTGGCCAAACTCGCCGCCGCGCCGCGCGTCGTCAACTATGATGAAATCGCCATTGCGCCGACCTCACCGTGTCGATACTTTGCCCAAATCATGAGCATATGTCGTTTGCCCGCCACGGAACCTGCTGCGATGTATTGCAGCGAGGCGACAAAGCGGTTGCCCCCGATCGATCTGGGCGCCGGTGTGCGCATCGAGACGCCAGTCATCCTGGCGCCGATGTCGGGCGTGACCGATCTGCCGTTCCGCCGCCTGGCAAAGCAGCATGGCGCCGGCATGGTGGTATCCGAGATGATCGCTTCCTGGGCGATGGTGCGCGAGAACCGCAACACGCTGCGGATGGCCGCGGTCGATGGCTGCGGCGGCGTGTCGGCCCTGCAGCTTGCCGGTTGCGAGCCGGCGGCGATGGTCGAGGCGGCAAAACTCGCGGTGGATCGCGGCGCCGACCTGATTGACATCAATTTCGGCTGCCCGGTGAAGAAGGTCGCGGTCGGCCAGATGGCCGGCTCGGCGCTGATGCGCGACGAAATCGCGGCGGCGCGGATCCTGGAAGCCACCGTGCGGGCCGTCCCGGTCCCGGTCACCCTGAAGATGCGCATGGGCTGGGACCACGCCAGCCTGAATGCCCCCCGTCTGGCCCAGATCGCCGAGCAGGCCGGCATCCGCATGGTCACGGTGCATGGCCGCACCCGCCAGCAGTTCTACACCGGCACCGCGGATTGGGACTTCATCGCCCAGGTGAAGCGGGCGGTGCGCATCCCGGTGATCGCCAACGGCGACATCCTGACGGAAGACGATGCCGCCGAGGCGCTGCGCCGCTCCGGCGCCGACGGCGTGATGATCGGCCGTGGTTGCTACGGGCGGCCCTGGTTCCCCGCCCAGGTGGTTCAGTTCCTGCGTACCGGGCAGCGTCGCCCGGAGCCGCCACTGTCACAACAGAAAGCCGTATTGTTAAGCCATTACGACAGCATGTTACAGAATTCCGGCATCGATGCCGGAATGCGTCTTGCGCGCAAGCACATCAGTTGGTACTCTCGTGGTTTGCCCGGGTCAGCGGGATTCCGTGCCGCGGTGATGCGGCTTGACAGCGTCGCTGCGGTGATTGACCTGGTCGCCCGCTTCTACGACCGGCAGATTGCCGAAGGTGCCGTCCGCGCGCTGCCCGGCCGTGCCGAGCTGGCAGCGGAAGCCGCATGATCAATCCGGTCGCCCGCGCCGCTCGCGCCATGATCGGGCGCGCGGCTGAACGCTCGCGCCCCCCTGACGCCAGCCTGATCCTGGGCGCCCTGTCGGTCCCCGTGGTGCTGCTGGACGCCGAGAACCGATTCCGCTTCGTCAACCACGCCGCCGAGCAGTTCCTCGGCGTGTCTGCCAGTCAGCTTGCCTCGCTGACCCTGACTGATCTCGTGCTGCCGGATTCCCCGCTGTTCCTGCTGCTGGACCAGGTGCGTGACACTGGCGCCACCGTCTCCGACCACGAACTGACGCTGGAAAGCCCGCGCCTGCACAAGCAGGGCATTACGGTGCAAGGCTCGCCGCTGGTCGAAGAACCGGGCGCTGTGCTGCTGGTGTTGCAGGACGCCTCCGCGGCCCGTGCGTTGGAAAGCCAGCTCGCCTTCCGTGGCGCCGCTCGTTCCGTAAGCGGTATGGCGGCGATCCTGGCGCATGAGGTGAGGAACCCGCTGTCCGGCATTCGCGGTGCGGCACAATTGTTGGAAAGCAGCGTCAGCCCCGAGGATCGTGAGCTGGCGGTGCTGATCCGCGACGAAGCGGACCGCATCCGTGGCTTGGTCGACCGGATGGAGATCTTTGGCGAGAAGCCGATCACGCGCACGGCGGTCAACATCCATCGCGTGCTGGAGCACGTGCGCAAGTTGGCGCAATCCGGCTTCGCCGCGCATGTCCGCTTTCATGAGGTCTACGATCCGTCATTGCCACCCGTCTGGGGCAATCGCGACCAGCTCGTGCAGGTCATCCTGAACCTGGTGAAGAACGCCGCGGAGGCGGTCACCGAGCAGACGCAACTCAATCCCGAGATCGTACTGTCGACCGGGTATCAGCACGGCATGCGTCTGGCGGTGCCGGGCTCATCGACGCGCGTCGAGCTGCCGCTGACCGTCGCCGTGCGCGACAACGGCCCGGGGATTCCCGACGATATCCGCCCACATTTGTTTGAACCGTTCGTCAGCACCAAGGCGTCCGGCAGTGGCCTGGGTCTTGCGTTGGTGGCGAAGATCATGGGCGACCATGGCGGACTGATCGAAATCGACTCACGTGCTGGCCGCACGGAGTTCCGCCTGCATCTGCCGGTGTTGAGCGAGCGCGATGCGGATCAAGGCAACTAGATGCTGGCGCAGCGCGAAGATGTTTCTCCTGCTCTCGGACGCCGTCGACGTGCCGTCCAGCTAACGCTGCCCTGCTGACGCCCCTGGCGAAGGACTTTCCATGACCTTGCCCACCGTACTCGTGGCCGACGATGACCGTTCCATTCGCACCGTGTTGACCCAGGCGCTCGGCCGCTCGGGCTATCAGGTGCGCACCACCGGCAATGCCGCGACGCTGTGGCGATGGGTGGAGGAAGGCGAGGGGGACCTGGTCATCACCGATGTGGTGATGCCGGATGAGAACGGTCTCGATCTGATTCCGCGCATCAAGCGCGTGCGTCCTGAACTGCGCGTGGTGGTGATGAGCGCGCAATCGACGCTGATGACAGCGGTGAAGGCGACGCAGCGCGGGGCCTTTGAGTATCTGCCGAAGCCGTTCGATTTGCAGGAGCTGCTGGCGGTGGTCGGACGCGCGCTCACCGCGCCGACCGAATCTGCCAGCCCGGCGGCCGAACCGCGCGATGCCGATGAGCGTCTGCCGCTGATCGGGCGCAGTCCCGCGATGCAGGAAATCTATCGCACCATCGCGCGGCTGACGACGACAGACCTGACTGTGATGATCAACGGCGAGTCCGGCACCGGCAAGGAACTGGTGGCGCGCGCGCTGCATGATTACGGCAAGCGGCGCGCTGGTCCTTTCGTGGCGATCAACATGGCGGCGATCCCGCGGGAGCTGATTGAAAGCGAACTGTTCGGGCATGAGCGGGGGGCGTTCACTGGCGCCACCAACCGCAATCAGGGGCGCTTCGAGCAGGCCAATGGTGGCACGCTGTTCCTGGATGAAATCGGCGACATGCCGCCCGAGGCGCAGACCCGCCTGCTGCGTGTGTTGCAGGAAGGCGAGTTCACCTCGGTGGGTGGTCGCCAGCCGATCAAGGCGAATGTCCGCATCATCGCCGCGACGCACCGCGATCTGCGCAACGCGATCCGTCAGGGCGTGTTCCGCGAGGATCTGTTTTATCGCCTGAACGTGGTGCCGATCCGGCTGCCGCCGTTGCGGGAACGGACCGAAGACATTGGCCCGCTGGCGCGCCACTTCCTGGAGCGCGCGCGCGCGGACGGGCTGCCGAACAAGTCTCTCGACGCGGGTGCGCTCGACCGCCTGCGGCAATATGGCTGGCCCGGCAATGTGCGCGAGCTGGAAAACCTGATGCGCCGGCTGGCGGCTTTGTGCCCGCAGGAGGTGATCACGGCCGAAGTGGTGAACGTCGAGCTGACCGAGGCAGCGCCGCCGCCCGAAGCGCCGGCTCAGGCGTCACCCGAGACGATGGCCCGTGCCGTCGAACGCCATATCCGCCAGTTCCTGGCCGCGCACGATGACGGCCTGATGCCGTCCGATATCTATGATCGGGTGATCTCCGAGGTCGAGCGTCCGCTGATCCGCATGACGCTGGCGGCCACGCGCGGCAACCAGATCAAGGCTGCCGCCATGCTCGGCCTCAATCGCAACACATTGCGCAAGAAGATTCGCGATCTGGAGATTCCGGTGGTACGCGGAATTGCATGACCGCCGCCGCCATGGGGCGTAAAATAACGCGAGAGTGAACGGACGCATGAACGTTCAACCGCCAGTCGACACGCTGCGGCCAGGACCGGCCCCCCCGTTGCCGGGGACCGAGCTGCCGCCGCGCACGCGCCTGGGGCGGCTGGTTGACCTGTTCCTTGGCAAGGCGGTGACCCTGGTGCTCGCAGCGCTGGCGCTCGCCGTGGGGGTGGCCACATTTGTCTTGCTCGCCAGTTCGCCAGGCGGCATCCGCCCGGACGTCGGCGTCGGGCTGGTGCTGGCCAATCTGATCTTCCTGTTGCTGCTGGGTGCTGCGCTCGCCGCACGGCTGACCCTGGTCTGGGTGGAACGCCGCCGCGGTTCCGCCGGCTCGCGCCTGCACGTGCGGCTGGTGATGCTGTTCAGTGGTGTCGCCGTCGCCCCGACCATCGTCGTTGCCTGTTTCGCTGTCGCATTCTTCCAGTTCGGCATCCAAACCTGGTTCAACGATCCCGTGCGCACGGCGGTGAATGAATCGCTGCAGGTTGCGCGCGGCTATCTGGACGAGCACCGCAACAACATCCGCTCTGTGGCACTGGAGATGGACAACGACCTGATGCGCGCGGGTCAGTTGCTGCCGTTCGATCCGCGTGGCTTTGCCGATATCCTGGCGACGCAGACCGCGTTGCGTGGCCTGACCGAGGCCGTGATCTACGATGCCGCGTCGGGCCAGGTGATGGCCTCGGCCGGCATGTTCGCCGGATTGGGCGTCGAGCCTCCGCCGGCCTGGGCCATCGAGCAGGCGCGGGCGGGTGATGTGGTGGTGTTGAACACCGGTGATGCCACGCGGGTGCGCGCGCTCATCCAGCTCAATTCGCAGCCACCATTGATTCTGATGATCGGCCGGCCGGTCGACCCGGAAATCCTGAAATACATGAACCGTACCGAACAAGCGGTGGCGGAATACCAGCGGCTGGACGACAACCGCTCCTGGTTGCAGATCGCCTTTGCCTGGATCTTTGCGCTGGTCGCGCTATTGGTCCTGACCGCGGCGGTGCTGATAGGTCTGGTGATCGCCAATCAGATTGCACGGCCCATTGGCCGGCTGATCAACGCGGCTGAACGCGTGCGCGGCGGCGAGCAGGGCGTGCGCGTGCCGGAGACGGCGACGCAGGACGAGGTCGCCGGCCTGACGCGCGCATTCAATCGCATGACCGGTCAGCTTGCTGCGCAGCGGGCTGAGCTGATGGATGCCTACAGCCAGATCGACGAACGCCGCCGCTTCACCGAGATCGTGTTGTCAGGCGTCTCCGCCGGCGTGATTGGCTTGGATGCGCAGGGTCGCATCGAACTGCCCAATCGCGCCGCCGATGACCTGCTCGGCAAGGATCTGATCGCGCAGGTCGGCCATGAGATGGCGGCTGTGGCGCCGGAATTCGGTCCGCTGCTGCGTCAGGCCTCGGCGCAGCCCGAGCGCGCGGCGATGGGCGAAGTTGCGGTGGGACCCGCCAATCGGCGACGGACATTGCTGGTCCGGATCGGTGCCGAGCGCAGTGCCGAACGGACCGAAGGCTTCGTGGTCACCTTCGACGACATCACCGAATTGCAGGCGGCGCAGCGCAAGGCCGCTTGGGCCGATGTCGCGCGTCGCGTGGCGCACGAGATCAAGAATCCGCTGACGCCCATTCAGCTCGCCGCCGAACGCCTGAAACGCCGGTTCACGCGGGAAATCAGTTCCGATCCGGAGACATTCGCGCAGTGCGCCGATACCATCATCCGCCATGTCGGTGACATCGGCCGCATGGTGGATGAGTTCTCGGCGTTCGCCCGCATGCCGCAGCCGCAGATCAGCAACGAGGACATCGGCCGCATCGCGCGCGAGGCCTTGGTGTTGCAGAAGACCGCGCGACCGAAGATCACCTGGACGACGCATATCCCCGAGCGTGGTCCGATGGCGCGTTGCGATCGACGGCTGCTGCGTCAGGCGTTGACCAATCTGTTGCAGAACGCGGCCGACGCGATTGCAATGCGACCCGAGGGACTGGAAGGCGGAGCAATTGCGCTGACGGTGCACCGCGCCGGTACGGAGGTGGCGATTGCGGTCACTGACAACGGCGTCGGGTTGCCGGCTGAGGACCGCGGCCGCTTGACCGAACCCTATATCACGCACAAACCAAAGGGGACCGGACTCGGGCTGGCAATCGTCAAGAAGATCATGGAGGACCACGGTGGACGCCTGGAGCTCGAAGATCAGCCCGCTGGCCCGGGTGCGATCGCTACGCTGGTGCTGCCGGTGACAGGTCCGGTGGAACCTGTCGAGCCCGCACCGACCGCCATGGAGTCCGTCGAAAAGGTGCCGGATGGCGTATGATATTCTGATCGTCGACGACGAACCCGATATCTGCCTGCTGATCGACGGTGTTCTGCGCGACGAAGGCTATGACACGCGGACGGCAGGCGATGCCGCTGCCGCGATCGCGGCGTTCCGGGTGCGCCGCCCCTCGCTGGTGATTCTCGATGTCTGGCTGCAAGGCTCGCACACCGACGGGCTGGGCATTCTGGAGACCCTGCACAGCGAGGAGCCGCATGTGCCGGTGGTGATGATCTCCGGTCACGGCACGATCGAAACCGCGGTCACTGCGATCCAGCACGGCGCTTACGACTTCATCGAAAAGCCGTTTCAGTCCGACCGATTGCTGCTGGTGGTGCGCCGCGCATTGGAGGCGGCGGCTCTGGCGCGCGAGAATGCCGAGCTGCGGCTGCGTGCGGGACCGGAGACCGGACTGACCGGCAACAGTCCGGCGATCACGTTGTTACGGAGTGCAATCGAACGCGTGGCCCCGACAGGATCCCGCGCGCTGATCACCGGACCGGCGGGTTCTGGCAAGGAAGTCGTCGCGCGCATGATCCACGCCAACTCACGGCGTGCCGGCGGGCCGTTCGTTGCGCTGAATTGTGCGACCCTTGCGCCATCTCGTTTCGAAGAAGAACTGTTTGGCATCGAGGCTGGCGCTGATCCCTTGGCGCAGCCACGTCGTGCGGGTGTTTTGGAGCGCGCTCATGGCGGCACGCTGCTGTTGGACGAAGTGTCCGACATGCCGATGGAAACCCAGGGCAAGATCGTCCGCGTGCTGCAGGATCAGGCGTTCGAGCGGCTGGGCGGCTCGGCTCGAGTAAAGGTGGATGTGCGCGTGTTGTCCACCACCAACAAGGACCTGCAGGCGGAAATCAATACGGCTCGTTTCCGCGAAGATCTGTACTACCGCCTGGCGGTGGTGCCGCTGAAGGTGCCGGCGCTGAAGGAACGGCGCGAGGACGTGCCGGCGCTTGCCACGCTGTTCGTGCAGCGTTCGGCCGAGACCTCGGGCATCCCGCCGCGCGAGCTGTCGGCCGACGCGCTGACCGCCCTGCAGGCCTATGACTGGCCGGGCAACGTCCGCCAGCTACGCAATTTGATGGACTGGCTGCTGATCATGGCCGGTGGTGGCCCCGCCGACATGATCCGCCCCGACATGCTGCCGCCGGAGATCGGCGCGGGTGCCCCGGCCGTGTTGAACATCGATCCCGCGGCCGACATCATGGCGCTGCCGCTGCGCGAGGCGCGCGATTTGTTCGAGACCCAGTACCTTCAAGCCCAGTTGCTACGCTTCGGTGGCAATATCAGCCGCACCGCCCAGTTCGTCGGCATGGAACGCAGCGCGCTGCATCGCAAACTGAAGCAGCTCGGCGTTCACTCCGACGAACGCGTCTGAGCCGGGCGCAGCGCTCTGATCTGCGGCCAGTCGCAACTGGCTGTTCACGCCGCCGTCACGCTCCTGTATAGACCGTTGCACGGCGACGCGGGGTGAGGCGTACGGGGTGGACATGAGCGTTGAACCGATTCTGCGGGTCCGTGCCCGCTCCAGTTCCGGCTCGGGCCGTGCGCTGCGCCTGCCGATGCTGGTGTTGGGGGCAGGAATCTGGGTTCTAGCCCCGGCGGAGGCGTCACAGGGCTGGGAGACGATGCGGCTCGCTGGTGTCTCCGAGCCGCCAGCGCGTATCGGCGATCTGGTCAGCGCGACGCTGGTGAACGGCCAGGTGGTTTTCGGCGCCTTGGACGGCGCGTCGCGAACGACGAACCGCCTGCGGGACGATTTCTTCGCGCAGTTGCCGACCGGGGCCAGCACCCAAGCGGAGGGCGAGCGGACCCCCAGCATATTGCGCCGGCAGGACAATGGGTGGACGAAGGCGACGGTGATGGCGATTCCGGTCGAACGGATCGGGTTTATGGAAACGGTCGGGGTGGATTCGCGCATGGCGCGATTCATTTCTGATGCCCGCGCGCGTCCGGCCGGGTTGCCTGGCGTTGGCCCGTCGGACAATGGGTCCGGCGGCACGGCGTCGCCCAAGGGCTGATTGGCGGCGCTGACCAGATGCGCGCGGCGACACTTCTGCACGTCGTCAGTTGTCACGCTGCTGGCGAAGTGGGGGATGTGGTGGTCGGTGGCGCTGCGCCGCCGCCTGGCGAGACGCTGTGGCAGCAGTCACGCTGGATCGCGCGCGATGAGACGCTGCGCAATTTCCTGCTGAACGAACCGCGCGGCGGCGTGTTCCGCCACGTCAACCTGCTGGTGCCGCCTAAGGATCCGCGCGCGCAGATGGGCTGGATCATCATGGAGCCGGCCGACACGCCACCGATGTCTGGGTCCAATTCGATCTGTGTGGCCACGGTGCTGCTGGAGACCGGCATCCTGCCGATGACCGAGCCTGAGACCCATGTGGTGTTGGAGGCACCCGGGGGATTGGTCGAGGCGGTCGCGACCTGTCAGGATGGCAAGGTGCTGCGGGTGCGCATCCGCAATCTGCCCGCCTTCGCTGATCGGTTGGACGCGAAGCTGGAGGTGCAAGGGCTGGGCACGCTGACCGTTGACACGGCTTATGGCGGCGACAGTTTCGTGCTCGTGGATGCAAACGCGTTGGGGTTTGCCCTGACCGCGGACGAAGCGCGCGACCTGGCCGAGACGGGCATGCGCATCACCGCGGCAGCTGATGCGCAGCTCGGTTTCCGCCATCCGGAGAACACCGATTGGGCGCATATCTCCTTCTGTGAGATCGCGGCGCCGATCCGGTATGAGGATGGTGTGGCGGTCAGCCGCAATGCGGTCGCCATCCGGCCGGGCAAGATCGATCGGTCCCCGTGTGGCACAGGCTGCTCGGCGCGCCTGGCCGTCCTGCACGCGCGTGGGGTGCTCGCGGTGGGACAGGCGATGATCGGTCGGTCGATTATTGACTCACGCTTCGACTGTCGGATCGAAAGTGAAACCAGCGTCGGCGGACGTCCGGCCATCGTTCCGTCAATCGAAGGATCAGCCTGGATCACCGGCACGCATCAACACATGCTGGACCCCACCGACCCCTGGCCCGGCGGCTATCGATTGTCCGACACCTGGCCGAACCTGGCCTGAGCACTCTCGCCTGCACCAGTTGTCATGGCGAGGAGCGCAGCGACGACACGATCTCGATCTGCGTTTGCACAGGTCGTTGTGCCCACTCGCACGAGATGGCATCGTTGCCGCGCTCCTCGCAATGACAGTTGCTTACAACAACCCCGCTGCGATATTCACCGTCAGTGCGAGGATCACGGTGTTGAACGCGAACCCCAGAAACCCATGCAACGCTGCCAGCCGGCGCAGCTTGCGCGACGTTACCTGTACATCCGACACCTGAAACGTCATCCCCAGCACGAAGGCGAAATACAGAAAGTCCATGTAGTCCGGATGGTCCTCGCCGGGAAAACTCAGACCGCCATCAACGTCTGGTCCATCGCCAGAGATCGAATAAAATTCATGTGCGTAACGAAAGGCAAATGTGAACTGTGTCATTAGCCATGACAGCAGCAGCGTCGCCGCCACCAGCCCGATATGCAGCGCCCTGCTGCCCCCATGCAGAGACGAGGTCCCGGCAAACTCCTCCAGGATGCTGCCGAAGCTGACCACCACCACGCCGACCGTCATGCCGAAGATCGTCCACTCGCCTTCTCCCTGCTGGGCGGCGTGAGCTGCCATGCCGCGCTGGTCCTCGGTCAGGAACAGATGCAGGGCCAAGATCAGATAGACACTCACGCCGATATCCCATGCGCCAATCGCGCGTGAGGTCGCCGTGGCCGCGGAGGGCAGCACGAACGAGGCGAGCAGGCCGAAGGCCAGACCGATGAACAGCCGTGGCCGCGAGGTAACGACGCGGACGACGACCTCAATCGGTGTGCGTGTGCGGCTCATTGCAATATCGCCAGCAACCCCGCCATCAACCGCCCGCGGACGACCAGGCTGTCCACGACGATGTGTTCATCCAGCGTGTGCGCGTTGGCGCCTTGCACGCCCAACCCATCCAGGGTTGCGATCCCCATCGCGCCGGTGAAATTGCCGTCCGATCCACCCCCGGAACTTTGTGGCGGGATATCGAAGCCCAACCCACGGGCCACGCCGCGCGCGACATCATACAGCGCCATCGTCTTGTCGTTCGCTTCCCACACCGGCCGCGTCACCCCGCGTGCGACCTTGAACTGCACCTCATTCGACGCATTGTTCAGCGCCAGCATGCGCGCGACACCACGATCCAGATCCTCCTGCCGCTTGGCCATCGACAGTGCCTCACCCGTGCAGGTAGTGGCGACGCAGTTCACCCACAGTCCGCCGTGGATCACGCCGACGCTGAACGTGCAGTCGGGGGTGGTCATGTCCTCGATCTCGATCAGCTTGCGCGCCATCTCGCGGATCGCCGAGCGCCCCTCGGACAGTCGTGCGCCGGCATGGCTGGGGCGTCCGGTCGATTCCAGATTGAAGCGCGCGATGGCATAGCGGCCGGTAACCACGCCGCCATCCGGGCGCGCCGGTTCCGGGATCAGCACATAGCGATGGCGCGCTGCCTCAGCCTCGATCAGATCGCGCGTCGATGGGCTGCCGACTTCCTCGTCACTGGTGAACAGCACGGTGATCGGCAGCCTGGTCGTGACACCGGCGTGCGCGAGCTGCCGGATCGCCTCCAGCGCCAGGTAGTTGCCGCCCTTCATGTCCTGGATGCCGGGTCCCCAGGCGCGCCCGGCCTCGCGCCGGAACGGCAGTTTCGCTAGCGTGCCGACTGGATGCACTGTGTCGAGATGCCCCATCACCAGAATGCCCGGCGCATGCGGCGTCGGATGCGGGAACGTGGCGCGTACGCAGTCGCCAAATCCCATGCGGCCCGCGATCCGCTCGATTCGCGCACCAGCCAGCATCAGCTCGCGCCCGACCAGATCCATCATTCGGTTGACCGCGCCGGCATCCCAGGTCGGGCTTTCGCATTCCACCCAGGCACGCAGCCCGTTCAGCATCGTGTCGGCGTCGAAGGGCAGGGAGCGCGGGTCCATCGAGATCTCCTGGTTGGCTGACGCCGCAGCAAAGCTGGTTCGACCCATCACCGCAAACCGGCACCCAGTCGCAATCCGGTATCAGCGGATAACAGCAAGCGCCGTGGTCACCACCAACAGCGCCGCGAGCGTGACATTGACGATCCGCGACAGCGTCGGGTCGTGCAGCACACGTGCCAGTGACGCTCCGACCAACAGCCAACTCAGGTGGATGATCACGATCATCGCGGTTAGCAACGTCATCTTCACCACGGCGTCGCGCGCGTGGTCCGCGAGCACGGTCGTGCCGGCAAACACCGCGGCGATTGCCAGGTATGCTTTCGGATTGGCAATCGCCAACAGAAAGCCACCAACGAGCGCGGGTGCAGCGATTTGCGAATCCTGTCGCGACAACGGTGGTGCGGTAGCGATCTGAAACGCCAGATAGAGGATGTAGATCGCGGACAGCGTGAGCAGGATCGGTGCTCCATGTGGGATCGAGAGCACGGCCGCCACCACGCCGAGCGCGACGACGAGCAGCACCGCGGTCGTGCCCAGGATCAGCCCGCAAGCGTACGGCAGCGATCGGCGAAACCCATAGGCAGCGCCGACAGCCGTCACGCTCATGGTGGATGGCCCGGGGCTGCCCATGATGACCGCGGAGGCGAGCAGCAATGGCAGAATCGGTTGCCACGGCATAAGCGTGGTGGCGGTGGTCATGCGGATACCCCAACAGGATCGCCAAAGACGCTAAGGTCGGTCCCTGCCAGCCGTCTTGAACGGTCGTGTACGCTGCCAATCGCTCAGGGCAGCCGGCTCAACCGGTCGCCCAACAGTGCGAAGAACCCATCCGCATCCAATGTTTCCAGCAGCGTGACGTTCGTCGTCCGCCCGGTGCGCTGCCAGCGGTCAACCGACGTGCGGCCGCGCCCCGGCCCGGGACCGAGATCAATTTCCACGAAAACCTCGCGCGCGGTGAACAGCTCCGGCTGCAGCAGCCACGCTACCGTACACGGATCATGCAGTGCCGCGCCATGCCCATCGTATCGGCGTGACAACGGCACTGTCGTCTGGATGTCGCACACAGTTTGCAGACAGCGCCCAGTCCCCACCGCGCGCAAGGTCGCCAACCGCGTCGGGGTGCACAAGGCTTGTCCGGTCAGCTCCAGCGTCGCCAGCACCACCGGCCGACCGCAGGCCAGCACGATCGCCAACGCCTCCGGATCATTCAGCGCGTTGAATTCGGCGGCTGGGGTGGCATTGCCCTCGGTCCAGGCACCACTCATCAGCACGATGCGCGCGACTTTCGCTGCCAGCGCCGGCTCGGTCGCCAGTGCCAAGGCGAGGTTGGTCACCGGCGCGACGCCGACCAGCGTCACCGGCCGCACCGCGCGGCGCAGCAGATCACGGATGGCATCGGCGGCGTGTCCCGGTGCGGCCGCGCCACCGGCCGGCAGCGCGGCCCCGCCCAGTCCGTCGACGCCGTGCACGCGCACCTCGCTGGTGAAACTGCCCAGCAGCGGCCGGTCGGCGCCCGCAAATATCGGCACGGACGCTTCCGCCAGCGCCGCCAACGCCAGCGCGTTGTGCAACGTGCGATCGAGACCGACATTGCCGCCCGCCACCGTCACCGCCAGCAGCTCGATCTCCGGCGACGCCAACGCCATCAACAGCGCGAAGGCATCGTCGGTCCCGGGGTCGCAATCGACGATCACCGGCACCCTGTCAGCCATCGCGCCCCCCCCTCCATAAAGCGCCCCAGCGTAGGCGCATTCGTGAACCGCTTCGACAGGCACCGAAGCATGCGCGCCGGCCGCCGCGGTAGACTGCGGCAGCAGCACAGGAGATCGCCATGACGCTGACGGTGTTTATCCGCTACCAGATCGACCCCTATCAACGCGATGCGTTCGAGGCATACGCCAAGCGTTGGCTCGAGATCATCCCCGGCTGCGGTGGCGCGCTTGTCGGCTACTGGGTGCCGCACGAGGGCACCAACAACATCGCCTACGGCCTCATCTCCTTCCCGAGCCTCGCGGAGTACGAGACCTATCGAACGCGTATCCGCACCGACAGTGCCGGCGAGGCCAATTTCCGCTTCGCCCAGGAGCATCGCTTCATCCAGGCCGAGGAGCGCAGCTTCCTCCGGCAAGTGGTATAACGCTGCACGCGCCTCGCGCGTCATTCCTGCGAACCCAGGAATCCACGATCGCCGGGGACGGGTGAGCCGGCACACGGATGCCTCCGTTCGCAGGCATGACGACGGACGCGAAGCCAACAAGGATAGACCAATGATCGCCGTCATCTTCGAAGTTTGGCCGGTGCCGGAACGCAAGCAGACCTATCTCGACATCGCCGCGTCGCTGCGCCCGCAACTCGAGCAGATCGACGGCTTCATCTCCATTGAACGCTTTGAAAGCCTCTCCGAGCCCGGCAAGATCCTGTCACTGTCCTTCTTCCGCGATGAGGCCGCCGTGCAGGCCTGGCGCAACACCAACGATCATCGCGCCGCGCAGGAACAGGGACGCGCCGGCGTGTTCCGCGACTACCGGCTCCGCATCGGTGGTGTGATGCGTGACTACGGCATGACGCGTCGTGAGCAGGCACCGGAGGACAGTCGCGCGCACCACGGCTGACCCCGCGTTCCTCTTCGCTGACGGTGCGGTAAGGTGCCGGCTCCTCGACATCTGGAGCCAGTATGACCGATCGGATCGACGACATCGCCCTGCGGTTGATCGAAAGCCGCATCCGCAACCCGCGCAGCCAGGGATCCGGCGCCGTGTCGCGCATTGTGCGTCGGGTGATCGTGACGATCCGTACCGCCGACGGCCTGACCGGTTGGGGTGAGGCGGCCCCCTGGGCACCCTTCGGTAACATCGCCGAGACCACACTCGCCGTGTTGGATACGGCGCTGCGTCCGGTCCTGCTGGGGACTGATCCCGCTGCCATCCGCGCGCGCATGGCGGATTGCGCCAAGGCGATTGCCTTCCACCCGGAAGCGAAATCAGCGGTGGAGATGGCGCTGTGGGACATCGCCGGCCAACGCGCCAACGCGCCTGTGCATGCGCTGTTGGGCGGCGCGGTGCGCACGACGATCCCGCTGTCCTTCTCGATCGCCGATCCCGACTTCGCCGCGGACCTCGATCGGGCGCGCGCGATGTTCGCCCAGGGCCACCGCATCCTTAAGGTGAAAACCGGCTACGCCAGCCACGCCGATGACCTCCGCCGGCTCGCCGCACTGCGCGACGCGCTGACCGATCTCGACCTGCGCGTCGACTACAACCAGGCGCTGGGTCCGTGCGACGCCCTGGTGCGCCTGCGTGATGTCGAAGGCTTCCGCCCGACATTCATCGAGCAACCGGTGCCGCGCGGGCAGGAACGTGCGATGGCATCGCTGGCTGCCGCGCTCGACACGCCGATCCTCGCCGATGAAAGCGTCTACGACGCGACGGAGCTGCTGCGCGCCGTGCGCGTCGGCGTGGCGGACTGCGTATCGATCAAGTTGGGCAAGTGCGGTGGCATCGGGCCGGCGCGCGCACTCGATGCGGTGGCCGAGGCCGCCGGCTGGCCGACTTACGGCGGCACGCTATGGGAAGGCGGCATCGCCTTGGCCGCCGCCGCGCACGTGCTGAGCACGCTGCCGAACATGACACTTGGCTGCGAATTCTACATGCCCAGCTATGCGCTGGAGCAGGACGTCGTCGCGGATGTCCTGCAGGCCGGTGGTGGGTTCGTTCGCATACCGGACGGACCCGGACTGGGCGTCACCATCGATGCGGAGCTGCTCGACACCCAAACCGTCGCGCGCTGCTGAACGGCGGCCGCTGTCCGTCAGGTGGTGCCGATCCGGGAAATTCGGCGTCAGCGCCAACTGGCGTTGCGCTTCACCCCACAGCGTGCGCCGCGCCATGAAGATGTCGGTCGGTACACAATCATGCAGCACGATCACCGAATCAGGCTCGTAAAACCGCTCGGTGTTGGCGAAGTCCCGCAGCAGATATGCGTATCAGTGCATGCCATCCAAAAATGCCAGGTCGACCGGCCGTTGCAGCAGACGCAGTGGGTCGTGTTGGGCAAACAACGCATCGCTGGTGGACTGAAACAACAGGCAGCACGGCTTTCTGCCGACCACATCCATTGTGAGATGCATATTGGGTCGATGGCCAGTGAGGCGCAATGTGGCGGACAGAACGTCTCGCCGCCGGCGACCCCAATTTCAACCTAGGCCCGCGGTTGCAACAGCTCGTGCAGCGTTGCCAGCGCATTGAGATAGAGCGACCGGGTCAGCGGCGGGATGCGATCTTCATGGCTGGGCCGCAGTTCACGCATCGCGGCGCCTCCTGCCGCGTCGATGAAACGGTCTTGTTGCACGCGTCAACGCGGACCGGGGCGCCACTGCAGTGCCTGCCCCTGCCGTTCAGGTCGGCAACGGGATCAGGCCCGCAGCAGCCCCCGCATCGGCGCATCCGTGGCGCTGCCCGGAAACACCTGCGCCAGCGCGCCGGACGGTAGCCCGAGATGTCCGGCCAGCAGCCCCATCGCCACCTCGCGCACATCGATCGTCGGTGCCAGATCGCGATTCTCGAACAGCTTGCCCGGACCAAGTCCCGGCCAGTTGGCCCGCACGTGCCCGCCCGCCACCGCACCACCTAGCGCGAAGGCAACTGTGGCGGTGCCATGATCGGTGCCATTGTCCCCGTTAACATGTGCGGTGCGGCCAAACTCGGTCATCACCAGCACAGCGGTCTGCCGCCACGCCGGGCCCAGCGCGCTCTTCAGCGCACCCATTCCGGCATCGAGCTGACGCAGTGGCTGGTCCAGCCGTGCCATCTGCGCGACATGCGTGTCCCAGCCATTGATCTCCATCGCCGCGATGCGCGGACCATCGCTGGCGCCCAGCAGCTTGCCGGCGGCTTCGGCCAGCGCCGGGAAGGCGTAGCGGTCCTTTTCATCGGGTGCGCCGGGCATCACATCGGCGGCGAAAGCGCGTGCGCGCAGCCCGTCGGCAATCGCGGGACCGGTCAACCGGTCGTCGTGATTCAGTTGCGCGATGCGCGCGTAAAGTTCCGGTTCCGGCGTCGAGAACCCATGCGGCGCCCAGTTGCCCACCATCGCCGGACCACGCAACACCAGCGGCACGGTGACGCTGACTGCCAGGGCAAGCCCGGTCGGCGCCTGTTGGTCCGATGGTAACGCCCCCACCGCACGGTTCAGCCAGCCGCTGGTCAACCGATGATCGGCGCCACTCTCCAGGTAATCTTGCGCCTCGAAATGACTGCGTGAGCGATACGGTCCGGCGGCGGCATGGACGATCAGCAGCTCATTTGCCTGATACATCGCATACATATTCGTCAGGGC
>DATHNE010000185.1:0-9092 GCA_035486355.1 Acetobacteraceae bacterium
ATTGCCAGACTGGCGGGGTTGTATTCTGGTCGGCGCCCCAGCGAGGCGCTATCGCATGGTTAAAGGGGAAAACCCATGGATGCCGACACCATCTGCCGTTCCGTCGTTCTCCGTCGCCGCCCGCATGGCGCGCCGGAGCGGTCCGACTTTGAGATCACCGAAGACCCCATCCCCACACCCGGCGCCGGCGAGGTCGTCACCCGCACCATTTGGCTCTCGATCGACCCCTATATGCGTGGCCGGCTGCGCGACCAGCAGACCTACGCCAAGGCCGTCGAGATCGGCGAGGTGATGACCGGCGAAACCGTGGGTGAGGTGATCGCGTCCGCCGATCCCGCCTTCGCTATCGGCACCATCGCGGTGGGCGCGCGCGGCTGGCAGACCTACATCCTCAGCAACGCCTCCCAGCTCACCAAGGTCGACGGCCACGGCCCGCCGATCTCCACCTACCTCGGCGTGCTCGGCATGCCCGGCACCACGGCCTATACCGGCGTCACCGACATCCTGCGGCCGAAGGCCGGCGAAACCGTCGTGATCTCTGCCGCCTCCGGCGCCGTCGGCTCGGTGGCCGGCCAGCTCGCCAAGCGCGCCGGCGCGCGCGTTGTCGGCGTGGCCGGCGGGGCGGAAAAATGCCTCCACGTGCAGGACACCCTGCTGTTCGATGACTGCGTGGATCATCGCGCGCTCGACCTGCGCGCCGAGCTGGCGGCCGCCTGCCCGCACGGCATCGACGGCTATTTCGAGAATGTCGGCGGCGCCGTGCAGGCCGCCGTGTTCGACCTGCTGAACCCCTACGCCCGCGTGGCGATGTGCGGCATGGTCAGCCAGTACAACCAGGACCCGTTCCCACCCGGCCCCAATCTGGGGTTCGTCGTCGGCAAGAAGGTGCTGATCCAGGGCTTCATCGTCTCCGATAAACCTGAACGCTTCGCCGAATGGCGGAAATTGGCCGCGTCCTGGGTGCAGGACGGCAGCCTGAAATACCGTGAGGACGAGGTCGACGGGCTGGAGAATGCCCCCGATGCGCTGGGCGGCATTCTCGGCGGCCGGAATTTCGGTAAGCTGCTGGTCCGGGTAGGACCGGACCCGCGCTAAATCGACCGAGATTGGGCGGGCCACGAAGGAACAGACATGATCGACAAGGGTTTGCACGACACGCTGACCGCGTGGCGCCGTCATCTGCACACGCATCCGGAACTGACGTTGCAGGAGACGGAGACGTCGGCCTTCGTGCAGGCGAAGCTGACCGAACTGGGCGTGAACTTCACACCCGGCATTGGCGGCCATGGCGTGGTGGCGACGATCAGCCGTGGCCAGTCCAATCGCAGCGTCGGGCTGCGCGCCGACATGGACGCGCTGCCGATCACCGAGACCACCGGGCTGCCCTATGCCTCCACCAACGCCGGCGTGATGCATGCGTGTGGCCATGATGGGCATACCGTCTCGCTGCTCGGCGCCGCCGCGCTGCTGTCGCAGGATCAATCCTGGACCGGCACGGTGCATCTGGTGTTCCAGCCCGCCGAGGAGGGCGGCGGCGGTGCCAAGGCGATGATCGCCGACGGGCTGTTTGAGCGGTTCCCGATGGAGCGCATCTTCGGCTACCACAACTGGCCAGGTCTGGAGGCCGGAACCATCGCCGTGCATGACGGCCCGGTGATGGCAGCCGGCAACCGCGTGGTTTTCACGGTGCAGGGCCATTCCGGTCACGCGGCATTGCCGCATCTGACGCGCGATCCGATGGTGGCCTCGGCCCATCTGGTGCTGGCGCTGCAAACCATCGTCTCGCGTAACATCGATCCGCTGGACTGTGCCGTCATCACCATCGGCGTGATCGAGGCCGGGCGTGCCGCCAACCAGATTCCCGGCGAGGCGGTGCTGCGCGGCACCATGCGCACGCTGCGCAACGCGGTGCGCGATCAGGTGGAGGCCGCGATCCATCGCGTCGCTGCCGGTGTGGCGCAGACCTTTGGGATGGAAATCGATGTGCAGATCCCGCGCGGCAATCCAGTGACACTCAATACGCCGGTGGAACGCGATCTGGCGGCCGAAGTGGTGACGCAGGCGGGTCTGCCGCTGCGCCGCGACATGGCGCCGGCGATGACAGGCGAAGACTTTGCCTGGTATCTGGAACAACGGCCGGGTGCCTTCGTCTGGATCGGCAACGGTCCGGCCGAAGGTGGGCGGGAGCTGCACAACTCCAACTATAACTATAACGATGCGATCCTGCCGGCGGCGTCGAGCTACCTGGCGGGTGTGGCGAAGCGCGCGCTGGGCGAATGATCCTCATTGGCCAGTACGACTCGCCGTTCGTCCGGCGCGTCGCGATTGCGCTGCGGCTCTATGGCTTGGCCTACGAGCACCGGCCCTGGTCGACCTTTGCTGATGCTGAACAGATCGCGCAGTATAATCCCCTGCGCCGTGTGCCGACCCTCGTACTCGACGATGGCGAGGTCCTGATCGACAGCGTGACGATCCTTGACCACCTGGATGCCCTTGCCGGCCCCATGAAGGCGCTGATCGCGCCGGCCGGACCGGCGCGCCGCCAGGCGCTGAAGATCTGTGCCCTGGCCACCGGCCTCGCCGACAAGGCGGTGAGCCTGGTCTACGAGCGCGTATTGCACCAGCAGGTCTCGCAGGCGTGGATCGATCGCTGCGTGGCACAGGTCGCCGGGGTATTGGACACGCTGCAAACCGATCGTGCCGGTCGCGCCACGTCATTCTGGTTTGGCGAAACCATCGGCCACGCTGATATCGCCGTGGCCTGCGCGCTGCGTTTCACCACCGAAGCCCATCCGACGCCGTTTGATCTGCTGCGTTGGCCTTCCCTCGCGGCCTACGCCGCACGGTGCGAGGCACTCGCGCCCTTTCAGGCTGTTACGCAGCGGTTCATTCCGCCTGCGTGATTTGCGTGCTGGCCAACGGCCCCACGTCTAGGAGTGTAGCCTGGCACGCGCATCCCGCACGGCCGCAATGACGCCGTCCCAGTCGCCCCGTTGGGGCTGATTGAAGACGCACATTCACGGATGCGACGGACTGCTCCCGCGCCCAACTCGCCATCTCGAATCGATATCGAAATAATTGAGCGGCCACACCGGCTCGCCGAGCGCCCCGGCCAAGTGGGCCACCGCGGTGTCCACCGAGATCACCAGGTCAAGCGCTTCGATCAGGTCCGCGATGCGTCCGGTCGCACGCAAGGCGACCGCAAGATTGTATCGGGTCGGCTGATCCTGTGGCGCCAGTGCCGCGGCACGTGTCGACCGCTGCCTCATGGCGGCCAAGTTGGCCAAGCCACGTCGCGAGCGCGCCAAGCGTGTCAACTGTCGGATCCAGGCGTACAGCGGTACGCAGGTGCTGCTCGGCGATTGTCAGCTCACCAAGCGCGGCGAGCGCCTGGCCGAGATTGCAATGTGCGAAGGCATGATCGTGCCGTTGGCGCCGCACTGATTCGAAACACTGCCGCGCCTCGGCAAGTCGGCCCGCCCGGTGCAGCGCGATGCCATGCCGATGAAGCGCCTCGATATCGTCACCGCGCGACCGGAACAACCACGTGGTCAGGTCGTCGCGCGCGTCAACACGTTCCGGATGATCGATGATCAGTCGGGCAAACTGGGCCTCGGCCTCGTTCAGCCGCATCGCATCGCTCAAGGCGCGCACCAGATTGTGCCGTGCCTCGAAGAACACCGGCTGCAGTCGCAAGGCCTGCTCAAAGGCGAGGGTCGCGCGCGTGGTCGCCGCGCTGTACCAGGCAGACACCCAGGTTGTCGTGTGCCTCCGGACTGGTGGGCGCCGGCAGCAGCAGCGCGTGCAGATGGTCAGCACCGCGTCAAGCGCGCCGGTGCCGCAACGCCAGGCGATGGTGCGTTTCCACCGCTGCCACGATCTGCTCGGCACCCGCCGGTGCGATCGGAGATACCGCATCGTCGACCATGGCAGCCGATTGTGTGGCTTGGGTCGCTCGTCCCCAGATCCTGCTGTGCCCGTTGCTCATGCAGTAGCAGGCGTTGCCCGATGGTACGGGTTGATCCATCGGGCAGACATAAGGCCCCGCATAGCAGGACTGCCCGGTGAGTGACGGTCCGCCCAGGGGTGCCGCGGTGGCGGCGGGTACCACACGGGTGCCGGCGGCGGCGGATAATAGACCGGTGGCGGATAGATGGCCGGCGGATAAACCGCGGGTGGGGGACCGACAAACACGGGCCCACCGATCCACACACCGCTACGCCACCAGGCGGCGGCCGGAGACATCGCGGCACCTGTGATGGCGGCACCGGCCAGCGCAGCGAGCGCCACGCGCCGCACCACATGGCGTCCGGCGAAGCTTGATTTGACCGAGACCATAAAACGCGCCTCGCGCCCGAATTATAACCAAACAGCGTCACTGCGCACCCGGCCGGGACTGATCGGCAATGCGAGCAAGCCGCGCGTCGCTTGCAACCCGACCATGGCCGTCCTGGAGCTGTCTGCTTGACTTTCCGCCGTTTCCCCCGGATATGCCGCGCGTGCGTGCACAGCGCGCTCGCGTCGCGCCGCTGTCAGCGCCGATGCACCAGATCCGGATCGGACCACGTTTTGACCGAAACCACCCCCGCCGCGGCGGACTCAACAGACCACGCCTCGACGCTCGACGACGAAGTTGCGAGCGGGCCGCCCGCAGAGCTGGCCCCTCCTGGGCCAACGCGGCCGCTGTTTTCCGATCTGGGGCTGTCCGACGAGGTGCTGCGCGCCGTCGACGAGATGGGGTACCGCCATCCCACGCCGATCCAGGAACAGGCGATCCCAGTCGTGCTGATGGGCCGTGATGTGATGGGCACCGCGCAGACCGGCACCGGCAAGACCGCCGGCTTCACCCTGCCGATGCTCGACATCCTGTCCGGCTCCCGTGCCCGCGCGCGTATGCCGCGGAGCCTGATCCTGGAGCCGACGCGCGAACTGGCGCTGCAGGTGGCCGAGAACTTCGTGCAGTACGGCAAATACCTCAAGCTGACGCATGCGCTGATCATCGGCGGCGAAAGCATGTCGGATCAGAAAGACGTGCTGATGCGCGGCGTCGATGTGCTGATCGCCACGCCCGGCCGGCTGATCGACATGTTCGAGCGTGGCTCGATCCTGCTGACCGATGCCAAGCTGCTGGTCATCGACGAGGCCGATCGCATGCTCGACATGGGGTTCATCCCCGATGTCGAGCGCATCGTCGCGATGCTGCCGCGCACGCGCCAGACGCTGTTCTTCTCCGCCACGATGGGTCCCGAGATACGCCGTCTGGCGGATGCGTTCCTGCAAAACCCGAAGGAAATCGCGGTGTCGCGGCCGGCCTCGGTCGCCACCACCATCACCGAGGGACTGGCGCTTGTCGCCGAGCATGACAAGCGCGAGTCGCTGCGACGGCTGATCCGCACCCAGCAGGTGCAGAACGCGCTGATCTTCTGCAACCGCAAGCGCGACGTCGATATCCTCCACAAATCGCTGACGCGGCATAAGCTCGATGTCGGCGCGCTGCACGGTGACATGACTCAGACCATACGGTTCGCAACGCTGGAGAAGTTCAAGGCCAACGAATTGCGCCTGCTGGTGTGCAGTGACGTCGCGGCGCGTGGCCTCGACATCGGCGGCCTGTCGCATGTGTTCAACTTCGACGTGCCGCACCACGCCGAAGACTACGTCCACCGCATCGGCCGCACCGGCCGCGCCGGACTGACCGGCCATGCGTTCACCATCGCGACGCCGGAGGATCGGTTCGCGGTCGAAGCGATCGAGAAGCTGATTGGACATCCGATCCCGCCGTTCATCGTGGAGGGACTCGATCCCGTCGATTGGGCTGAGGAGGATGGCCGCAAGCGGCGCGGCCGCGGTGGCGCGAAGGTCAAGCCGCGGGCCAGGTCAACCCCCAAGGCCGAGCCGCGAGAGCCCAAGACGGAGCCGCGAGATAGCATCTCGGCGCCGAGCGAAGCGCCGCCGCGCACACGCGATGCGCCGTCGCGGTCACGCAAGCCGCGCGAGGCTGTGCGGGCCGCTCCCGCTGTGGCAGATCGTGCGCCGCCGCACCCACCCGACCGCCGGCCGGAGCATCGCGATCGTCGTCGCGACGACGACACCGGTCCCTCGGTGGCGGGTTTCGGGTCCGATGTGCCGGCCTTCATGACGCTGCGCCGGCGCAACGCGGCACCGGCGCGCGAAGAAGGAGAAAGCGAGGCATGAGCGCCAGCGCCGAGATGACAAGAAGCAAAAGCCGCTTCACACCCTTCCAATGGGATGACGCGCTGCGTCTCGACAGTCAGCTCTCGGAAGACGAGCGCGCGATTCGCGACGCCGCCCATGCGTATTGCCAGGACAAGCTGTTTCCGCGCGCGTTGCAGGCCAATCGCCACGAGCGCTTCGACCGCTCGATCATGAACGAGCTGGGCGAGATGGGCTTCCTTGGCGCGACCCTCGAAGGCTATGGCTGCGCGGGCGTCAACTATGTCAGCTACGGGCTGATATCGCGCGAGGTGGAGCGCGTCGATTCTGGCTATCGCAGCGCCTTCTCGGTGCAGTCCTCGCTGGTGATGTTTCCGATCCACGCCTTCGGCTCTGCTGCGCAGAAGGATAAGTACCTGCCAAAGCTGCGCAGCGGCGAGATGGTGGGCTGTTTCGGTCTGACCGAGCCCGATGCCGGATCGGACCCGGCTGCAATGCGCACCCAGGCCAAATCAGTTGACGGCGGTTATGTGCTGAACGGGTCGAAGACCTGGATCACCAACGCGCCAATCGCGGATCTGTGCCTGGTCTGGGCCAAAGACGACGCCGGTGACATCCGTGGCTTCCTGGTCGATCGTGGCACCAAGGGCCTGGACACGCCGAAGATCGAGGGCAAGTTCTCGCTGCGCTGCTCTGCCACCGGCATGATCATGCTGCAGGATGTGTTCGTCCCGGCCGATGCGGTGCTGCCGACCGTGAAAGGGCTGCGCGGCCCGTTCTCGTGCCTGAACAACGCGCGCTACGGCATTGCCTGGGGCGCGCTCGGTGCTGCCGAATTCTGCTGGCACGCCGCACGCGAGTACACGCTGAACCGCATGATGTTCGGCCGCCCTTTGGCCGCCACCCAGTTGATCCAGAAGAAGCTTGCCGACATGCAGACCGAGATCACGCTCGGCCTGCAGTCCGTGCTGCGCCTCGGCCGGCTGATGGATGACCATGACGCCGCCCCCGAAATGATCAGCCTGTTGAAGCGCAACAACTGCGGCAAGGCGCTGGATATCGCCCGCGTCGCGCGTGATATGCACGGAGGCAACGGCATCGTTGACGAGTATCATGTCATCCGCCACGTGATGAACTTGGAGACGGTGAACACGTATGAGGGCACGCACGACGTGCACGCCCTGATCCTCGGCCGTGCCCAGACTGGGATTTCGGCCTTCGGCGGCTAGGCCCGCCGCGCCCCATTGGCAACACCGGCACTGCCGCCGTAACTTGCCCTTGCCGCGGGATGGTCCCGTGGCAAGCGTTCTCAGGGCGGGGTGAAACGCCCCACCGGCGGTAAGTGCGCGCAAGCGCATAAGCCCGCGAGCGCCCGGCGCCGACAACGGCATCGGGGTCAGCAGATTCGGTGCAACTCCGAGGCCGACGGTCACAGTCCGGATGGAAGAGAGCGCGAGGTTCGTTCCTCACGGCATCAAAATGCCGCCGGGGAAGGGGCTCGTGCGCCCTGAGTCTGGTCACTCTCGCTTGGAGCCAACCATGACTCAGTCTGATCCTACCACCACATCTCGCTACGCCTTCGTGCAGTCCTGCTGGCACGCGGACATCGTCAACCAGGGCCGCGATGCGTTTCTCACCGAGATGGCGCGGGGCGGCGTGTCCCGCGGCGCGATCGATCTGTTCGAAGTGCCCGGCGCCTTCGAGATCCCGTTGCACGCGAAGCTGCTGGCGCGCAGCGGCCGCTACGCCGCCATTGTGGCCTGCGGCCTCGTCGTCGATGGCGGCATCTACCGGCACGAGTTCGTGGCCAGCGCCGTGATCAATGGCCTGATGACGGTGCAACTGGAAACCGGTGTGCCGGTGTTCTCCGCCGTGCTGACCCCGCAGCAGTTCCACGAGCATGCGGACCATCGTCGTTTCTTCACCGAGCATTTCGTGGTGAAGGGTACCGAAGTCGCCGCCGCGTGTCTGCGAACCTTGGTGAGCCTGAGCGACATGCAACCGTTGCTGGCGGCTGCATAAGGCCGGACCAGCCCGGCTGGGTTCGACCACCGCCCAGGTGCAGCCTGTTTGATGCAGTTCCGGGACGGAGCTGGATGCCACCAGTCAGGTGGCATCCAGGCCGCAAGCCTAGCGGATGGGCGAAAACGCCGACGGCAGAACGAACGCATTCTCCTGCTTCACCACCACGCCGGGCGGGTTGCGTGCCGGCCACTGGCCGGTCGCGGCTGCTTCCTCGCGCACGCGCGTGCGCTCATTGGCGTCCTTGTAAGCCCAGATGTGCACCCATTTGTTCAGTGCGCCGACCTCAGTGTACATCCCGGCGACGAGGGGTGAGAATTTCTGTCGGCCCGCGATCTTCTCCGACCACCGCTCCAGCAGCCCGGGGATCGAGCCCGCGGTCAGCGTGTATTGCCGGATCTCGAACAATGGGCCGACCTGACGTGGTGTCAGCGGTGGGCAGAACGGGGCTGGGACGAAAATCTCGCTCTGCTGGTTGGTGACGAATTCGCGGATCGGCGGCGGCCAACCTTCTTCTTTCTGCGCTGCCGCGCGCACGGCCAGGCGCTGCTCGAAGCTGTCATAGGTCCAGACATGAATGATCTGGTTCAGCGGCCCCACGTCGGTGTGCCAGAACGCAGCGAGTTTCGAATGTTTTTCGCGATTTGGCAGCGCCGCGCCAAAGCGCTTCTCGACCTCGGCCAGCGTGCCGGGCTGCAGCGTGTAGGTGCGCATTTCGATAATCATCGATGTCCTCCCCTTGGTCGGTGGGGCCCAAGGCTAAGCAGAGATTCGCCGCTTGGCCAACGGAAGCGGCCTGCGTTCGCAGTTCAATGTATCGACGGCCTGATGGATGGCGCGGTCGAGTGCGTTGGAATCGGCGAAGGTCTGATGCGCGAGATGGTGCGCCTTGAGGT
>DATHNE010000186.1:0-2043 GCA_035486355.1 Acetobacteraceae bacterium
GGCGGTAGCAAGGCATGTCAACTTTTATCGGGCAGCTCATCGGGTTCGCCGTCATCGTGTGGCTGGTCGTCCGCTTTGTCGTGCCGCCCGTGCGCAAGATGATGGAAGACCAGCAAAACGCTGTATGCCAGCAATTGGCGGACTCCGCGGCTGCCGCTGATCGACTCGCGGAAGCCAGTCGCGCGCATGAGAAGGCGAAGGAAGACGCTAAGGCGGAGGCTAAGCGGATTACCGAGGAAGCGCAATCCGACGCCAAGCGCATCGTCGAGCAGTTGCACGCCCAGGCCGACTCCGAAGTCGAGCGGATCAAGGTACAAGGCACCAAGCAAGTCGAGCTGTTGCGTGCGCAACTGATTCGGCAGTTGCGTCAGGACACCGGTGCCGAATCCGTCCGACGGGCAGGCGAATTGGTGCGCACCTTCGTCGGCAAACCGGCTCAGCAGTCCGCCACCGTCGACCGCTTCCTGGACGACCTCGACGCAATGGCGCCGTCAGAAGCCGACGTCGCGTACCCCGTTGGGGCGAAAATGCGTTCGGCAAGCCGGACGGCGCTCGGGGATCTGGTGAAGGCTCTCGGCGAGACAGCCGAAGACCTTGACGACAAAGGACTCTCGACGCTCGCTGATGATCTGACGTCGGTAGCGGGATTTCTGATCCACGAATCCGCCGTCACGCGCCACCTCACGGTGCAGGCTGAGGACGCCGCACCCAGGGTTCGACTGCTGGAGCGACTGGTATCCGGCAAAGTCGGACAGCCCGCGCTGGACGTCCTCAAGAAGGCGGTCTCCGAACGCTGGTCGGCCGAACCCGATCTCGTCGACGCCCTCGAACTGGTGGCGCGGCAGGCGTTGCTGATCCGCGCCGAGCGAGCCGGACAAGTTGACGACGTAGAAGACCAGTTGTTCAGGTTCTCCCGCATTCTCGACGCCCAACCTCGTCTTGCCCTCTTGCTGGGTAATTACGAGACAGCCCCCGATGCGCGGATTCGCTTGCTGCGCAAGGTGCTCGATAGCGCGGGCGCCGGCGTGAGCCCGATCACGGCGGAGCTGCTCGCCAAGACGGTCGAGCTATTGCGAGGGCAGTCGGCCGAGGTGGCGGTGCAAGGTCTCGCCGAGGTGGCGGTGGCTCGGCGCGGCGAAGTCGTGGCACGCGTCAGTGCAGCCAGCGAGCTGAGTGACGCCCAGCAGACCCGCCTCACCGAAGTGCTGAGCCGGATCTACGGTCATCCGGTCACCTCGCAGATCCAGATCGACCCCGAGCTGCTCGGCGGGCTCGCGATCACGGTCGGCGACGAGATCATCGACGGTACGCTTTCGTCGCGTCTCGCCGCCGCCCAAAGCCAATTGCCGGACTGAAACACCACCTACTCCAGATCATCGACAAGCAGGAAGACGAATACCCATGGCAGAGTTGACAATCTCCGCTGATGACATCCAAGGCGCGATCGAGGAATACGTAAGCTCCTTCACCTCGGACACTGCCAAGGAAGAAGTTGGCACCGTGATCGATACCGGAGATGGCATCGCGCACGTTGAGGGCTTGCCGTCGGTGATGACCCAAGAGCTCCTCGAGTTCGCCGGCGGAGTGCTGGGCGTCGCGCTCAACCTCGACGAGCACAGCATCGGCACGGTGATCCTGGGTGACTCCGAGAAGCTCGAACAGGGTCAGCAAGTCAAGCGCACCGGCGAGGTTCTCTCTGTCCCGGTCGGCGACGAGTTCCTGGGCCGTGTGATCAACCCACTGGGCGAGCCGATCGACGGCCAAGGCGACATCAAGGCGGAAACCCGTCGCGCGCTGGAGATTCAGGCCCCATCGGTGGTGCAGCGGCAAAGCGTCTCGGAGCCGCTGCAGACCGGCATCAAGGCCATCGACGCGATGACGCCGATCGGTCGCGGCCAGCGCCAGCTGATCATCGGCGACCGCAAGACCGGCAAGACCGCGGTGTGCGTCGACACCATCCTGAACCAGCGCGAGAACTGGGAGAGCGGCGACGAGAAGAAGCAGGTGCGCTGCGTCTACGTGGCCATCGGCCAGAAGGGCACC
>DATHNE010000187.1:0-12558 GCA_035486355.1 Acetobacteraceae bacterium
CCTATCGCCGAGGTCGCTGCGATCGGCCGCAAGCTCGGCATCCCCCTGATCATGGACAATACCGCGGCACCGATCCTGGTGCGGCCGTTCGATCATGGCGCGGCCGTGGTGATGTATTCGACCACGAAATATATCGGCGGACACGGCACCTCGATCGGCGGCATCGTGGTGGATGGTGGCAATTTCGATTGGGAAGCGCATCCGTCACGCCAACCGGCGCTGAATACGCCGGATCCCAGCTATCATGGCGCGGTGTGGAGCCAGGCAGTGAAACCGCTGGGGCCGATCGCCTATGTCCTGAAGATGCGGGTGACGTTGCTGCGCGACCTGGGTGCGGCGATGGCGCCGTTCAACGCGTTCCTGTTCCTGCAGGGATTGGAGACGCTGCCGCTGCGCATGCGCGAGCACAGCCGCAACACGCGCGCGGTGGCGGATTACCTGGCGACGCACAAGGCGGTGACGCGCGTGATCCATCCGGCACATCATAAGGGTGCGGCGGCGGAACGGACCGCGAAATACCTGCCGCACGGCCAGGGCGGCCTGGTGGGGTTCGAGCTGGCGGGCGGGACGGATGCGGGGCGGAAATTCATCAACGCCCTGGAACTGTTCTACCACGTGGCGAATATCGGCGACGCGCGCAGCCTGGCGATCCATCCGGCCAGTACCACACACTCGCAGCTCACCGAGGAGGAGCAGCGCGCGACCGGCGTGACACCGGGCTATGTGCGGCTGTCGATCGGGCTGGAGCACATCGACGATATCCTCGGCGATCTGTCGCAGGCGCTGGAGACGGCGGCTTAGAGCGTGATCGCCCGAGGCGGAATCTCCATAGGTCGGGATGACTTCGCCCATCAGAAGTCAACCCGCCCTGACCGCCGCCGCGGCGTCACGACGAGAATACCTGACCTTGCAGGACCGATGCGCTGGCGACGCCGAGGAAGGTGATCTGGGTATTGTCAGACAGCGTCAGCGTGGTGTTGCTGGCAGAAGAGACGGCGTTGTTCAGCCTGTGCTGCCGCCTGATGGGCACGGCGCCAGAGTGACCATGTGATGACGTAAGCGGGCCGGATGCGCTGTTGCCTGAGACGCTAGGCTGTCCGGCGGATTTTCTGGATCGACCAACGGATCAGGCTCGGCGTTTTCCTGCTGCATTCGACTTGGTTTTTTGGGCGTTGACTGGTTTACCCGCTGGCGGATGGCAGCCATCATGGCGAGGGCAAGCATGACGAACGAGACATGACGATGCCAGCCATGCCAGGACCTGGTCTCGTTATGGTCGAGACCGAATTCGTTCTTGGCAGTTTCGAAGCTGTCTTCGATGGCCCAGCGGTGGCCTTCGACACGAACGAGTGTCGCAATGGATGTCCCTGCTGGGCACCAGGTGGTAAGATAGGCGAGATCGCTGTCTGCGATGTTACACCGTATCAACAAGCCACGTGTCCACAGGCCATGATTTTCAGCGTTGAACTCTTCAGCCTCAAGCTCGGCGAGTTCGAGGTAGCACCAGTCATGTAGCCGAGGTCCTTTGGTTCCCGAGCCGGCCGACAGGCGCCGCCAATCGGATGATGGTAGCGCCTTGGCAATCTCTTCAGCAGAACCGCCAAGCGGCCGTTCCAGGTTCCACGAGGCGAACCAATGCGCCGAACTCACGCCAAGCACATACCCCTTACCCGCGCGGCGTAAATCACGCTCAATATCGCCGACACCGTAAACAGTACCGCCAGCCACCCAGGCAAACGGCACCTGCGCCACAATCGCCCGCTCGATCATTCTCGCCGTGAGCTGCGGCTTCGTCATGAAGCTGATCTCGGCCGGAACATGCGCCGCTTTGCGACGCGCTGGATCTCTCGCCCAATCTTTCGGAAGATATAACGCCCGGTCAATAAACCCATGCCCATGGCGTGACACGTAAGCCGCGAACACGCCGATCTGGCAGTTGGTGATCTTGCCCGCCGAGCCGGTGTACTGCCGCGCCACACCGCACGACGCCTTGCCTTGCTTCAGAAAGCCGGTCTCACCAATCACCAGCACCGCATCGTCGTCGGCAAGATGCTCGACGATATAATCGCGCACCAAATCGCGCAGCGCATCAGCATCCCAGCGGTCCCGGTCCAGAAGCGCCTGTTGCCGCCAGGGACCAGGATCACCAGCCGCCTCAGCGCGCATCCATCCCGTCTTGCGCCGTTCATCGCCAAGCAACCCATCCAGAAATAACCCCGCGTTCACCGCCAAACGTTCCTGTGAAAATAGCGGACCAATCCGCCGCTTCACCTCCCGCAAAGACAATGCCCACAACTCAAGCGTCGTCTCGATCGACGCTCCCATCGTCCATGATCTCCGAATCGTGGTAACCTATTGATTCAGACATCATCGCGCGGCGCGACTACAAAATCACAACTGTAGTGCTAGGCGATCACGCCGCCGCCGGCTTCATCGCATCGCCCAGGTCCGGCGCTGCCTGAGTGCGTCTACGCAAGATTGTGGACGACGCGCGAAGTGATTGTTCCGTTCTAGGAACTAATTGGCAATGCGACAGGCGCTCACATCCGCGTCATAATCGGTGATAGCCGGGCTTAAGGTCAGGAACTTGTGAGCGCTCAACTGCGTGCGTGCAGGGAAGCGGCCACGCCGGGGATGCCACTGGACCAAGCGCCTGGCGCCGGCTGCCCCGTCGGGGCTTCTTTCAGGGCTGGAGTCGCCTCGCCGGGTCCCGGCGCGCCGGTGCGCCGCTAGGCAGCCAGCTCCGGCGCGCCGTCGATGATCTGCTCCAGCCCAGCGATCAGGTCGGGCGAGGCGCGATACAGCGGCATGTGGCCACGCAGCAGGATCTGCGTGCTGCGTTTGTAGGCGGCGGTGCGCACCTCAAGCCCGGCATTGCCTAGGCGGGCATCGACAATGGCGGCCAGGATGCCGGCGGGATTTTCGATGTCGACGCCGGTCTCGGCGAATGTTGGGCCGGGCGGGGTGATGCCGCGCGCTACCTCGTGCGCGATGGAGCCTTCAATCAGGCAGGCCGTGGCGAGACAGCAGCCGCCGGTGACTGCCATCGAGCCGTGCGCGGCCTGCGGGGTGAAGTAGCGCACGCTGATGTGGCCGCTGCCTTGCGGGGGCGCGACAATGCAAACCTTCGGCACGGTTTCGCTGGCGGCGAGCTGGGCGGCAGTCATTGCGGAGCCGTCGCGGTTCTTCAGGCCCATCGCCTGGCCGGCGGCGACCCAGATCTCGCGTAATGTCTCCTTGAATGCGGTGTCGGCGTCGAGCGCGGCGGGCGCCTCGCTCGCGGTCTTGCCGACGTCGCTGGCGCGCAGGATCACCATCGGCACGGCGACATCGACGCAGGAAACGTCGTGGCCGGCGATGCGGTCGCGCGCGTTGCCGGTGGGCAGCAGCGTGCCGGTCTTGGCGCCGGCGGGATTGTGCAGGAACAGATCAACGCCCGGAAAAGCGCCGTCGACACCTGGGATCTCGGCGGTCTCGGCGCTGCCGTGCACGCCCAGGCGCATGCGTGACCCGGCGATGACGCCGGTGTTGGTGTTGCGGATCTGGATCTCGAACGTTCCGGGGGCGTGCATTTCCGACAGGCCAGTGTCGAGCGCCCACAGCGGCAGCGCGGCGGACATGTTGCCGCAGTTCACGCTCCAGTCGATCGCGGCCTTGTCGGAGGCGAGCTGGGCGAGCGTGCTGACCAGACACGGGGTGCCGGCTTGGTCGGCTTCCAGGTCGGCGAAGAAGACCTTATTGGAGGTCGGCGCGCTGCGGCCGAGGCCGGTGATCTGCTTGTTGCCGCGGCGTTCGCCGGCGAGCGGCAGGCCCATCAGGTGGCGCAGCAGCTCCTCGCGCAGGTCACGGTCGGCGGGGGCATAGCGGTCCCAGATCACCAGGCCGGTGGAGGTGCCACCGCGCATATGGTGCAGCGGGAATTCGATGGTGCCGCCGCGCCAACGGGGGGCCAGCTCCGGCAGGGCGGGCAAACGGTCGGTGGACATGCGCGCTGGTCTCCGGACGGGAGGGGCGAATGGGGCGAGATAGCATGCGTGTGGCAGCAGCGCGACTTGGTTTGCCGGCGCTACTGGGACTATATCCCCTGCACCGTGAGAGTACGCGCTTATCGCCCGCTCTTCTTCCGCCCCATCTCCAACGCCGCGAACGACGTCACCGGAGCCGGCATCAGCCAGCGGAAGCCGCGTTCGATCAGCGCGTCCACATTCGTCACGTCCACATGCGGGTGACCACAGGGCACGTCGTGGCTCTTGCAGATCTCCAGGATCTCGTTGATCGCGCTGGCCACAGTCGGGTGATCGTACTGCCGGGGATGGCCGAGGTCTTGCGACAGATCCCCCTCCCCGATCAGCACCACGCCGATGCCTTTCACCTGCTCAAGCATCTTCGGCAGGTTGGAAATCGCGCGCTTCTCCTCGCACATGATCACCACCAGCACCTCGCCATCAGGATTCAGCGGCCAGGTGTCGGCGCGCTTGTAGTAGTCCTGCGCCGTCAGGCCCCAATAGCGCGCTGCGGCGGTTGGTGCGTCGCCGCGCTGGCCGGGCGGGTCGTAGAACGGGGCCTCGCGCGGACGGGGATAGCGGCTGGACGCCACGGCATTGTGCGCATCCTCCACCGTGGAGACATGCGGCCAGACGATCCCGTAGACACCGATATCCAGTACCTGCTTCGCCAGCCACTGGCTATTCTCGCCGCCGTTTGGCGGGATGCGCACCATGGGCGTCACCGCGGGTGCGATCGCGCCGGACCGCGCGATCTGGCCGCGGTTCAGCATGTATTGCAGGCAGTCGCGCAATCCCTTGATGTCATACGGCTGATGTTCCATCTCGAACACGACGCCGTCGTAGGGTGCGGTGGAGATGTTGACCGCGCTGCCAACCTCGCCGGGACTGAAGGTCACAAATGCCGGCTTGCCGGAGTCCAGTGCGCGAATGGCACCGTTCAGACGGGCGATTTCGGGCATTGGTTCGGTCCTTCTTTCGTCTGTGTCCACGGTGGAACACCCCGCAAGGGCGGGTATTCCGCATCTACGTTTGCATCATATCTGGAACGAAAACGTCCTCGGTGCGGAGGTGTGTCGGAGACAGACCTTGCTCGGCTGTGTAGCGCAGGCACAGATCGATCGCGGTGCGGTTCGCGGCCATGCCATAAGTGGGCGCCGTATCAGTTCGCGCGCGTTGGAACAGATCGTACAGCTCGCGCGCCAGCCATGGTGCCGCGCCGCACAACTCGGATCGCACCGCGACGATGTGGTTCACCGGGCGCACACCCAGCCGGCGGCCCCAGGCGGCGGCGACCGCGGCGGCGTCGGGGATCACCGTGCGGACCTCGGACGCGTCCAACCCGGCCAGGCCGATCTCGGCGTCGATCTCACCGGCCAGCAGCATCGCGCGCAGGTCCTTGCCGGCGGCCTCGCGATGCACGTAAGGCGGGTCGGGGTACTCCGCGACATGCGCGTCTTCCTGGGTGATCCAGGTGATCGTTTCGGGATCGACGCCGTAGTCGTCGCGCAGTATGCCGCGCACCCACACGCCGGTGGTCTGCGAATACGCCCGCACGCCGATGCGCTTACCGATCAGGTCGCGCGGGCCGCGCAACGGGGCGTCGCGCCGGCACACCAGGGAGCCATGATGGAAGCCACCGGTCATCACCACCGGCAGGGCGATGATCTCCTTGCCGTAGGCGACCGCCTGAGCGTGGGTTGAAAGAGCGATCTCGCACAGGTCGAAGTCGTAGGTACGCACCAGGCGGCGGAAGGCGCGGGTGATCGGGGTGACGGTCTCGAAATGGAATTGGAGACGGTCCGATCGCACAGCACCGTCGCGTAGTGCGGCGACGTAGGGGTACGGGCCGAGGGCGGTGCGCAAGGTCAGCATGGTACTCGTCATGGCCGGGCTGGTCCCAGCCGTCCATACCCGCACGCTGCCGCGACAGATGTCCGGGATAAGTCCGGCCATGACGACATGTGAGGTATCATTCCACCTCCAACCGATACACACGGGCCGCGGTGTCTTTGTACAGCGCCGCCTTCTCCCTTGCTGAATAGCCCGCGGTGATCCGCTTCATCGCGTTCCACAGCACCGCGTAGCCGCAGCTCTGCTTATCGACCGGGAAATTGCTTTCCATCATGCAACGGGCGGGGCCGAACGCCGCGATGCAGGCTTCGATATAGGGCTTCCATGCCTCGGCCAGCTCCTTCGATCCTGGCGCGATGTCGCGCAGATGAAAGTCCCAGCCGCAGTACAGCATGGCCAGCCCGCCCAGCTTCACGCTCACGTTCGGGAACTGGGCGACCTCGCGGATGTTGGTGCGCCAGATGTCGAACACCGCCTTGCGGTCGTCATCGTGCGGCGGAATGCCGAGTAGCCCGCCGACGTGATTGAGGATCACATTCGTCTGCGGGAATTTGTTCAGCAATTGTACTAAATCCGGCAATTGTGGGTGGAACTGCCAGCTCTCGAATGACAGTCCCATCGGCTCCAGTCGAGCAAATCCTTGCTGGAACATCGGATCCAGCACCTGGTGCCGCGGCACCTGCCGACGGCCGAAGCGCGCGGCATTGCCGGTGTCCCAGGTCACGCCGTGCCGTATGCCGCGGAAACGACCGTTACCCGCGGCAACCAGCGCCTCCAGCACCGACTGCACGCGGTCGCCCAGCGTCAGGTCGGCATGGCCGACGATGCCGGCGCAGAGCTGCGCCTTGCCGTAGTGGCCGCTCGCGCTCATGGCGGCGATACCGTTGACGAACTCCACCTCGCCCACCGGCTGCATCGCCTCGGGGCCGCGCGCGCGATACATGGCACCGGCCTCAATGAAGACCGTGGCCAGGATGTTGTGGCCGGTGTTCACATCGGCGGCGAGTTCATCCACCAGGTAGCGGCCGCGTTCGCCATCCCACACGTGATGATGCGGGTCGATGATCGGCAGCTCGGGCTCCAGGATCGGCTCCTGCCGCGCGGCAATCCATGGTTCCAGCTCCACCAGGGAGCGATAGGCGTTGCCGCGAAATTCATATGCTGGCTTGGACATGACATTCCCCCTGGGCATTCCCCCTCGGCGATGACGCCGCCTTTGCGCCGAGGATAGACCCGTGGCGCGGTTCGTCCAGCACCGCCGCGCAAACCTCTCCTTAACTTTTTGCCGTCGTGGTGGCCGGATAGTCTCACCATCCGCCAGGGCGTCACCCATGGCGATGGGCAGCGTTGGGGTTCCGTGCGCGCCAACTTACGGATCGGCCGCAAGATCGGCGCCGGGTTCGCCATCGTGATGTTGATCCTGGCCGTCAGCTCCACCACCACCTGGCTCGCCTGCGGGCGCGTCACCGCGGTGGTCGACGAGTCCGCCACGCTGGTGGCGAACGCGGGGATATCCCGCGAGATCGCCAGCAACGTGCAGCAGGCGGCGCAGGGCACCTGCGAGATCGCGACCGACATTGGCGGGGTCGGGCAGGCGGCGAGCGCCACCGGCGCGCCGGTGGCGCTGGTGCTGTCGGCGGCGGAACTGGCGCGGTCGTCGGTGACGTTACGACAGGATGTGGACCGGCGCGTGGCGACAGTGCGCGCGGCGTCGTCCGCCAGCGCGATGAACCAGCTGACGGTTTCATGACACGCGCCGATATGCCGTGCGGTTGACCTGGATCAATGCCGCAAATGGGCTTGCCTCGCATGATGCGCTCGCGACGATCGGCGTCCCGACGCCAGGCAGGAGGATGTCACCATGGCAGCACCCTGTTGACATGGCGAAGGCGGCGCCTGTCGCGAAATTTGTGCTGACGCCCACAGTACCGAAGACCGCTCTGGTGCAGAAGAAAGTCATCGAGGTGAAAGCGGCTTAACCCCCCTTACGAGCCGCTTCATGCTGCCCCGCCCCACAAACTGGCGGGGCAGCCAGCACCCGGCTGCGCGACGGAACGTCCCCCCTCCCGGTCCGCAGCCGTGGTGCGATTTTTTTTACCGTGAGGGATCAGGCGGAGGCGTGCCGCGTCGATGTGAGCGGTGCCTCGGCGGGGCCATCGGCGTAGCGCCGGGCCAGCGCGGCGCACACCATTAACTGGAGCTGATGGAACAGCATCAGCGGCAGCACGATCAAGCCCACCGAGCCGCTGGCGAACAGCACGCTCGCCATCGGCAGGCCGCTGGCCAGGCTTTTCTTCGACCCACAGAACACGACGGTGATCTCGTCGGCGCGGCTGAAGCGCAAGCGGCGGCTCAGCAGCGTGGTCGTGGCCAACACCGCGGCCAGCAAGGCGCCATCGACGATCGCCAGCCGCGCCAGCATGGCCAGGTCGAGCTGGTGCCAGATGCCGGCGACCATGCCCTCGCTGAACGCCGCGTAGACCACGATCAGGATCGATCCACGATCGACGACGCTGAGGACCATGCGGTTGCGCTCGACCCAGGCGCCGATCCACGGTCGCAACACCTGGCCGGCCGCGAACGGCACGAGCAATTGCAGCACGATATCGGTCACCTTGCTGACGGAGATCCCACCGGCCCCGGTGGATAACAACAGGCCCGCCAGCACCGGCGTCAACAGGATGCCCACCAGGTTTGAGACCGTCGCCGCACACAGCGCCGCTGGTACGTTACCGCGCGCGATGGAGGTGAACGCCACCGAGGACTGCACCGTCGACGGCAGCACACACACCAAGATCACGCCGGCCCACAGCTCCGGCGTCAGCAGGTGCGGGACCAACGCCCGCGCCCCCAGGCCAAGGGCCGGGAACAGGGCGAAAGTACTGAGGAAGATGACCGCGTGCAGCTTGCCGTGCCGAGCGCCCGCCAGCGCCGCCTGCGGGGCGAGCCGCGCGCCGTAGAGGAAGAACAACAGCGCAATCGCTACCGTGACGGCGTGGCCGGCGACGACAGCACCGACGCCGCGCGCCGGGAGGACCGTCGCCAACACAACCATGCTGAGCAGCAGGATAATGAAGCGATCGATCGGCAGTCGGGAGAGGAGAGTGCGCATGGCAGCGGCCCTTGGCTGCAGGACGCACACGATGTCGCGCGGCCGAGGGTGATTGTGAAGTCAGCTTACGGGTCTTACTGTCATCATGGATTGTGATGATCGACGATGCTCGACCCCACCCTGCTGCAGAGCTTCCTGGCCGTGGTGCAGACCCGCAATTTCACCGAGGCGGGGCGCCGGCTGGGATTGCGCCAGTCTACCGTCAGCCAGCACGTGCGCAAGCTGGAGCAGGAGGCCGGGCGCCGCCTGTTCCTGCGTGACACCCACCATGTGGTGCCGACCGCCGACGGAGAGGCGATGGTGGGCTTCGCGCGGTCAATCCTGGAGGCGAATGATCGAGCCCGACGGTATTTCACTGGCGCGCAACTGCGCGGTCGCGTGCGGTTCGGGACGTCGGAGGATTTCGTGTCTTCCCGCCTGCCGGAGATCCTACGCGACTTTACCCGGCGCCATCCGGGTGTGGACCTGGAGTTGACGGTCGATCTCAGCGCCACGCTGAACGCGCAGATCGATCGGGGGGAGTTGGATCTGGTGCTGGCAAAGCGTCGGACCGGAGAGGCGCGCGGGCAGTTGGTGTGGCGCGACCGGCTGGCGTGGATCTGCGGCGCGGGATTGAACATCGATCCACAGGCGCCGCTGCCGCTGATCCTGTACGCGCCACCTAGCCTGACGCGGACGGTGGCGCTGGAGGCGCTGGAGCGTGCGGGCCGCGCGTGGCGCGTGGTGTGCACGAGCGGCAGTCTGAGTGGGCTGCGGGCCGCGGCGCTCGCGGGGCTGGGCATCACGTTGCACGCGCGCAGCCTGTTACCCGAGGGCATGGTGGAGGCACCGGCGGCATTGCGTCTGCCCGATGCGGGCGAGGTCGAATTCGTTGTCACCACGCGACGCGGCGCACGCGGGCCGGAGCTGGCGCTGGCGGAGACGATCCTGGCGAATGGGGATCGGTTGCAGGCAGGCCGCTAGCCCATCAGCGAAGATGGTTTCCCTTGATCCTTTTCTCTGGCCGGGTGCTAGCGTGCCCCGTCATGGGAGATCCGTCAGTCACCCTATCATGCAGAAGGGGACTGGGATGACCGATATCAGCCATCGACTGACCCGTCGTGGCGCGCTCGCCGGCGGTGTTGTGCCTTTGACTGCCGCTGCGTTGCCCGCCGCGCAGGCCGCTGACAAAATTATTCATATTCCGATGCAGCCGTCGGATTGGCCCGACTTTCTGCCCGACAGCGCGGCTGGACGGCTTCGCGATGTTGCAGGACGTGCCAGGAAAAGCAGCCACTTCCCTGGCATGCATCGCATAAGGCCGGCCGCAACATAACCAGCATACGCATCTGCCCGCAGGATCCCCCGACCTCCCGCGCCACGGATGCTAAAGAGCTCCAAAGCGATCAGCGTGAATCGCTACCCGCAAGGCCGACACCACGCTGGACTGAGGCAGTCGCGGTGCCGCCGCGTTGGCGAAGGCGGCGGCGCCGGCGTCCGTCGTCAGCACTCCGATCGTTACCTCACCATGAAGTGACTGGTGCCGACGATAGGCGCGATAGCGCCGAACAGGCCCTGGCTCTCGTTCTGCACGCCAGCGGTGAAATAGATATCCGCAGCCGATCCGTTCGCAGTGGGGTTGGTGGGGGTCCCATTGCCGGGAGTCAGCGTCCAGAGGTCCCCGATCTTGATCGCCTGGCCGTCCGCGCCCAAAAGCTTGCCCTCGAACTTGTCGTTGCTGAGATTGAACGCGCTGATGGTGCCGTCGCCGAAATTGCCCACCAGCAGGTCGCCGGCAAACTTGCCGAAATCCGACGGCGCGATCGCGAGGCCCCACGGCGCGTTGAGCGGACCGTGGGACGCGACGCGGGCTTCCAACTGGCCGCTCATCGAGAACTCGTCAACAAACCCGTTGCCCGCGCCGGCCACGGGATCGTGTTGGGACGCGTCCTGCTTGGCGAAGGTCACGAACAGATTCCCGTCTAACACCTGCACGTTGAACGGGGCGTAGCCCTTGGGCAGGTTGCCGTCGGTGATACTGTTGATCTGCTGCCACTGGTCGTTGAAGACGTCCACCGTGCCGTGCCGGAAATTCGCGGCGTAGAGCACGTTCTGCGCGGACGCCGAGCCGTTTGCCGGGATGGTTCCGATCGCCAGCCCTTTGTAGACGGCGCCGATGCCTTCGCCCTGGTCCTGCTGCGGCAGCGCTCCGTCGCCTTCCACGGCGTTTTTGGAATTGTCGACCTCCAGCATCGTCTTGTCGCTGGTCGCCGTAACGAGGCTCGGGTTCCATGCCGAGATGGTGCCGTCCTCGGTATCCATGATGAACGCGGCCGGCTTGCCGTTGACCAGGAAACCAGTTGGATCGCGCTCAGCAAAGGGGTTGAACACCATGCCCGTCGGGCTGGAGATTATGTTCGTGCCAGCGGGCGGTGCGACGGTGACAACGAAGGGACCTGTACCCGGCGCGGGAGATTGGGCCACCGATATCGCGTTCGTCGACGAATTGACTTGGTAGACCGTCGCCGTGCCGGTGCCGTTGTTGTTGACCCAGACAGCCCCGGTTGGACTGAACGCGACGCCCCAGGGATTGACCAGGTTCGGATCCTGTATGTTCGCGTTGAGATGTCCCTGCTCCTCGTCGGACACCAAATTGGACTGGCTGAACATGGTGACAGGCACCTCCGCCTTGACAGGGACGCGGACGGAGAAGAGAGCATCCCGCGCACCGACAAATGACATCCTGTCTGTAGCGGCGGATATTATCTGGTCCAAGGACACGATGTCGGACGTGATCGAGGGCTGTAAGACGTCTTTCACTTATTTCTCCTTGCTGCTGTTGTCGAATGCCTTGACCAGGCGAGTGGAATTCGACGGACGCACATCGGTCACACCAGACATAATCGCCCACTCGAGAGGTCGACGGTGAGGGCGGCGTGATATTCCCGGCGCGAGGTTGACAGGGTCGTGAGGCGACCCAAATCGCACCGCTATGCACCACTGCCGTTGGAAGGTGGCGAACAGGTCGAACATGGCGCGCGCCAGCCGGTCCATGCGAGACGTAATGATAACGGAATAGCGGTAAGTGACCGAAGAAGCATCAGCAACTCGACTGGCCTGTGTGGTATCAGGCGATTTGCGCAAATCCTACGTCGCGACACCGACGCGGTGCGCAACGCGATCAGCTAGCGATGGAGCAACGGCCAGACCGAAGGACAGATCAATCGACTGAAGACGTTGAAGCGATGTATGGCCGTGCTGGAACGGCGCTGCTCCGAGCCCTCATGCTACCGGCGAGATTGTGAGCAGCACGCAAATCGCGACAGACCCAGGAAAATCGGGAACTGTTCGGAGACTAAAATGCGATCGAGAAAACGCGAGCAGTATAACATTTTGAAGACTAAGGCCGCGTGCCAATCGCTACCAGATAAGCCGGCTTTGAAAACGGCCCGCGAAGGCGGGAACCGCATGGGCGACGTCGGATACCGCCGGCAGGAGCGTTCCGAGGGCAAGAAGAAGAAGTCCGATCCCCAGACGAAAACCGCAAGACCACATGCGCAATGATCTGGCTCCTGCGACGTGAACGTCGTGCGTCAGACGATCTCATGC
>DATHNE010000188.1:0-7509 GCA_035486355.1 Acetobacteraceae bacterium
CCTCGCAGCCGGCGCAGGATGTTCTCAACATCGACTACCGCGTCGTCCACCAGTTCGCCAATCGCGATCGCCAGGCCGCCCAGCGTCATGGTGTTGATCGTCAGTCCCATCCAGGCGAACACCACGAAGGTGATCAGCATCGACAACGGGATCGCGGTGAGCGAGATGATCGTGGTGCGGATATTGCCCAGGAACAACAACAGGATGATCGCGACCACGATCACGGCTTCCATCAGCGCGTGTTCGACGTTGTTGATCGAGACCTCAATGAAGTCGGCCTGACGGAACAGGACATGCAGGTCGTTCAGACCCGGCGGCAGAGTACGGTGCAGGTCCGTCAGTGCCGCTTCGATCTCCTGGGTGAGCTTGAGGGTGTCGGCGCCCGGCTGCTTGATGACCGACATTATCACCGCGGAATGGCCCATGTAGCCAGCGTCGCCGACACGGGGCATCGGCGCAAAGGCTACGTTGGCCACCTGGCGCAATTGAATTGGCAGGCCGTCGCGCAAGGCCACGACCACATCGCCCAGTTGCTGTAATCCGCCAGTGTTGTCCGGTCCGAGGCTGAGCGGTTGGACGATGGTCCGGATCTGCAGTTGCTGACCATTGCGCTCGATGAAGCCACCGCTTGCATTGGTGCCAAACCTGCTCAGCGCCTGCTCGACATCGGCAATACTGATACTAAGGCGGCTCATCGCCAGCGGATCGAGCGTAACGCGGTACTCTCGCACGTATCCGCCGATCGGGTTCACAAGGCTGACCCCGGGGATGGCACGAAGCCGTACGCTGACCACCCAGGTGGCGAGGTCGCGCAACACCATCGGATCGGCCTGTGGCCCGCCCGACAGCGACACCAGCAGGATTTCGCCCATCAGCGAGGACAACGGCATCATGATCGGCTGGGTGCCGGGCGGCAGCACCGGCGCCACCGCCGAAAGCCGCTCAGCCACGAATTGGCGGGCGCGATAGATGTCGGCATCGAGATTGAAGTCGGCGTAAACGATCGACAGGCTATTGGTCGACTCGCTGCGAATACGGTGCACGCCTGCGACGCCATTCAAGGCGGTTTCAATCGGTATCGTAATAAGCTGCTCGACTTCTTCGGCAGACAGACCTGATCCCTCGGTCATCACCGTGACGATGCCTTGGTTCAGGTCCGGCAACACATCGACAGGCAGGCGGGCAGCCGTGATCGCGCCATAGGCCAGCATGATCAACGCGACCACCAAGACGAATGCGCGGCTGCGCAGGCTGCTGCGCACCAGGAAGGCAAACATCAGGTGGTTCCGTGTGACGCGCAGCGCGCAGTCGATGGTCCGATCAAACCAATCCTCCGCGAGAATGTCGCCGGATGCTCGAGCGTGTCACGTTTACCCCTCTCCGGCTTATTCAATCGTACTAGTTGCGTTGAAGGAAGCGCAATCGTGCCGCCGAGACCGGGATCGATCCCCATACAGTGGGCGCTTCGCGCTGCGAATTCAGCCATCGATTCAGTGAAAACTGACGACGCCGGGGTTGGCGAACTGGCTGCGGGTGACCGGCTCGTTTTCGCCCCACGACAGGTGGAAATACAGCGCCGCGACTTCCGCGTAATTCTCGAAGGTCGCGGTCTGCTCCATCGCTTTTTCTGCCAGCCGCGCGCTGGTGACCTTGTCGCCTTCCAGCGCCTTCTCCTCCGACCACAGATGCAGCGCGGTGGCACTTTCCGGGTTGATCCTGATCGCGGCGGCCAGCGCGCGATCGGCGCCCTTGAGATCCTTGAGACCCAGCAACGCGGCGCCCCAGGTGAAATAGGCGGTGGCGAGCAGCGCCTTATTCTCCGGCGGGGCCAGGCGAATGAGCTGTGACATGCGATCTGCCGCGCGCTGATTCTCGTCGAATTGCAGGTCGGTGAACGCGGCGTTCAGGAACGGTACCGGATTGGTCGGATCGGACCGCATCGCGCGGTCGAACGCATCGCGCGCGCCCTGCCTGTCATTCTTGAACAGCGCTACCAGGCCAAGCACGTTGTCGAACAAAGCGCGGTCGAAGCTGCGCGGGGTCGCCGGCAGCAATGCCTTGGCATGGTCCGACAGGGCGACCACGTCGGTGAAATTCTGGTCGCTCGAATGCTGCTCCAACAGGTAGAGCGTGGTGGAATAAGGCGCCAGTTGTGAGGCACCCCACAGCGCGCAACGCTGCACGAAGGCAAGCAAGGGTTCACCCTTGTTGGGGGTCATCACGTTCTGAAAGCTCTGGGTCAGGTGGCTGCTACCACTGACCAGGCCGTGCATTTGGTCCCCGTCGGTGAACAGCGCAAACCGCAGCCGGTCCGGATTATAGCCGATCGACCCTTGCAACGCGGTGGCAACACTCTGCACCCCTGCTGCCTCGGCCAACGCCATGCCCAGTCCTTGATCGGAGCTCGGGCGGATCTCGACCGGACGCACCACCGAACTGGTCCTGACGATATCGTTCAGCTTGTCTTCGAACTCGGTGGCCAGGGTGGCCTTGTCGATGGATAGGTTCTCTATCTTCGGCGGCGGCGCCACGTCGACGATGACGCTGCCGGAATACATCACCGCGTCGGCGCCCAATAGTCCAACCGCGATCAGCACTGCGGTGATAAGTGTCGTCGGATCCATTCAGCCGTCCCCCTGCAACATCTGGCGTACTGACGCGGGTGTAGGCGGCGTCCGGCCGGATTATTCACTCTAGCGTGAAACAGCGTCGTCGTCGCTACACACGCCTTGCATGGCACGGGCCAGGCTGAAGCGGTTGCGCGGGGCTAGCAGGTCAGTGGAACGAGACAACCCCCGGGTTGGCGAACTGGCTGCGGGTGACAGGCTCGTTGTCGCCCCAGGACAGATGGAAATACAGCGCAGCAACCTCGGCATAATTCTCGAACGTCGCCGTCTGGGCGAGCGCTTCACGACCAAGGCGTTCGCTGGCAGCCTTGTCGCCCTCGAGCCCCTTCTCTTCCGACCACAAATGCAGGGCGCTGGAACTTTCCGGATTGATTTGCACGGCTTCGGCGAGCGCCCGATCGGCATGCTTAAGGTCCTTCAGCCCCATATACGACGCCCCCAGGGTGAAATAGGCGGTGGCAAGAAGCACCTTGTTCTGCGGCGGGGCCAGCCGAATAAGCTGCGTCATGCGATCGACCGCGCGCTGGTTCTCGTCGAATTGCAGATCGGTAAACCCGGCGTTGAGGAAAGGCACCGGATCGGTGGGATCGGACCGCATCGCCTTGTCGAATTCGTCGCGTGCGGTCTGCTTGTCATTCTTGAACAGCGCCACCAGGCCCAGGATGTTTTCGAACAGCGCCCGGTCGAAACTGCGCGGGGTGGGCGGCAGCAGCCCCATGGCGTGCTGCGCCAGGTCAGTCACATCGGCGAAGTTACCGTCGGCCGCGTGCTGTTGCAGCAGGTACAGCGTTGTCTGGTAAGGCGCCAACTCTGACACGCCCCACAGCGCACAGCGCTGCACGAACGCCAGCAGCGGCTCGTCCTTCTCGGGCGTCATCACGTTGCTGAAGCTGGCGATGTGATGGCTGCCGCCGCTGACCAACGCCTTGAGCTGGCCGTTATCGGTATACAGCGAGAAACGCATCCGGTCGGGATCGTAGCCGAACGAACTCTGCAGTGCGAAGGCGACATTCTGGACATTGGCCGCTTCGGCCAACGCCATGCCGAGGCCCTGCTCCGCGCTGGAACGCATCTCGGGCGGGCGCACCACCGACGCAGTCTGGGCGACCTCATTGAGCCGGGCGTCGAACTCCACCTCCAGCGTGGATCGATCGATCGCGACACCCTTGATATCGGGCGGCGCCGCGACCTCGACTTGCACGCTGCCAGAATAAATTACCGCGTCCGTACCAAGCAGCCCGACCGCGATCAACACCGCGGCCAACAGCGTTGTCGGATCCATGGATTCTTCTCCCAAGAGCGCGAAACGCTCTCCCTGTTTCGGCAGATAGGCTAGCGCCGCCGAGCCAACGCACGCAATCGCGATGGGCTGCCCATCTATTGCGCGCCGGCCGGCCGGGAGATCCCATTGCCGATCTCACGCAGCGCGGCGTTGGCGGCGAGGCGGCCCTTCGCCGCGGCGATCCAATCGCCAAAGTCCGCCTGGAACGCATCGTTGATCTGGCCGATCTGCTCGATCGCCCCATCGATGTCACCGGCGGCCAGGTGCGTCAGCCCCAATTGCGCCGCCCGCAGACCGGGGTCCACGTGCACCGACGGCTGCGAGGCACTGAGCCCTGTCCAGCTGATCACATCCATCCAGGATCCCGGATTCGCCTGCCGGACGGCGCTTGCCACGCTATCCCGCAGGGTTCGCAATTGCTGGAACAACTCTCCGGATGTCGGCACGCCTGTTGTCGCATATGGCCCCAACTGTGCCAGTAACGGCTGCAGCTTGCCGCTGTCGCCCCCCACCGTGCGCAGCACCGACAGTTCGTTGGCAAAGGGATCGGACCCGCGCAGCGCATCGGCCAGCCGCAACAGTGCCACCGCGCGTGCCTCTCCAGCGGCCTGGGTGGCACGCAGGGTTGCCAGGGCGAGGTCCGCGCGCATCGTGTCGAGTTGTGTATTGGTGGAAGCCAATTGATGTTCGAGCGCGGCGACCCTTGCGTCCTGCCGCGCGAGGTCGGCGGTGTTCTGCGCGGTGAGGCGTTCTGCTTGCGTCCGGATGCCGAGGCTGGGCAGCACCACGCCTTCCCACAGCGGTGCGGAAAGACTGACGATCAGGATACCCCAGACGAGGCCAGGCACACCGCCAATGCCGGTGCGTCCAATACCGGTGCGTCGGCCCGGTTTATCCGCTGCGGCGGGAAGTCCGGCAGGAATTGGCCTGGCCTGGGAAGCTCCCGGGCCAATCCGCGGAGGTTCGCTGGGCAATGGTGCGGCGCCTGCCGTGCCGGTAGGAGGGGCGGCAGCGGAGTCCGCCGCCATTGGTGTATGTGCGTCCGGGTTCGCTTCGGCCGTTGGCAGATCCTCAAGGGGTGTGCCGCGCGCCGGGGCGCCGCCGGGCTTGGCGAACACGTCCGGCAAACCGTGTGCGGGCTTCTTCGCCATCAATGACTCCCCCCTTCGCGTTGATGCAGCGGACTAGAGCGGAACGTTATCGGGTGGAGCGCGATTATCCGCCAGCGTCCCGATTCCCCAAGCGCTGCGGCAATCAATCGGCGGCGACACGACACCGGCCGTCCGGTCCGTCACCTGCGCCTGGTGTTCGCCGCCGCGTGCGGCGAATGTTATGGGCGGCAGAGGCTGCATCGCTACGCCGCCACACGATGGGTTTTCTTCAGTTCACCGCTGACGAACCCCCACAACTCGCGAATTTCCGCGGCGGCCTTGCCGTCCGGCTCGAACTCCGTCGTGGTCTGTCCAGCCGCGGCGGCCGTCGGGAAGGTCACGCGGAACCGCAGGACACCGGCGACGCGTCCCTGCCGGGCGAGGATGGGCACCGCATCCTCCACGGAGCGGATGCGTCGGCCGGTGGGGGCCTGGGTGATCACAAACGCATAGCGCCGGGCGGATTGTTCGATCATCTCGACGATCTCGGGCAGGGCTTCAAAATCGTCGCTGGTCGGGCGGCAGGGAACGAGGATGAAGTCCGCGGCACGCATGACGCCGAGCAGGTAGCTGTGGACCGAGGGCGGCACATCGACGATTACTAGGTCGGCGTCATCGGTCTCGCGCAGGCGTGCCAACGCCCCAAGCAACTGTTGCGGCGGCGGGCTGGCAAGCGCCGGATTGGGTCGCCCGGTCATGTCCGCGGTACGCCGGTTCCACCATTTCGACAGCGATGCCTGCGGGTCAAGGTCGATGAAGACCACGCGCTGTCCCTCAGACGCTGCGAGCACGCCAATTTCGCGGGCCAGCGTGCTGGCGCCAACGCCACCTTTCTGCTTGGCCAACATCAGGATATCTATGGCCGGCCCCCTCTCAAGTTGTGCCATACCGCGAAACGGTGGCGATGTTGAACCGGTGGCGCGTCGCACCAGTCGGATCGGCAAGGGCACCATGCGAGGATGACCGCCGTCAAGGTTGTTTTGCGATAGCTTCGAGACAGCGGTTCTGGCGTTATCCGGCCTTATAGCCATTCAGCACGGTCGAAATCTCCCGTCAGTCGTCATGTATCAGTCGCGATGTAAAGGACCTATGGCCGATATCGCGAAGCCCTTGCCTCATCATCTCGCCATCAGTCCGATTGTCGCAAACAACTCTTGAACCTTGTTGCGCTGCTTAATCATATCATCCGCACCGAACGCATTCGCGACACAGTATGCGGTGGTGGGTTCTCCAAGATCAGCGCCCGGCACATCGATTGCTCTACAGCGCGCCCCGCCCGCGCCCTACTCTTGCCGAGATTTATCGGCCGCAGGCGGCACGGTTGGTGGAGACCTTGCACGGGAGGAGGCGCGAAGGCACGCGCCGTGATCCGCTCGCTGGTGGAACGGATCACACTGCATGATGATGGTGATGAGTGGCGCGCTAAGATCCGCGGTGAATTGGCGGCGATCCTGATGCTGGCGGGTGTGGCGGTGCGCGTCTCGGTAGCGATTGGCGGCGTGGCGTGGTTGGTCTGCGATTTCTTGATGGAATCAGGATCGCGGGCTGTGTGTAAGTGAATTGTGCCAGTGTTGTGCCAGGGCCCTGACCCTCGTTGGGGGTCAGGTCCGATGATTAAGTGATTGAGGTGGTGAGAAAGTTTGGTTGCGGGCAGGATTTGAACCCGTGGCCTTCAGGTTATGAGCCTGATCAAATGAATTAAGAATGTTGCCTACTACATTGATTTAAATCAACTATTCGACATGCAAGAACGCTCATCTTCAAGCTGTCCTAAATAATGCCGTAGATTTCACATCATTCTACAGAAGAACCCCTGAAAGTGCCCTAACTGCATCCTAGAGGGTCCTTTGGCGTCGGGCATCTCCGGTGCGGTTCGATGCCATGCCACAAGGTCGCGCCAGAGATAGCGGCGACCATCCATATATATAGTGCGAGATATATAGCACGAGGCAGAGGCGCGGCTGGACGCGATCGGGCCACCTACGTGCTGGCGCGCCCCTCCCCGAACTCGCGCAGTCGCAGCTCATGCAGATGCTCCGAGGTGCGCTGCGCATCGGCGGCTGCCGAAAAGAAGCAGCGGTTGTCCATGTTCAAGACCGTCAACCGGATGGCGATGTAGGCCGCGCGATCGGTAAGAAGGGCAAAAGTCCGGTGCGGCGCACACCGCCCACCGGCTGCGCGGCCCGAGCAGGCCACGCGTCAAGCGCTATTAAACCAGGTTTGTAGTTGTAATTGCCTAGGCCCCATGTCATATGTCGTGGCATGGACATCGATACCGCAGCACGCGGCCTGGCTGAGCTGGGCAACGCCACCCGCCTGCAGATCGTCCGCCTGCTCGTCCGAGCAGGCCGCGAGGGCCTCGCCATCGGCGAATTACAGTCCCATCTCGGCGTGCCGGCCTCGACGTTGGCGTTTCACTTGCGCGGCCTCGTCTCCGCCGGCCTGATTG
>DATHNE010000189.1:0-3368 GCA_035486355.1 Acetobacteraceae bacterium
TGCTGGTCTCGGTGCAGGCGATCAGCGGGATCAGCGGTGCGGTGTTTGGCGTGATGCTGCCGTTGATCGCGGACGATCTGACGCAGGGGACGTCGCGGTTCAGCCTGGCGATCGCGATCTTTGTGATGGCGACGCTGCCGGGGGCGGCGTTGAGCACTGTCCTGGCGGGATGGATCGCGGATCAGGCTGGTGAGGCGATGGCGTTCGCCGGGCTGGCGGGGGCGGGGTTGGCGGGAACGCTGCTTGTGTGGCTGGCGATGCCAGAGACGCGGGAGGGGTGAATCTGCGTACACCACTCCCGCAATGCGGGAGAGGTGCCTTCTTTTATGTTTCTAACTTAGTTCCGGAATGACCCAGAGCGGGGGTTCACCACGGGCGACGCGTTGCACGTTGTCGAAACCGTTGCGGAAGCGGGCCTGCTGGTTGTCCCAGGTGGGGCCGGCGTAGTGCGGGGTGAGGATCACGTTGTCCAGGCCGAACAGGGGATTGTCGGCGGGTGGTGGCTCCTGGTCGAACACGTCGAGGCCGGCACCGGCAATGGTACCGTCGCGGAGCGCCTGGTACAGCGCTTTTTCCTCCACCACCGGACCGCGACAGGTGTTGATCAGGTACGCGGTCGGCTTCATTTTCTTGAGTTGCTCGGCCCCGATCATGTGTTTGGTCTGTGGCGTCAGCGGCACGTGCAACGACACGATGTCGGAGGTGCGCAGCACTTCGTCGAACAGGCGGAAGCGGACCCCGAGCGCGTCGGCGGCATCCTCGCTGAGACGGGCAACATCGAAATACTGCACCGCGAGACCGAAGGGGCGGGCGAGGCGCGCGACCTTCTTGCCGATATTACCCAGGCCGATGATGCCCAGCGTGCGGCCGTGCAGTTCGTACAGCCGCACATCGCCAACGTTATTGCCGCGCCAGCTGCCGGATTTCACCATCTCATGCTGCCAGTTGAGGCGCCGGCACACCGCCAGCATCAGCATGATGGCATGTTCTGACACCGCAATAGCATTGGCGCCGCCATTGTTGCAGACCGGCACGCCGGCGCGGCGGGCGGCCTCGATATCGACGCGGTCGTAGCCGGCGGACAGCAACTGGATCAGCTTCAGTTTGCGGGCCTTCTGATAGAAGGCGTCGTCCATTTTCACCTCACCGAGGCCGACGATGTACTCGGCGTCGGGCAAGGCGGCCTGGAATTCGGGACTGTTGGAGCGGGCGACGATCATTTCGATCCCGGGTGGAGCCAGTTCGCGGGCGATGTCCATCGCGCTGAGCGGGTTGTCCATCACGATCATCTTCGGTGCCATCGGTTTCCCCCATTTCGGTTGGGGGCAGGATAGCGGCGGGGGGCCGGGTCGCAAGTGTGCCCGATGCGCCCCTTCCCCTGGCCGTCAGCCGTGGTCCGGCTCGCGGCCCACGCCCGCGGGCAGCGGGGGACTAAGTGCCGCCGCCCATCGCCTGGCGCATGAAGGCGCGCTTCAGGGGGCCGATGCGGTGGACGGCGGCAATGCCGACATCGCGGGCGAGGCGCAGCACCGGGTTGTTGTTGCTGAACAGGCGGTCGAGCGCATCCATGCCGACCAGCATCGCCAGATTGTCCGGTCGGCGCTGGCGCTGGTACTGGCTCAGCAGCTCGGGTGCGCCGGGATCGGCACCGGCGGCGACGGCGGCGATGACCAGCTCGGCCAGCACCTCGGCATCGCGGAAGCCCAGGTTAAGGCCCTGACCAGCGATTGGGTGCACGCCGTGCGCGGCGTCGCCGACGAGGACGAGGCGCGCGTCGATGTAGCGGTGCGCCAGCATGGCGGCGAGCGGATAGTGCCACCGCCGACCGATCGGACGCACTGCGCCAAGATGGTCGCCCAGCCGGCGGCTGATCTCGCGGGCGAAACGGGTATCATCCAGGCCCAGCATGATGCACGCGCGGGCGTCGCGCTCGGTCCAGACGATCGCGGAGACGTGCGGCGTGTCGCCGGTCGCGCCCATCGGCAGTTGGGCGAACGGGCCGGCGGGCAGGAAGTGCTCCAGCGCGATGTTGTGGTGCGGCCGTTCGTGCGCGATGGCGCTGACGATACCGGTCTGGCCATAGGGCAGGCGCGTTACCGGGATACCGGCGGCTTCGCGCAGGGCAGAGCGGCGGCCCTCGGCGGCGACCACCAGGCGGCAGGCGATCTCCGGGCCGCCGACGAGGCGAACAGTAGCGCCTTCTGGCGCGCGGGTGACCGTGGCTTCGGCGGGGGCGAATACCTGGAGCGTTGGCAGGCTCGGCATATGCGCGTTCAGCGCCACGCGCAGGCTGCGGGCTTCGACCATCCAGCCGAAGGGACCGGCGTCGTCCCCCAGTTCCCGTGTGGCGAAGTGCAGGTGCAGAGGTGAGGCGGGACGGCCGACGCGGCCGTCGCTCACGCGGATGTCGAGGATCGGGCAGGTGGGCTCCGGTAGTTTGGCCCACAGCCCGGCGGTCTCCAGCAGGCGGCGGGGGCCGGCGGCGATGGCGTAGGCGCGGCCATCGAACGCGGGATTCTCCATTGGCGGGAGGGGGGCGCGATCGACAACCGCGGTGCGGATGCCGGCCGCTGCCAGGCGACAGGCCAACGTGCCGCCAACCGGGCCGGCGCCCACCACGCAGACATCGACCGTCCAGGCTTCCCTCATGCGGTTTCGCTCCTGCGACCTCGCTACGACCGGACGGGGGCGGGGGCAAGGGCGCGCATTCGGTGCTTCATTCGTCAGTGGGTTCGCGGCTATAGTTGTGCAATTGGTCGAAGACTTGGCCCAGGAGGACCCGCCTCGCCATGGCCGTCGCTGCACGCACGCACTCCGCTTCCCCGCCGCCGCACTCTGGCAGCGGGCGGTTGGCCTCACCCGCGCTGATTGCCCTGCTGCGGCAGCGAATGGCGTGGCTGGGTGGCTGGGGATTGGGGCTGCTAGGGCTGGTACTGCTGTTGGCGCTGGCCACTTATGATCCGAAGGACCCATCGTTCGATACGGCGACGACGCTCCACGCGACGAACCTGGTGGGGCCGGTGGGGGCGGTGGTGGCGGATCTGCTGCTGCAGGGATTCGGATTGGCGGGCGCGTTGCCGGGGCTGGCGATGCTGGCGTGGGCGTGGCGGATCGCATCCTATCGCGGCTTGGGCAGCGTGGCGCTGAGGCTGGCCGCGACTCTGGCGGCGTTGCCGGTGCTGGCGGCGGTGTTCGCCGGCGTGCCGCTGCCCCCGGGTGCGGCGTGGCCGAGCGTCGCAGGGCTGGGTGGGGCGATCGGGTCGCTGCTGGCGATCACGATGCAGAACGTGGGGCGCGACGGGTTTGGTCCGGCCGGCGTGGCGCTGGTGTGGCTGATCGGGATCGCGCTGGCCTGTGTTCTGGTGATG
>DATHNE010000190.1:0-76532 GCA_035486355.1 Acetobacteraceae bacterium
TCTGAGTAGAACCCGAGGGTTCCATCGGTGCCTCCACAATGCCATGCATATTGGATGGCTTCGATCCGCGATGTCCCGTTCACCTTCCGTATAAATAACGACCAGTTCCAGTCGTTGTCGCGGCGCTAAGCCCACTTCGTAACACGTCGGGCCACCCAGATATTTCTGATCGGGTGTGGACGGGTTAAAAGATTTGTTCAATCAATCCTTGGCTGGCCAAGGATGTAACGGAGTAACACTATCATGAATGTTGTCATCGTTTTCGTGATTGCGCTGGCAGCCGCCGGCGCTGGCTATGCCTACTACGAGCACAGGCAGAACACGTTGGTGGAAGTCGATCTGGGGTCACATCAGTTGTCAATTCAGAAAAACTGAGCCACCTGTTACCGTATCGGGATGACCTAGCTCCATTCGGTAGAGGTATCCCGGCTACAAATTACGTTTCTTGTGCGATGGCAGCTCAGCGAGCCGTTGATCCGGTCGCCGAACATCCCACGCCAGGCCAACTGACTCCAATATTTGCACCAACATGAAGATCAAATCTATTTCCGCTCGACGATGGCCATGCCGTGCGGAGCGCGGATCCGCATGGTGGTTGTTATGCCAGCCTTCCCCACTCGTAAGGATCGCGACGAACCAGTTGTTACGGCTTTGCTCGCCCGTCTCGTAATTACGGTACCCCCAGAGATGCGCCGCTGAGTTGACTGACCAGGTGATGTGCCAAACCAGAACGGTACGCACGAACACCCCCCAGATCAGCACGCTCGCTCCGAACCGAGCTGCGTCAGCAACGCTGCCTCCGCTCAGAAGACTGGCCGCGAAGCCGCCCAGGAAGTAAACCGCCCAGGATGCCAGAATGATGATCGGGTAGAGCAGCGTACGCTCCAGCCGCCGATAGAACGGATCGCGCAGGACATCCTTCGCATAGCGCTCATAGATGCCGAGTCGCGTGAGGTCGCGGTTGTCCACCAGCATCCAGCCAACATGGCCCCAGAGAAAATTGACCAGCGGGCTGTGAGGATCCTCCTGCCTGTCAGAGTACTCGTGATGCCGCCGATGAACCGCTACCCAACGTCCTGGCGTATCCTGCATCGAGCACACGCCAAGAACAGCAAAGCCATGCTCCAACCATTTCGGGCAAGTCAGACCACGATGCGTCAACAATCTATGATAGCATAGGTTTATGCCAAGGCCACCAAACACATAGACGCCGACAATGGCCAGCACGAGCCCGGTCCAGCTGAAAAGCCACGGCAGCACGGCCAGCAGTGCGGCGAGATGGTACAACCCAACGGTAATGGCGTAGGACCAGACGACACGTCGCCGATCAACCGCCGTGGGCAACGGCAGGTGGCGCGTCGTCGGACGCTGCCAAGCGGTGGAATGGCGGCTGCTCACAAAAGTCCCCCCAAAAAAGTTGCCGCTTACCGATCAGCTGGCCATCGCCAGCGTCCAGTTGCCTGCGTACAGCAGCGGCAGCGCGAGTGCCAGCCGTACAAGCTTGGCCGCGGCCGACGATTTTTTTGGCAGAGCATCCGTGTTAGCGATGCCGGATCGAACCTCGGGGATCGGTAGGCCGATTGGAGCCACACCTCGGCCGACACTCAATTCTGAATTTTGGTTAGGCCGAATTTCCGATCGTCAACGCGAGGTCGCCGTAGACGAGGCGGCACAGGGAACCATGCGGTCTGCCAACCGATTGTTGGATGCGGACGTACATGGAGAAAGACGGGCGAAACAAGGTTCGGAAACTACTCAGGAGATGGTGGCTTGACCGTCTGAGGCCGCGACACGAGTGCCGGCCGCGTAGGCCGTGCTACCTCCCCCGCAGCACTGACGCGCGCAGCAAGGAGGCGAGACGGTAGGGCAGGCCGTGGCGTTGTAGCCGCACGATGTTGGCGACAAGGCGGTGGTGCGACAGCCGATCACACAGTGTGAGTGACTGGTGCCGGGACCGCGTTGCCTGGCACCAACTGTGGGCCAACCTCTGCCGAGGACCACCGACCGGATGCCAACGCGATCCCCTGCCGATAGGTGCCGCCAACGTGTTCGCCGTCGGCGTGGGGGGGTGCGCAGGGCCGGTCTCGGTTGAGAGTTTGGCAACCGCGTCGTCCATATCGCGCTGCCGCAAGGTGCCGAGGAGATCACTGGCGAGACGACTCTCTGTCCCTCCAGCCGGGCCAGGCTCTTCTCAATCAGATAATCCAACCCAGAACTATTGCTTTTAGTCCTGGATTCCCGTATGTTGTGATCATGAAACCCGGACGCGACCCACTCAGCCTTGTCGCCTTGCAGGCGCGCTTCGCCGATGAGGAGAAGTGCCTTGCATTGCTCGAGCGTGCGCGCTGGCCTGCTGGACCAACCTGCCCGCATTGCGGCGTGACCGGCCACGCCTCAAGGCTCAAGGCCCGGCCCGGCCAATTTGCTTGCCTGGATTGCGGCAAGAGCTTCTCCGTCACCTCCGGCACACCGATGCACAAGACGCATCTGCCAGCCTCGATCTGGATCATCGCGAGCTACCTGATCGGCACGTCAAGCAAGGGCATTTCGTCGCTGAAGCTGGCACGCCTGCTCGGCCTGCAATACCGCACGACATGGCATCTGGCGCACCGCATCCGCGCCATGATGGACAGCCATCCCGCTCTGCTACGCGGCATCGTCGAACTGGACGAGACCTCCATGGGCGGCAAGCCCCGCGGTACGAACCGGCCGGAGATACCGGCGCCAGTCCCGCTGTTTGCGGACCCTCAGCCAGCGCCGGAACGGAAGCCGTCGAAGCGCCGCAAGGCCGGGCGCGGCACAGACAAGCCGATGGCGTTCAAGTAGCCTGCGCGTCCAGTCCGCTTAGCCGAATCCCATCATGTGGAGTGACAGAAACAGTGTGAGCACCACAGCGTTGATGATGTCGATGAAGAAGGCACCGACGATGGGGACGATGAGGAAGGCCTGCGGTGCTGGGCCGTGACGATGGGCGATTGCCTGCATGTTGGCGATGGCGGTTGCCGTCGCGCCCATCGCAAATCCGCAGAACGCCGCGGCCATCACCGCGCTCTCGTAGTCGCGTCCAGCCAGACGGAACGTCACCAAAGACGCCCAAAGCACCACTAACATCACCTGCGCGGCGAGGATGACGAGAAGCGGCCCCGCCAAGTCCAGCACGGTGCTGATGTCGAGGGCCATCATTGTCCAAGCCAGGAACAACGATAGACAGACAGATCCAATCAGATCAGACGCAGCGCTGTGCAGCCGCAGGCCAACCAGCCCGCCGACGTTGCGCAGCACCAGCCCGGCCAGCAGGCACAGCAAGAAGTCCGGTACGGTGACTGGTGCGTCAACGAGCAACGCGCCGAGCCATCTGCCAACCAGGACCGCGACCAGAGCCGCCGCGAGCGAGCTGATCACCGGTATCATCGTCACGGGCGTCTCAGTCGGACCCAGGATGACCCCACCGTCCTGCGCGCTGTCTTGCGAGGCTGACAGGCTGAAACGACGGATCAGCCGCTCCGCGACGGGGCCACCAATGACACCACCCAACACGAGGCCGAGCGTGGCCGACGTCATGGTCAATGCCAGAACACCTTCTATCCCCGTGGCCTCACCGAATTTGTCGGCGTAGGCGGCGCCGGTGCCGTGTCCACCCGCCAGCGTGATCGATCCAGCCACGAGGCCGAGGAACGGGTGCAGACCGAGCAGCTTGGCCATCAGCACGCCCAACGCGTCCTGCGCCAGGAGGAAGGGGATCAGCGCCCCGAGGAACCGCAGCAGCCGAGAACCGCCACGCAGCAGCAGGCGCAGGTCGGACGTCAGCCCCAAGCAGGCGAAGAATATCAGCAACAGGCCAGGTTTCGTTGCGTTCTGTAACTCAATATGGTGCCCCGTGGCGCGGAACAACATCGCTGCAGCCAAGGCAAACAGCACACCCCCGACGATCGGGCTCGGGATGCTGTAGCGGGCGAGCAGCGCGACATGTCGCGCCAAGAGCGCACCCAGCAACAGGACGAGGCAGGCGGCGAGCAAGGACGGCAGGGCGCTAAGGCTGATCAGACCATCCGAGATTGTCATGCGTACCCGTTTTCAGCCGACAACCTGTCCGTGGCTGACTTTCGTTGCGTAATGTTCGCCATTTGGCGCGCTTCTGCAATCGCGCAATTCGCGTTTGGCCTTGAAGATGGGGGATGCTTTGCCTCGCGAGTACGACAGATGACCCAGCGCCATCGGCAGCAACCTTCGCGCGTGATGCCTGCCTGGCACATCTTTTGCCAGAATCAGTGCCTTCACTGCGGCCGCACCATACGGGCGTAACTGACACCCGGGGCTTGCAGGACTGCCGTCTTGCACAACAGCATCGCACCGAAGCAAATGTACAAACGCAGAGAGATCAGCACGCAATGGATCAACTCATTGCGCACCTTGAGGCCCACGATCTTACCAGGCTTGGTTCCATCGCCCATAGCAGGATGGAGATGACGGCGTCGTCTCTTGCGCGAGCGCGCATCTTCAGGACGCTGTATCCGAGCTGGTGGTGCGTTCCGGGCACTTCACTCAGTCCGATCCTCGGACGATCGCCGAGGTCGGTCGTATCCTGCTCCTCCATTTACGCGACCCATGCACCACTCGCGCTGCGTGCGAGGGCGGTGGCGCGAAGCCGGTGGTCGGGCAACGGCCAACCGGTCAGAATTCCGCCACGGGCTGGCTACTCGAAGTAGATCCGGAACGTCCTTGCCGAAGTCCTATCAATTGCTCGTGACGTCCACGCGAGCCCACGTAATATCGGGATTGTAACGTGCCATCGCCGCCGCGATGGCTGCCGTCCCACTGCCAAGGTCCTTCTGGTAGACTACACCGTCCTGATCGACCAGGAAGGTCATGATGCCGGAGGCGCCGAAGCTCGCGGGCCAGGCCACCAGTGCAAAGCCCTCGGTCATGCGGCCACCCGTCACGTAGGACTTGGCGCCACCAGGCGCGTTCTCGCCCTGGGCGTTCAGGATACGAAAATAGTACCCCTGGTACGGAATCCGATACCCGGTGCCCGGATCATCCGGATAGCCTTCCTCCACGGACTGCGCGACCAACGGACCGAATGGGCTCTCGGGTTCGCCGGTCGTCACGGGCCAATACAGCCCATCATGCTTGTTCGGCCGGCTCGCCAGGCGTTGCGCGTATTCGCCCTTCCCGCTGGCTTGTTTGGTTCGCTCGAAATAATCGCGCTGCGCGTCGACGTAGGTGAGCGCGACACGGATTGCCGCGATTTCGTTACGACCGATGCGCCGGTCGATGATCTCCTGCGCGCCTGCCTGTGTGTCGAATTGCCAGCGTCCATTCACCAGCACCACGGGAATCGGCATCGGCCAGTCATTGGCGCCGACACGCAGCACGTCATGGCCGGGTGTAACCTCGGCCAGTTTGTGTTGCGCGTCGTAGTCGGCCACGAACTTTTGCCGCGCGGCGGCGTCGGCGTTCTGGTCGCCGGAATTGATCAAGGTCTCGCTGCCGGAACCAAGTACAGCGAGCAACTGCTTAGGATCGTTGCTGCGCGCCGCGTCGAGCAGAGCCGCCACGGCATCGTCGGGTGTGGCAAAGCTCAATTGGCTCGGTGCGCCAAAAGCGGGGAATGGCAGCGTGCCACCCACCAGAAGGCCTGCGAGAATGATAGCGCGCAGCGTCACCGACATGACCTTCATGATGCTGAACTCCATCTAACCCCCCCGATTTGGTGCACGGTTGCCACCAGGTCTACTGGCTGGAGCTCGGGGTGCCGGCCGCTGTTGCGCGCTGCCTCCGCCGCTGGGTCGGTTGGCGTTCCCACGGGCCGGCTGGGTTGCCCGGCTCTGCGCGCCCCGGTTGCCGAACTGATTGGCCCGCGCACCGTCATTGATCCCTCCGAAGGCACCAGCCGGCCGTTGTTGGGCCGCGGGAGGGCGACTGACGCCAGCGCCAGGGCTGACACCGCCGGGACGCTGGCCAATCGACCCAGCCGGTGGCGTGCCACCTGGGCGCGGAACGTTACCGCCCTGCGTCGGGACGTTGGGGCGCTGCACGGAGCCGCCTTGCGCCGGGTTGCCCGGACGCGGCACGGCGCCACCCTGTGCGGGTCGGTTGCCAGCCGCGGGCCGGTTCACGACGCTGGCGGGAACCTGCACATTGGGACGTCCGATAGCGTTCGCCGGTAATGGCACCGGACGGCCGGGCGCGCCCACCGGACCGGCGGGGGGACGAATTGGCCGGCCGCCGACGCCGCCCGCAGGAGGACGCCAGGTTCCCGAATTTATCGGCGGTCGATTGACGTTGATGCTGTTGTAGCGATTCACGTTGACGTTCACGCTGCCCGCGCCATACCCGTACCACGTCGGACGCGCCCAGCCCCACAGCGAACCGACAACCAACGCACCCGTTGCGAACGCCAGGCCCGTCATGAAGGCGGTGCCAACGACGTAGCCAGGTGGGGGCGGGACATAGACTGGCGGATACAGCGGGTAGGGCCACGCGCCGTAGACCACGGTGGGGCTGTACACCGGTACGTAAACGACCTGCGGGTTCGCCGGCTCGATGATGATGGTGCGGTTCTCAACGACGACCTGTTGTTGCTCGGTTGTCTTGAGGTAGCCGGCCGCCTGCGCCTGCTGACGCAACCGTTGGACCGAGTCCATCACGTCGGACTGTTGGGTCGCGAATGCGTATCCAAGCTGCTGCGTCCAGTCGAGCTTCTCATTCAGCATCGCCAACACTTGCGGGAACGGTACCAGCGACTTCACGCTCGGATCCCAGGCCGACGGCGCCAATGCCTGTGCCAGCGCGTCGCCCGTCAGGGCTTTGTTGGCGGGGACATCCAGCCAGCGCGATGCCTCAACAACCTGCAGTGGATAGGTCGCGGCCATCAGCACTTGTGTCAGAAGCGCATCGGGATAGAGCGCGATGGGCGCCAGCAATGCGTCGAGCTGCTCGGTGTTGAACGCGTTGACGGTCGCCGCGGTGGGCGGGCTGGTCTGCGCGACGGACGGGGGCGGCAAGATCAGCGCCAGGGCGGCCAGCAGTGCCACGCTGCGGTAGAGGCTTCTTCGCATGTTCCGTTTCCTATTGGCCCGTCGTCTCGGTCTGTGAGGGGCTTAAGCATTCCTCGAATCGCCCGACCTTGGAGTCCCCCCACGGTATCATTGATCTTCCTTGGCCATAAGCGCTCTCGTGATGCGCCTGCATCACTAAGGGGCGTCACGCGATGGCCGTCAAATCGCCTATCACGACATAGCGCTTGCCGGCGGTCTTCGAGAACGATTGCTCGCATCAGTTCGCCTACCAGGACGGGCCTTCGCACCTGTCGAGGCCAACAGCGCATCACGATCCCGTTCACGCGTCGCCCCAGCGCATCAGTTGGATCGACTTGCCGACAATGGTGGCGCCTTGGTCGATACCCGCTTCAGCCGCACGCACGGTGCTCAGTGTGGAGCCGAGATTGAGGGCTCCAGGAGATTTCTTGTTCGCCGCGGCGGCGAGCCGCGTACGACTGGTCCAGTCGTGGAGCGTCAACGCGTGGGTGACAGAGCTTGAGAAGGTTCCAGGCGAAGAAGACGCCTGCTTGTCAATGTTGAGCAGCAGACCGGCCGGATAGATGCGCGAGACAGTTGAGAGCATAGGCACATTCGATTCGACACCAACGAGCTGTATCTGCAACAGCAGGGTGCTTGGCCTAGCGGTATGGACGATACGAATGTTCGGCTTAGTCGCCGTCGTGTAGGGTTTCTCGAGATAGTTCGCGATCTCCGTGCGGTCAGCCGCGAACGTGCTGCTCCAATCCTTGTCTATGCCGTCGTAGATCGAGACCGGCGCGATCATGGCGCGTCGCTGTGCGCTTGGCGGTTGAGGAACGCCGATCGATCGCATAGTGTTCATCGACGCCGCGGCGCGGCGGACGCGGCCCGACCGCGGACGCCCCGCACCATTCGAACGTCGATGGCATAACGATCCGCGCTCGGTCTCTCGGCGGTCTCTGTTGGTGTTCGGTGACCGGGACATCAGAAGCTGAAATTGACCATGAGCATCGGGCCGCCCATCGACAGGCTCTGCACGACGGCATTATTGCCCTGCTCGAAGGACAGGTAACGATAGGTCAGTGAGACGCCGGCCCACCCGGTCTGATAGCCAACACCGGAGGCAATCTGCCAGGTCAGATTTGAGCCACCCGCCCCGATGTCGAAGTAATATGGGATAAAGAAGCCGGTATTGCTGATACGGATGCGGCCACGAAATCCTCCGATCCCGTTCCAGATTGCCGGATTGGCGGAAACACTGCCGATGCCGCCAAACGTCGGACCATTCCCGCGCGGTCCGGTCACGCTCAGTGCCAGGCTGTAATTTGTCCTGCTGTCCACGCCAAAGTAACGGAAGCCAGCAATCACGTCGAAATTGCCCCAGTCACCTTGCACCACCGTATAGCCGCCCTCCAGCGTCCATAGCGTGGCGCTCAGTGTGGTGCTTGTGCTGGTCTGGGCCGAACTTGAGATCGGGATGGGAGCGCCGCCGTCAAAATTGATCGACTTGAAGTGGGCGCTGTTCGCGTTCAACTTCATGAACATGAAATCGGTCAGCACCGAGAACCGACCGTATTGGGCATCAGCCGCAAACGCCGTCGCAAAGTCCAGGTGGGAGAGGAGCTGACCGGGGTCAACCGACAGATCGGTTGGCAGCCGGCCTGCGAGGCCACTTGGTAGGTTGTAGTTCAGGGTCGTGTTGACCGTCGGAACCCACAAATAGGGTGCGACATTGAAGGACCAACCGGATGGGGCGCCGTTGGTCTGCGCCATACTGGCAGGTTGCTGTGCCCTCGCCCCGGATGACGCACCTGTTACGAGCAGTCCTACAACCAAAGATGCTGAGGCTACCTTGTGTAGCATCCGGAATGTTTCCCCAATCATCGTGGTTGACCCGATCTGACACTGGTTACGGCTCGTCGGCCACTGGGGTTTGTTCTGACGACTATACCTTTGTGTAACAGACCGAGTGTGTGCCTCTCGCAATCAACCGCGCACCGCCACTCATTGGGAGACCAACCTGCAATGAACGCCAAATGACACAGAGAACCACTGCGTAGCGGGTGGAAGCGGATCTCGCTATACGGATTCGGCAAGATTGTGGGTCAATTGGAACTTCCTTTTTTTGGACTTTCTCGTACACTCCGGCGGGGTGATCGAATAGCTGGTGCTGGCCGACGGGAGGTTGACCAGTTTCGGGCAGTGAACCAAATAAGCAGCCGCTCGTTCATAAGGATTGCCAACACCGGCCGTCGACCCAAAGCGGGCCTACGGCCGGTACCACTTGAAGGAGCGGATGATGGTTGGCAGCCAAAGATAGGCTACGATGTCGAACATCCAAGCAGATGGGCTAGCCGCCTGATGCCCGCACGGGTCTGGTTGCTGCGCTGACGCCCCAGAGGCTGCATCACCCAGGAGGAATTGCGCAGCATGTGGGTCAAATAACAGCCGAACGCTCATTCGGCCATGGCAAGCGAGTGAGCCAAGGGCACGCACGGTATACACGCGAGCCAGCATTGGGATGCGAGCAATTAGATTGCAAGGCCCTGCCGAATTCGGCAAACTGCACCCATGCAGCGCGGGTGGTTCGGGGGGGACTCTGAGGAACGGCTGCAGTTAATCAGCATGGCTCTTAGTTTTGCGGTGCCGTAGGCGCTTGCCTGATGCGTGGGCGCGGCTGGGCACCGGTTGAAAGAAGAGATCGTGGCAGAGCGATATGTTGACGTGTCGCCGCGGCGACAAAGTCCGTGCGCAGAAATGCGCTCGCGCGCGGGCATGATCCCGATACCCGGTGGCACATTCCGCATGGGATCAGATAGCCACTATTCGGAGGAAGCACCCGGTCATCGCGTGACTGTGGATGCCTTCTGGATTGATCGCGCTCCGGTCACCAACCGCGAATTCCGCGATTTCGTTCGTGCGACCGGCCACGTCACCCTCGCAGAACTTACGCCGGATCCGAAAGACTATCCGGGCGCTCTACCGAACATGTTGCGGGCGGCTTCGCTGGTCTTTAGTCCACCAAAGCATGCGGTTGACATGGATGACTGGCGCCAGTGGTGGACGTTCAAGTTCGGTGCCAGCTGGAAGCGACCTTACGGGCCTCGGAGTTCGATCAGCGGGCTTGATGATCATCCCGTCGTGCACATTGCCTACACAGACGCCTTGGCCTACGCGAAATGGGCCGGCAAGGACCTGCCATCCGAGGCAGAGTGGGAATTCGCCGCTCGCGGTGGCCTCGATGGCGCCGAGTTTGCCTGGGGCGACGAATTCACGCCTGGCGGCAAGCAGATGGCAAACACGTGGCAGGGTGCATTTCCGTACCAGAATCACAAGCTCGATGGGTTCGAACGCACCTCGCCGGTGACGGCATTTCCGCCCAATGCCTACGGCGTCTACGACATGATCGGCAACGTGTGGGAATGGACGGCCGACTGGTATTCACCGAAACACGAGGCGGACGCTCCGAAGGCCTGTTGCATCCCGCAGAATCCGCGTGGTGGTCGTGAAGACGCCAGCTACGACTCGTGCCTGCCCAACATTAAGATCCCGCGCAAGGTGCTTAAGGGCGGCTCGCACCTGTGCGCGCCGAACTACTGCCGCCGCTATCGTCCGGCGGCGCGCCATCCGGAGCCGGTTGACACGTCAACGAGTCATGTTGGTTTTCGCTGCGTTGTTCGTCACGCCGGAGCAACGGAGAGAACAATGCCAGTCGACAAGAACTCGGAGGCCTGCCCAAGCTCGTGATCGCGATTGGCCTGGTGTTGATCGCAGCGGTCGTGCTTTGGCACGGCGTAACGTTAGCAGTGATTGAACACATTTGGACCAGCCTGTTCGAGCGGTCCGCTGTCGTTTCGCTTCATCCTACAGCCCTCGATGGCAGCGATTGCTGCAATCCACGATGTCGTCAAGCTCCCACGAGCCGGCCGCGCGCCGACGGTTCAGACAGTCGCTGATACTCCCGGCAGGCGCGTCCAGCTGTTGCGCGAGGGATTGAACGCGACCGCGAGGATCATCCTCCTTGGGCTCGCTATGGACTTAATTTATCAACTTTTGGTGTTCAAGACATTCTACCCGGTTGAGGCACTCATCATCGCCGTTCTGCTGGCGTTCGTTCCCTACCTGCTGGTTCGCGTCCTGCTCGCTCCTATCGCGCGTCAGTGGCGCTGCGATGTATCGGCGCGAGCTCCTCGGTGACCTGTCGCCACGGTTGGCGTGGAGGGCCTTCGTACCGCTCCGCGGTGCGACGCTACTGCGGTTCGCTCAAAGCGTCGTCATTGCGGTGCCGGTCGCGAGCATTCTTGAAGCGCTTCCCATCTCACGCTCCAACTCTGCGGGCAATTGTCGGAGAAGGGAGAGTTTGTATGGCTGAGCCACCGATCGAGCCACACGCAGAAAGGTTCCCGGTACGGGTGACTGCGGACAGTCATTTCGCCTGGCTCCGCACACGCGCCCGCGTAGAGCGCACGCTGATGTCTTGGATACGCACGGCGGTCTCGCTGATCGGCTTCGGCTTTACAATTGTCCCGTTCTTCCAACGAATGGAAGATCTCCCGGGCGCCAACCCTGCCCGCCATCCATTCGTGGCACAATACGTGGGATTGGCACTGATCTCGTGCGGCATCCTGACACTCGTGATTTCGATTTGGCAGTACGAGTGGACGGTCCGTTACCTGCAAAGCGGGTGTTTCGCTGCTGTCGCCGGGCTGAGGGAAGGGAGGATGCGGACACCAACCGTTTCTGTCGCAGTCCTTCTTATCCTTATCGGCGTATTCGCGTTTGTCGCTGTTCCGTTGCGTCTTCTATAGCTGCTGGGGAGAGAGCGAGCCGACCGGAGATTTGTTATTACACAACAACGTACTTCGAGGGAGATCGAAATGGCCAAATCGAGCAAACCGAACATCCTCATCCTGTGGGAGGACGATATCGGTTGGTGGAACATCAGCTACAACAGCCGTGGCCAGATGGGTTACCGGACGCCTCACATCGACCGAATTGGCAATGAGGGCGTGGCCTTCACCGACTACTACGGACAGCAAAGTTGTACGGCCGGACGCGCAGCGTTCATCACCGGACAGAACCCGATCCGCACTGGCCTGACCAAGGTCGGCATGCCGGGCGCGGACGTCGGCCTCCGGGCGGAAGATCCGACAATAGCGGAATTGCTGAAGCCGTAGGATACGCCACGGGCCAGTTCGGCAAGAACCATCTGGGGGACAAGGATGCGTTTCTTCCGACCAAGCATGGCTTCGACGAGTTTTTCGGCAACCTCTACCACCTCAACGCGGAGGAGGAACCCGAGGATTCGGATTATCCGCAAGACCCGGCGTTCAAACAGCACTTCGGACCCGGAGGCGTGCTGCACTGTTGGGCGGATGGCATGGGTGGACAGAAGATCGAAGACACTGGTCCGCTGACCAGGAACCGTATGGAAACAATCGACGATGAGACGACCGAGCATGCGCTCAACTTCATCGACAAGACCCACAATGAAGGGAAGTCCTTCTTCATCTGGTACAACTCCACTGCCATGCACTTTCGCACCCACCGCGCCGAAAAGCACTAGGGCAAGAACGGCGATCAGGGAGATTACAACGATGTCATGGTCGCCCATGACGAGAATATCGGTCGAATGCTGGCCAAGCTGGATGATCTGGGCATAACCGACGACACCATCGTGATGTACTCGACGGACAACGGGCCCCACTACAATAGCTGGCCGGATGCCGGAATTACTCCGTTCCGCAGTGAAAAGAATACGAACTGGGAGGGCGGTTGGCGGGTGCCCAACTTCGTACGCTGGCCAGGCAAGATCCGGGAAGGCCTGGTCCTCAACGGTGTCGTTTCCCTGGCTACCCACGTTGCTTGCTGCGGCGGGAGAACCGGATATCAAGGAAAAACTTCTCAATGGTCACACAATCGGCGACAAGACCTTCAAAGGACACGTCGACGGATACAACATGTTGCCCTACCTGACCGGCGAGGTGACGGAGAGGCCGAGGAAGGCCTTTTTCTACATCAGCGATGATGGCGATATACTTGCCATTCGCATGAACGACTGGAAAATGGTGCTGATGGAGCAGCAGGCTGCATCAGCTGATGTGGTGGTTCGAGCCTTTCGTGAAACTGCGAGCGCCGAAGATGTTCAACCTGCGCCGCGACCCCTTCGAGCTGGCGGATGTAAACTCGAATACCTATTGGGACTGGGTCATCTCCCACGCCTACTTGCTATACGGCATGCAGGCGCTCGTGGCCCAGCAGATCGGGGCATTCCAGCAATTCCCTCCGCGTCAGAAACCAGCCGCCTTCAACCTCGGCGCAGTGTTACGGCAGATCCAGGACGCCAGCGGGAGCAGCAACCATTAGGTTGACGCCGCTTGACCGAGACAGCGGGCGGCACCGAGTGCGGATCGTGGTCCGATTGTTGCAGCAAATGCGCTATGCGCAGCTACCACCACACTTGGAGGAACGTCTGCGTTCGAGCGACAGTGAGGTCGCCCGGAACGAGCGCCATGGCCGCAGAGCGGACATCAACGGGGACGGTCCCCACCGTCCCCGTTCCATCCATATCACAAATTCAAACTGACCCACTACCTTCGGCATATGACTGCAGGCATGAGGAACGGTGTCGGCAGTGTACCGAGTCTGACGATCTTGCCGATAGAACGGGACAGAGCCATTGCGGACGAACGACATTACGACGCCCGAGCGTTGGCGATCATACATCCTGATTGCGTCTACTGACCGATGGCTGCTATAGCACTCCTGAACGGCGCATCCGAGAGCCGCATCCATCCCGCATAGGGTTGGTTCATTTCCAATATCAGAAAGATTGCGCTGGCAACCGACAATGCGCCGACCGCCAATGTGACTCCGAGCGTCAGATGAAACTGCGAAAACAACCCGAAACCAAGGAAGAGCACCGATACCCAGAATATCAGTATCGCCAGCAGTTGCCAGGCGATGGGTTGCCTCACCTGCTCATACATCAGCATCCGAACTTGCAGCAGACTTGATGCGGACTGCCAGGCAGCGGACTGAATGCGGGTCTGAGCCTCAGTCTTGGGCGTCAGGTTCTGAAGTTTCGCGTAAAAGACATTGGCTGCAGCTCGACCGGCCGCGGGGTCCAGATTGGCGGGCTGGCCATCACCGGCCGGCCAAATCCGCTCGTGCCCCGTAATGAGCGCCTGTCTTAGGATGTGGCGGAGCTCCTGTGTCTCCGGACCATACAGCGCCAACATTTGATCAAGCTGCACGATCTGGGTGGACAACTGCTGGAGCTCCGTCCCCTGGGTATCATAGGAATTCTTCGCGGATGCCACCAACAGACTGAGCACCAGAGCGGCCAGAGTCGCAATCAGACCCATCACCAGCTTCATGGTGTCCTTGGAATCCCCATCAAAATGACGGTTCGGCAATTTGGCGTGCAGAAACATGCCAATGGCCGCCGCGGAGATGCAGCCGAGGAACACCAACAGAGCGATCAGCGTCGAGCTCATGTGCGGTCCAATCGATCAGAGGCTGTCATGATCGCGCGTCGAAGAATGGCCCGCATATGACGACGTCTCCCGTGCTGTCGTGCGCATGACCAACCCGTCCTGTTCACTGGGTTTCTGAAAAAGCAAAACCTGTGACGTGGAACGTCTGATATCTGGACAGACAGGACTGTGGCATCCGTCAGTACATCACGCCGTCGCCGCGTGAGATGCCGCGGAGCGTGCCGATGCGTCCCACATCAGCCTCGGGTCGAAGATTTCCGCCGCGATGATGGTCAGGATGACCACGGCGCAGAAAGCAACGGCGCCAATCCCCGGCTCGATCGTGACAACGGACCCAAATCGTACCAACGCACCGAGCAAAGCCTCCATGAAGATGTCGATCATCGACCATCGGCCGATCCATCGCACGATGTGATACAGCCGTGTTCGATCACGCAACCATCCTGTATGTCCGGTTTGTGTTGCAATCAGCATGAACGAAAGGCCGACAAGCTTCAGCATCGGCACCGCGATACTGGCGAAGAAGACCAAGGCGGCCAACGGATACATGCCCGATTCAACCAACTCCTGCACACCGCCCAGAATGGTGCTAGGCGCCCCAGCGCCGAGCTGCACCACCGTGAGCACCGGGTAAACGTTCGCGGGGATGTAGAGGACGATCGCCGCGATGACCAACGCCCAGGTCCGCGATATGCTGTCCGGCTTGCGCGGATGCAGGGTCGCCTCACAGCGTGGGCAGCGTGGATGATCGATCGTCGGAACACTCACCAGGCCGCAAGTTTCGCAACCGATCGCCAGGCCTTTCTCGCGGAACGCGGTTTCGCCGGCAGCCGACACACTGATGGGGTCTCGAGGATCAAGCCTGTCCCACACGGCTTCCCGATCAAGGGCGCTGTCTGCCCATATGACAACCACTGTCAGGGCCAACAATGCGTAGACGCCGGGTTCCAGACGGATCTGAACCAGATCACCAAGCTTCACGTACGCAACAAACACACCGAAGACAAACACTTCGATCATCGACCACGGGCGCAACTTCTCGGCCAGAATGAACACCCGCCGCACATGAGGAGGGGGGGACACCTCACGCAACCGGATCAATACATAGAGGGTGCCCGCCAGCTTGCCGAAAGGGGCAACTGCCGTAACAAACACGACCACGACGGCAAGCCCGCTCATGCCGCGATGAACCAACTCCGCTGGTCCCGAGAACAGACCGGCCTGCAACGCGATGCCAGCCGTCTGGACACCCATGAGCGTCGTCGTACACATGATCGACAACAACACGAGCGCAGCCACGGTGAGTGCGATGGTTTGATCAAACTGATGCGAGGCGGCACGTAGCAGGCGGGTGGGGCAGCGCGAACACACCGCGCTCATGCCATGCGTCAGCGGCGGTACGCTCTGCAGCAACCCGCACCCCGGACATGCCTGCAACTGGGGCTGCGTCGATGGCTGATCCGCGGAGAACGGCATCTTGGCGCCTACGGACCCGCCTGCAGCGCAGAAGCAAGATCATCAGCGAGACGACCAATCGCGATGCTGATTGCCGCAACCTCACCAGGCACACCCGGTGTCGGTGGCGGAACTGTGACACGGAAGCTGCGCGGCGTCGGCGCCGTTCGTCCCTTGAAACTCACGTCCGCCTGAGCGTGCAGCAGGAGACTACCCGTATTGTCTTCATCCAGCCGTTGTACGTTCAGTTCAATAGTCGCGTCCGCCGGCGCCGACACCGCGCCATTCTCGGCAATCACGACGCTATGCGGCAGGCGCTGTCCCAGCTCCTCCACCAGCACGCGACTCATCATCGCGCCAAGCGGTTCACCCCACCAGTCGTTCGCCATCACGTCGAGCCGATAGTTTTCGGTAGAGAGAACGATCTGGGAACGTTCCAGATATCGCGCGAGGCTAATCTGTCGCAGCTGGATGACCTTCGGGCCGGCGGCCTGCGTCGGGCCTTCGATCGGCGCAATCGTGTAAAGCACCGGAGTGGGAGACGAACACGCAGCACAGGCCGCCGCCACGACCAGCGCCGCAAATGTCAATCCATTCGGCATACGTATCATTGTTCAGCTCCGGCGGGTCGACCCTTGATCAGAGCCTCCGGGTTGCGCGAGAGTGTATCGGCCAACGAGCGGATCGAGGTAACGGCCTCATTCGCCTGCGTCAGCAGCCGCTCGAGGTCGCGATTGAATTTCGTGTCATGGCCGTAGCCACTATCCAGTGACTTCACCAACAGATTGGCGCTGGTCACCGTCGCTTGCAGGTTCGCCACAATGGGAGACAATTGCCGCATCGCCGGACTCAGGTCGTGGTCCATGTTGCTTGCCAAGTCTTTCACACTGGTGATCGCCGCCGCAAGCTCTATCAATGTCTGGCGAAGTTGCGCGCTGTTCGCGGCATCGTTGCCCGCCTGGAGGATCCCATTGAGGCTCTTGCCGATCTGATCGAAGGGTATGCTGTTCACCTTGGTAAGCAGCTCAGTTGCGGATCCCGCCAGGCCGGCCAGGCCACCGCCGTCCGCGGATGGGATCACGAAACTCCCACTCTCCATCGTCACAGTCGCCGGCGGCGCGTCAGGAACAAACTCGAGCGCCACCATCTTCTGTCCGGTCAGCAGATTTGCGCTCTGTAGCGTCGCCCGCATTCCCTGCTTGACCAGCGCGTCGACCGCCTCGGCGGCGGTCCGAAAGACCTGATTGCCGATGCCAACGACCCGTTCAGGCTGAACCTCGAAGTGAACCGGCGCGACAATCGCATGCTTCGCCGGATCGTAACCAAGCTGCACCGCGGTGACATGACCGACCACCAGGCCGTGAATCGTAACCTCCGAACCAGGTCCCAAACCTTGAACCGAACCTCCGAAGTAGGCGACTGCCGGAATCTGCCGGCTGTATGACGCGGCATCTGCCGTCTCACGGTCCTTGAACAGCGGGAAAAGGTGGCTCTCGGCACTGATCGGCGCCTGAGCCTTGTCGTCAGGCGTGTCGAACGCAATGCCGCCAAGCAGCAATGCCCGCAGTGACTCCATCTGCACGCTAACGCCACTGCCAGCGAGCTGCAGCGAAACGCCCGACGCATCCCAGAATCGGGTCTCATCATTCACGTAACTATCATATGGCGCCCGAACGAAGGCATGGATGGTAACCGTCCGCGCCATATTGGTAATGTCCCAGCCAAGCACGGTGCCGACGTCGAGATCGCGGAAGAAGATCGGTGAGCCAACCGAGATCGAGCCCACCCGGCTGGCTCTTAACAGGAACGAATGGCCCGGTACATTGGTTTCCAGAACTGGCGGATCCTCGCGTCCGACAAAGACATGCTGCGGCTTGCCGGCCGTCGTGCCCGGCAGCATGCCGACATAAGCGCCAGACAGCAGAGTCCCCAGCCCAGACAGATTGCCCGCAAACAATCTTGGTTTGACCACCCAGAATATCGTTGTGTCGGTTAGCAGCGGTTCCGCCTGCCGCGTTGTCGCGATTTTCACCAACACGTGGGAATGGTCGGGCGTGAGCTCCAGATCTTGCACCGTTCCCAATACGATGTCCTTGAACTTGAGCTGCGATTGACCCGCCTGCAGTCCTTCAGCCGTCTCGAAGGACAGGGTGATGATAGGGCCCTTCTTGGAGAGCGTGTCCCAAGCAAGCCAACCGCCTATCGCGACGGCAATCAGAGGGATCAGCCACATGGCCGATACACGTCGCGAACGTCGTACGGTCGCGTGAGCGGTGTTGGGTGGTCCGGCAGTATCACTCAAGGCAATGCATCCTGTCAGATGACGCTGGCGCGACGGTTGATGCCCGGGCGTGAACCGACGGCGCTCGTGGATAGGCAATCGGGCATTGCGACAGGCATGTGCGGTGTCGGCATTGCCATTCAAACCTCAGGCGCGGCACGGGTGGCCGCGCAGCGTAACGATGAAGGACGCGCCGTTCAACCGCTATGCATTTTCGGCACGACGTCCGCCTTGACGTCGTCGGCAGGTGCCAGGTCGTATTGTCGTCACTTTTGCTCCTGATGTGGTCCGGCGGCATGTTGTTGATTGTGGACCTGAGCCTGCCCCGTGCCGGCAACGTCAAGGCGGACGTCGCGCCCCTGGTCTGGACGATCGAGGGGTTCGGACAAACGTAGCGGCGTGTGGCAACGTGCGTACGCTGGCATTTCCGGCACCGCAGCTGGTGTCAACCGCTCCGTGTCGTTCGCGTCGTCGGTTTGCCCATCTGGCGGCAGCATTGGTATGACCCGCTAGCTGTGCCGTAACGCAAAGACGACGGCATGTGTGCCCGCACGAGGCTGCAGAGGTGCACCCCTTGATATGCCTGCCGTGCGTTCGCGTTACGGTGGCGGTACGACGCGGTAGTATACTCCGTTCGCTCCATAGGCGGGGCTGAACCATGCTGTGCCGCAGTTGTAATAGGTTGCCCCTGGATATGGCGTGTAAGCACACCCAGCGGGCAGGGCCGCATAGATGGTCCCATAGGCGTATGCTGCTGCGGCAGCATTGGCGTTCGCCGTGGCTACCGCCGTGCCGACTGCCACGCCGGTGGCGACCGCCGCCGCCCCGCCCCATCCGCCGCAGTTGTAGCAGCCCGTCCCATAGTACTGGTTGACCACTGTGGGCGGGTGGTACGCGCCAGCATAGGTCGCGGTGCCGGTGTAGTGGGTGCCGTAAGCGTACTGACCGTTGCTCTCAACGGCGGTATGCCCATTGTTTGTCGCGACAGCCCCGCCGTAGGAGCCGGTCGCATAGTGCGTGCCGTAGGCCGTAGTGCCGTAACTCCCGGAGTTCGTTCTCCCGCTGGCGCTCTGCGCTGACCAACTGCCATTGCCGGCCTCAGCCGACCCGCCCTTGGAGGTTGTGGCATAATGTGTGCCGCCCGCCGTCGTGCCATAGGTTCCCGAAGCCGTGTGGCCATTCGCGCCCGCCGCCCAGTGACCGCCATTCGCCGCGGCGCCATAATGTCCACCGCTGGCGGTCTCGCCGCCGCGCATCCAGGCGCCAGCAGGCTGCATCTGAACGAGAGCCAACGTGGCGCCGGCGATCGCCAAACCGATCTGTCGCATGACGAGGCCTTTCATTTCAGGGCTTGCCGGGCAGCGGCGCGTCGGGGCGCGCGAAGGCCATCCGCGGCGCCTTCAACGCGGAAGCCGACGTGAAGTCCGCGCCATTCATCGCCCGGTTGAGGTGCCAGTCGGAGAACTGGATCTCGTAACGCGAGTGCGTTGGGTCCTTTGGATATATCGCACGGATCATCCGAGGTAGCCCATCATCTATTCCGATCCATACCTCCGCCTGCACGTTGCCGTTGGCGATCGCCACCATGTCAGTGACCGTATCGCCCATCACATGTGACTGGCCGATGACAAAGGCCGAGGTCAGCCCCTCGGAAAGATTCTTGTAGGGGTCCGCGACGATCACCTCGGCGAACGGGAAGTAGATCGCCGCCTTGTCAAAGGCCTCCTTCATCGCCGCTTCGATCGTCGGCGGCGCATCGGCGACCGCCACCAACTCCGCGGCTGGGGCGTACGCCATCATGGTCTTTCCATTGTAGTAAAAGTCCGACGCCGGGCCGTCTCCCGGCGTGATTACCCGCAACTTGTCAGGGCGTTGCACCGCCACCTGGGACAACGTCGAGTAATACAGCGGTTGGCCGTTACGCGCGGGTGCTTCGTAGGTCGTGACCGCCGTGAAGCTCATCGACTTTGCGCCGGCAAGCCGCTGGCTCATCGCCTTCAACTTCTCGATCGCGGCGGGCTCGATCGCGGGATGCTCCGGCGGCGGCGGCAGGGCTGGTGGTTGCGGCTGCTGGGCCCGCGCGGGCGCCAACACAAGTACGCCAAGGGTAAACAGCACCATCAGATGACCAACCGTCGGGCGCGCCATGGACAGTCCTCCGTCTCGGTCGAACGGCCCACGCCGCTCCAGAACCAGATCTCAACCTGCTGGTCGTCATCCAGTCGTATGTCCAGCAGGTTATCAGACCGGATCAGGAACATTCCGACCAGATCCGCCGCGGGCCAATTGAGTCAATCGCACCGTCACGCACAGCACTTATTGCCGATGTCTCGACGACGTTGTCCCAGGCGCGCGCACGTACGGCCTGTATCTCGGCCAGTGCTATAGCTGCAACGTCAACCTGTGGCTATGCAGATTCGGCACGTATTTCGGTTCTGTTTACAACGCAAATCAGGAGATAGGTAGCAGATACCCAAGCTTGTAAGAACCTAGCAAATCGCAGGCTCCTTTCCACCGAGCGGCTCAACCAACACGTCGACAAAACTTGTGGCGCCCGGCAACGGGGGGAAGCGCCCACGGCACCGAAAATACGTTCGTATAACACAACCAATGTGGTGACGATGTCGCGCCGATCGCAGCAGGGCTGCATCTGGTCCGGAGGGAGCTTTCGAGACCCCCCAAAGCCGACGATGCCGTGTGCGACACCGCCGGCTTCCTGGACGAGCCTAGTCCTTGGCATTTGCCAACGCATACTGCATTTGCTTGTGCTCGGCTTCCGCCATCCGCACCGGTCCAAGCTTGACCGTCAGCTTGTCGATATTGCCGATGCTGCGGAACGGCATCAGGTTGTCCTTTCCGATGACCGACGACCGCGTGTCGAGGCCGACATCGAAGGTCTCATTGACCGGGAACAAGAACGGGACGCTGTGCGGCATCTTCAACGTGGCAACGGTGTGGCCATCGACCTTCAGCTCACCGCTGCCGCCCTTGCCGAGGCCCGGTCCCTCATAGGTGTAGTCAAACTCGACATTGTGCTTGCCGACCGAGAGTGCGTGCTGACCCTCACACTGGAAGCGCTGCAGATCAAGGAAGTTGTAGATGAAGGCCGGCTTGCCATTGGTTAGATACAGTCCGTAACCGCCCATGCGACCGCCGTCGGTGACGATCATGCCGCTACCGATCTTGTTCAGCGTAACATCGGCGGTGAGGGTGAACGAACGGTTCAGGATGCTTGGCGCGTTGCCGTCTGGGGTGCCGGCCAGCTCACCGGTATAAGTGAACACCGTCTTGCCAGCGGTGGCGTTCGGTCGCGGTGTGATGGCGCGCTGGAACTGCCGGTTGTCGAGCGGCAGCACATTGTATTTCCTGGCTTCCGACAGGAACAGAGCCTGCATCTCCTTCAACTTGTCCGGCATTTGCGCCGACAGATCCTTATTCTGTGAGTAGTCGGTCTCGAGATTGTACAGCTCCCATTTGTAGTCGAGCACATCCGGGAACGGTGCGTTCACCACCCACGGACCAATCGGCGGAATGGTGTTGGCATACCAGCCATCGTTGTAGATGCCCCGGTGGCCAGCCATTTCGAAATACTGGGTCTTACGGGTCGACGCGGCGGCGGTGTTCTGCGCATCGAAGGTGTAGACCATGCTGACACCCTCTTTCGCCGTCTGCGTGATGCCGTCGACAACGTCCGGTGCCACGACGCCCACTGCCTCGAGGATGGTGGGCGTGATGTCAATGACGTGGTGAAACTGGGTGCGCAGGCCACCAACGTCCTTGATCCGCGCCGGCCAGGAAATCGCCAGGCCCTGCCGGGTGCCGCCGAAATGCGACGCGATCTGCTTGGTCCATTTGAAGGGCGTGTCAAACGCCCAGGACCATCCCACAGCCATATGCGGACTCGTCTCGGCCGAACCCCACGCGTCGTAGAATTTAAGCTGAGCCGCGACCGGTACATCCAGCACGCCGTTATAGGCAGTATAGGCGTTGGGCGTACCGAGCAGCGTGCCCTCCGGGCTGGTCCCGTTGTCGCCGACAAGATAGATGATCAGGGTATTGTCGAGCTTGCCTTGAGTCTCGATCTCCTGAATGACACGACCGATCTCATGATCGGTATAGGCGGTGTAGGCGGCATAGATTTCCGCCTGCCGGGCGAACAGCTTTTTCTCGTCGGCGCTCAGGCTGTCCCACTTCGGCAGATCGTCGGGCCACGGCGTCAGTTCGGCATCCTGCGGGATCACGCCAAGCTTCTTCTGGTTGGCAAAGATCATGTCGCGCATGGCGTTCCAGCCCATGTCGAACTTGCCCTTGAACTTGACGGCCCATTCCCGCGTCGGCTGGTGCGGCGCATGGCTGCCGCCGGGCGCGAAGTATACGAAGAACGGTTGGCTGGGGGCCGCGGCGTCGCACTGGCGCAGGTATTTGACCGCTTCATCGGCCAGGTCGGTGGTGAGGTTGTAGTCGGGCTTGTTCAGCCAGGGGAAGATCTGGGTGTGGTCCTGGAACAGGTACGGGGAGTACTGGTCGGTCTCGCCGCCCATGAAGCCATAGAAATATTGGAAGCCCATGCCCGATGGCCACTGATCGAAGGGACCGACGGCGCTGAGCTGATTGACCGGGGTGTTGTGGTTCTTGCCGAACCAGGCGGTGGCATAGCCGTGCTCGGTCAAGATACGACCGATCGTCGCGTTGTCCTTGCCGATATAGGAGTCGTAGCCCGGGAACCCGGTCGACAGTTCCGAGATGACGCCGAAGCCGACCTCGTGGTGATTGCGCCCGGTGATCAGCGCGGCCCGGGTGGGCGAGCAAAGCGCGGTCGAATGGAACCGGTTGTAGCGCAGGCCGGCCTTGGCCACCCGGTCCATGGCTGGGGTCGGGATCAGGCCGCCGAAGGTGCTGCTGACGCCGAAGCCCTGATCGTCTGTCATGATCAGCAACACGTTGGGCGCGCCGCGCGGCGGCACCACGGTCGGCGGCCACCAGGGTGCGGAGCCCTTCGCGCTTTCGGTGATCGTGCCGGCGAACGAGTACGGCGGCGGCGGCAGAACGCGCCCGGAAATGGAAATCGTGGCATCCGGGCTGCCGAGCGTGCCGTAAATTGTCCCCTCCTCGGCGGCGGGCATCGGGGCCCCCGGCACGGCCGCGGCCGGCGCTGCTGGGGTAGCGGTGGCCTGGGCGTTGGCCTTGCCGGACAGCCACGAGCCGCCGAACGCAGCGGCCAAAGCGGCTTTTGCTGTCGAGACGAATAATTTCCGCCGGTTCATGTCTGCTGTCCCCTTTTGTGGTGCTTATGTCGTGCGACGCACGCAGCGAAAGCCGATGTGGCTGGTGGTGGTGTCGATCGCCTGCGGATAGCGCGCCGCCGGGCGGTAGCGTTGGCAGTAGTTCGGCGCACACATGAACGAACCGCCCTTGATCACCCTGCGGGCCACACGCGGACCCGGCTGGGTGAGGTCGTAACTCAATGCCTCGGCGACACCGTGCGGATTGACGGGTGCACAACATGGCCGCGACGGATCATGCGGATGGCCGGCCGCGTACCAGTCCTTGGTCCATTCCCAGACGTTGCCGGCCATGTCGAACAGGCCGTAGCCGTTGGCCGGGAAACAGCCTACCGGCGCCCTTGCGGCAAACCCATCAAGGCTTTCGTTCTGCCAGGGAAACTCCCCCTGCCAGGTATTGGCCATCCATTGCCCACCCGGCGTGAATTCATCGCCCCAGCAATAGACGGCTCCGTCCAGCCCGCCGCGCGCGGCGAATTCCCATTCCGCTTCGGTCGGCAGGTCTTTGCCGGCCCAGGCGGCGTACGCGAGTGCATCCTCGAAGGCAATGTGCACGACGGGCTCGCGCTCCCGCCCTGTGATCGAACTGGCGGGTCCCTCGGGATGTTGCCAGTCTGCACTTGGCGCATACTCCCACCAGTCGCGCAGATCGCGCGGCTGCAGCGGGCGGCTCGGGCTGCGAAATACCGCGCTTCCAGGTTTCAGCAAGTCTGGCCGTGCGCCTGGATAGAGTGTCGGATCGAGAGGCCGTTCGGCAAACGTCACGTAATCGGTGGCGGCGATGAATGCTGCAAACGCCGCATTGGTAACCGCGTACCGGTCGATCCTGAAGCCGTCGAGCGTGACGGCGTGCGCCGGCCGTTCTTCAGGGTAATGGTCATCTGAGCCCATCCGGAAGGTGCCGCTGGGAATTTGTGCCATGTCGTCAAGCGCAACAGCGGTCATCAACGTGGAACCGTTCCTCCTCGAGACCCGCTGGTACGGATGGCGCATACACAGGCTTATGTATGTGCCCCAATACGGGCCCCTGCGTGGGATAGGATAGAAACGGTTTTTGCGCGTCGCGACTGTACAGAATCGGCAGACCAGGACGCAGGCTACACCACGATGCAACCGACAGGTGGCTCTGCCTTCACGCGGTGGAGCTGGGGGACATGCGTCGCGCATCGCCGCACGCGCGTCTCCACGCTGCATGACGGCCAGAGACGATATTTAGACGCGTGGTAGCCCAATAAAGCATGCAGAAGCGGAATAGATCAAATGAGGTCAGATCCGCCTGCGCGGCCTGGCGGTCGTCGCAGTGTGGCCGATGGTGACTCCCCAAAGACCGATTTATAGGTAACAGCAAACCGTCCGAGATTCCATAAACCGTAATCCAATGCTATCTCCGTCACCGAACTGGTGTGGTGATCGGAGCGGAGCAGCGCCCGCCGCGTCAGATGCAATCGTCGTAACAGCACAAATCGTACCGGCGAGATACCAAGCTGTTCCTCACAAAGGTCCCTCAGACCTCGTTGTGACACGCCGAGGACCCGGGCCAGCGCTGGTATTGACAACGCACAGTCAACGCTGGTCTCGACTTCGGCCAGAAATTGTCTTGCGATGTCAACCCGCCGGCGATGTCGATTGCTTTCCTGGGTTGCTTGCCCACTCATGAGGCACATGACCATCGGCCGCAGGAGGGCGTGCTCCAGCGCATCCGCACTGATGGGTGACTTGAAAATCTCCGGTGTGGCAGTGACTGCAAGCGTGGCAGCCTCGATCACCGCAGACAGCCAGGCATGGACTTGCGTTGGAACGTGCAGGACAGCACCAGCGGTGATGACCAGGGAGGTGCCGCTGATTTCGGTCGCGGCCCGAGCCAGATCGTCAGCGTCCAGCGTCAGCGCCACAAAATCGACGGGTCCAGATGTCCGATGCTGTGATTGCATGCCCAGCCCGAGGCATAGCCACTCACCTTGCCGCATCTGTCTGCCGCGCACGACCGGCGGCGCGCTATCGCCGATCCAACCCAGAACGCCTACCCGGTTTGGCGGCATAGCTGACGAGGATATGCGCGAGAGGTTTTCACGACCGCGCTGCAACGTTAGGCGGCCGACTTGAATTGTGGTCAGGTTGGCAGCGTAGGTGCCGTTGCCAAGCAAGCTGAGAATGCCGTTACCACCACGGATTGCCGCGTGGAATTCGTCCGGTTCAAGAAAGCTACGACTGCTGCCGATGGCTACGCCATCCTGACTGGTCATGGAGCGCTGCCCCCTGTTCGGGGTTTATCACGGACGGCCAACAAAGGGAAATCGGATTACGCCTGCCGACCCGTGGTCTCGCAGCAAGCGGCCTTCCTGCTTGTTAATGCAGCGCTTTGTCGGCGCAGGATCAGCAGAGCATTTGCCTCCCGTGCCGAGTTGGGGTTGGCTCACCCGGTCAAATGTCACAAATGATACACACCCGAGGTATCAATGATACACACCCGAGGTATCAGCGATGTTTGGCGCTTTGCTGCTTGCTGCCAAAGGCCCAAAGCCCAAAGCCCAAAGCCTGTGGCGCGTGGTACCTCAGTGGTCGTTTTGCGACCCGCCGTCCGACTGCTCGATCATTTTAGCAAGCCTTGCCAGACGATGGCGCGCGGCGCGGGCAGAGGCCGCCGTCCACCTGAGTTCGCCCGAGCCAACAACCAGCTCGAGTTCAGTCAGGAGGTAGGCAAAGTTCTCCTCGTTGCTGAAAGTCTGCAACGGCGTCCGCGGCTTCATCACGAACTAGAATGGGTACGAAAGCCACGACAAGTCGTGGTTGTCACCGCGCTGACCCCCTGTTGGAGCGAACTGCGAAAGGCACACACCGATCCGCGGCTCCGGGTTGACGGGCCAGGGGAGCTGGTTGCCAACGCGGACAGAGACGTACGCCCAATTGCGCCCAATTGAACAAGCGAACCATGGTTATTTATCAGCAACAACCCGGCCAGACTACCCAGATACGGCACGGATTTGGCCGCGTCTGTTTTAATGTGCATGCGCGATTCAACCTCCGGACCCACCGTCGCCTTCACCTTGCAGTGCGCCAAGCTCATAAGAATGGCATGACCTTTCGGGAGGGGGGACGCTTCAATCCTCTTTGGCTCATCGTTTCCGTCCCAACTGGGACCGTGGGAAGCAAGCCTTACCAATCACCGGTCGATAGTCCGCGATAAGTGCCTCAATCCGCCGATGTTGCGTCCTGCATGTTCATCAGGATCCGATCAAGATTGAAGCTGGCGGATTTCTGACGCTGCGGAAATTCGCGGAACGTCTGCAAGAACTGTCCGACGATCAACTGCGCCGGCATGAGGGTCCATAGCTTGTCGGCGTACCATCTGGTGTACATCGGCGAATCTGGCGTCACCTCAAACGGATCCTGGCGAAGGTTGATGACCAAGGGCACGGTACGCGGTTGCGAGACCTCACCCCACCAGGAATTCTTGATGGCAAAGTGAAGCTTCCAGTCACCATAGCGCAGGGCATTAAGATTGCCCTCGTCGTCGAAGTAGAAGATTTCTTTGCGCTGGCCCGGACCGCTACCGGATAGTGCATTGCTGAGGTCGTACGCATCAAGGTGGACCTTGAACGTCTTGGTGCCAGCCTGGTAACCCTGCAACAGCTTCTGCTTGATGTCGGGAACCCCTGCGGCCGCAACCAGCGTTGGCAACCAGTCTTCGTGCGACGTGATATCGTTGATGATCGTGCCGGGCTTGATTGTCCCGGGCCAACGCGCCAGTGCCGGCACGCGAAAGCCGCCTTCCCAGGTGGTACCCTTCTCGCCACGGAATGGCGCCGTGCCACCGTCCGGCCAGGAAAACTTTTCAACACCGTTATCAGTCGTGAAGACCACGATCGTGTTACCGGCAATGCCCAGGTCATCGAGCTTACCGAGTAGCTGTCCAACCACCCAATCCAATTCCATCATACCGTCAGCGTAAATGCCGTAGCCGCTCTTGTTTTCCCATTCGCTGCTGAGATGGGTCCAGACATGCATGCGACTGGTGTTGTGCCACAGAAAGAAAGGTTTCCCCGCCGTGACAGAACGATCGATGAAATCAGTCGAGGCCGCGAGCATCTCCTTCTCGACGGTTTCCATGCGCTTGCGAGTAAGCGGGCCAGTATCCACGATCTTCTGTTTGCCCACCTTGCCGAACCGCGGATCCATCGTCAGGTCGTCAATGTCGGTCGCGACGCACCGGAGCATTCCGCGAGGACCGAATCGGGCGTGGAACTCGGGTGACTTCGGATAGTCCGGGTCTTCCGGTTCTTCCTCTGCGTTGAGATGATAGAGGTTGCCGAAGAACTCATCGAAACCATGCACTGTCGGAAGGAATTCGTTGCGATCTCCCAGGTGGTTCTTGCCGATCTGCGCGGTCGCATAGCCTTGGGGTTTCAGCAGTTCGGCGATGGTCGGATCTTGCGGCTGCAAGCCAAGGGGGGACCCGGGCAGGCCAACCTTCAGAAGGCCGGTGCGAAAGGGCTGCTGCCCAGTGATGAACGCGGCACGTCCGGCGGTGCAGCTCTGCTGCCCATAATGATCGGTGAACAGTGCACCCTCATTGGCGATGCGATCGATATTCGGGGTGCGGCCGCCCATCATCCCGCGGTGATAGGCACTCACGTTCCACATGCCGACATCGTCGGTCATGATCACCAGAATATTGGGCTTACCACCGTTCGCCGGCGTGACCGCCGGTTGCTGGGCCTGCGCGAGTTGCACGGCATCTGGGGACACCGCCGCCTGCGCGGTTCCCAGAACCGATGCACCGAGGATGGAGCTGCCACTTAGCAACATTCCACGTCGTCCCAGACGCGGGCCACCGATGGAGCTCATGGAAGTATCCTCCTTGCTGTGAATTTATGTCCGCACGATGCAGCGAAAGCCGAGATGGCTCATGTCCGTATCCATCATCTGCGGCTGCCGCGCCGCCGGGCGATAACGTCGGCAATAACTCGGCGCGCACAGGAACGAACCGCCCTTCACCACCTTGCGCGGAATACGGATATGCGGTTGCGCCGAATCGAAACTGGTCTCGATGCGCGCACCAGGCGGGTTATATGGCGTACAGCACGCATTGGACTTCTCGACCTCATGAGAGGTGGAGTACCAATCGACCGTCCATTGCCACACATTCCCTGCCATATCGAACAGGCCATAGTCGTTGGCCGGATATGAGCCGACTGGCGAGGTACCGACATAACCATCGGCAGCGAAATTCGCCACGGGAATGGGCTTTGCCAGATATTTGCCGTGTGCTGGCCGCCCGGCGTGAGTTCATCGCCCCACACGAATTCCGCGCCATCTCGGCCGCCGCGTGCCGCAAGCTCCCACTCGGCTTCGGTCGGTAGCGATTTTCCGGCCCATGCCGCGAACGCTTCAGCATCCTCGAAAGCGATATGCACAACGGGGTGCTGCGCAAGCCCGTCAATCGAACTCTCTGGACTTTGGGGATGGCGCCAATAAACGCCTGCGACATAGCGCCACCCGTTTCTGTGGTCGCGCGTGTCGACCGGGCCGTCGGTCATTTGAAACACGAGGGCACCAGGGACGAGCATGCCCGGTAGCGCACCGGGATAGGGCGCCGGATCCAGCGGCCTTTCCGCGACCGTCCGATAGCCCGTCGCCGCCACGAACTGAGCAAACTGCGCGTTCGTGACAGAGCAAGGATCCATCCTGAGCGGGTCGACGGAGACCAGATGCGCCGGACATTCTTCCAGGTAGTGCACATCCGATCCCATGCGGAATGTCCCGCCCGGGATGAGACACATACAGGCCTGATCCGTTGGTGCGACGATGTCCGATTCTGGCTCTTGGTGCCGAGATACACGTATCGGGTCCATTGACAAACCTTATGGAGCGAAAAGGGCCGCGAAACTATCCAGAATTGGCACGCACGGGATATTTCAAGGCTGTCGCCGCGGTGTCCTTGGTACCGGCCTCAGCCAACCATCGGGATAATATCAAAAAACATGCCCGTTTCTGTCGCGCCAGGGGCCGCTCATCGCCGATCGACCCAGTCGCAATCTCGAGCATGATGTTGCATCGTCATCGTTCGCCTTGGGGGGCGCGCTCGAGGCGGCCGCATGATGAAAAAGCCGCCGCTTGCCGGAGCGCCAGTTCTACCCTCATGGCCATAGCGCGTCGACAACGGCGGATGTGCTTGCCATTACCGGCGCGATCGCGACCGGCGCCGTACTGGAATGGGATGCTACCGGACGTAGCTGCGGTCGTCGAAGCGACACGCGTTGGGTGGGACGACTGGCGCGCCGACGAATCGGAGCAGCCGAGGTCCTCCACGCAGCAGCAGGCGCAGGTCGGACGTCAGCCCTAAGCAGGCGAAGAATCGCGGCAATAAGCCTGACTTCGTTGTGTTTTGTAACTCAATTTGGTGCCCGGTGGCGCAGAACGACATCGCTGCACCCAGAGCAAACAGGATGCCCCAACGATAGGGCTCGGGATGCCGTCGTGCGCGAGCAATACGACATTTCGGTCTGGTAATGTGCCGAGCAGCAGGACGAGGCAGGCGGCTAACAGAGACGGCAAGGCTCCAGGACTGATCAGGCGATCCCAGATTGTCATGCGCGCCCGTTTTCAGCGGGCATCCCACGTACGGTCGACCCTCGATACGTAATGTTCGTCATTTGGCGTGCTGTTGCAATTGCGCGGTATCTGTTTGGCCTTTGATGTAAGGGAGCAATATGGCTCGCGATGCGGACACGTGACCCGGTGGTGTTGGTGGCCGCTGCCATCGGACGTGGCCCGAATACCGAACCGTTGCCTGTCAGGGAGTAGTCCTTGCGGTTTGAGCGAGGTGCAGTCGGTTACTCTGTCGTAGCTGCCAATCAATCTCTTGATCGGCGGCGACGACAATGTGCTGCGTCCCAATCGCGGCGCGACCTCGCAGTTGCGGACCCCGGCCGCCATCATTTTCCGACGGGAACGGATACCGATGATGCGCCGTTGAACCGCTATCGGTGCAATAGGCGCGTCACCCGACCTCGCCGCTACTGCATGGATACCACCATAGCGTCACCACCCAAGCTGAGCATCAGGCCGGTGCGCTTGGCTTTCAGATGCATGATCGCGCCAGACTCATTCTGCATCCACAGGTCACCGCCGCTCAGGTTGCCAAGCGCAAAGCCATACCGCGCCTGACCATAGGTCCCGGCGAAATTCGCCACGCTCTTGAGCTTGTAGATTTCCCCTTCAGCCTGGATCGTCGACGCGCCGATGCCGCCGACACCAAGGCCACCAATCGAGAAGAAATAGGTGTTGCCCTGGTAGTAGAGCGTCCCCTGCCCACCGCTTCCGCTGCCGATATACGCCACCTGAATCTGATCCATTTTCACGATGCCATCCGGTGTCAGGCCCGCGACCGCCTGCGGACCAAGTTGGACTGACGTGGAACAACCTGCCAGCGCGAGAATGGCAACGAACGCGAGACCAATCGAGCCCTGCAGTCGCAGCGCCTTATTGCGTGTCTTTATTGTTGATGCCGGCACGGGGATGTTTGGGCTATCGGTCATGTGCTTGCTCTCCAGAATTCGATGAACTACCGAAGTGATGTGTCAACAACGCGAGCCACAAATCTCATGGCTGTCTGTCCCGTCCCCTGATGCCGATCGGCCAAACCCTTTGGATCATGGCGAACAGGAAGGCGGTGGATAAGCCAAACAGAAGCATTCCGTTCAGCGCTTCGAGAGCGCCCATCATCTGCCACTCATTCGGCAAGTTCAGATTCGAATTGCCATAGCTGGTCATCGCACTGATGGAATAGAGCATGGCGGCCTTGTTCTCGGGCAATGCCCCGAGAAGCCGGTAAGCAGCGGCCCAGACCGCGCCTTCAATGCCGTGCAGAATTGTTGCCAGAGTGACAGTGACGCTCATGATCAGAGCGAACATCGACGCGAAGCCGCGACGGTCGTCGTTCCGGTTCAAAAAGCGGCTGACCTCACCCGTGATAACGCCAAGGCCAAACACGTGGATCACGACGGTTATCGCGATCAGCGGCAGGCTCCATGCCCAATCGGAGGTCCATGTCACGGTGTTCAACGCCGTCATCCGGCAGGGCTCACATTCCATTCCTCAAATCTCATCGGATCCTGCGAGATCACCGAATGATGCACCGGAATTTGGTCACGAAGACACGCGAGGTTATTGGGGAGGGAGGTATTAAATCCACTCGGTCACATCGTGAACCGGAATGGCACGGCGAAGCTACCCAAAATCGGCACGTATGGGGCATCTCAAGGCTGCCGTCGGGATACGCGGAACGCTGGTCACGGCTATCCGCTGGCCGGAAAGTCCTCAGTGTGCTCCCAGGTGCCTAGGGTGTTGATGTTTCACCCCGTCCCGCCGAGCGGTCAGGAGTTGCAAAAGCCGGTCTTCGCCGAGTGAGGCAGCAATCTCCCTGAATGCGATATATGGCATGAGGATCAGCAGCATGATCACGGTCGTCGCAAGTGTCTGCAAGAGCGCGGCACCGCCCAGTTCCGTCACAAGCGTACGAATCGCCTGCCCATGCAGCATGCCCACGACAGCGTCCTCGATCTCCGAAAGGACAAACAGCAGGAGCAGAAACAGCAACGATTTGTGCAGGATCACATAGATCACGCGCCGCCTGATGTAGTGGTCACCCAACCGCGCGATCTGGCCGAGTAGCAGGAACTTCGCCAAGATCAGCGCCTTCACCGCGGCCACACCATAAGGAGCGTAACTAACACCTGCGGCATGCAGAAATGCCATCCTGTAAAACAGCATCGCGCCGAAGCAGATATACAAATACAGAGAGATCAGCGCGTAATGGATCAGCTCATTGCGCGCCTTACGTCCCAGGGTCTCGCCCGACTTGGATCCATCGCCCATAGCAGGATCGCTCAACAGGTTTCCCCTTCTTGAATTGCCTCGTCTTGCCGTAAGAGACTCGAATGCGGATCGCGCGTGAAGGTCGCGGACCGGGTCAGGAGGATGGTGGCGCGCGCAGAATTCGCACCTGCATTGATCCGCACATCGATACCACGATTGAGCGATCCAGTCCAAATGCTTTGTGACTCTCTGGCTGCGACGATATGGTCACTCGGACAAGACCAATCGATATGTGATGCGAAAGCTTCCTGCTGTATGATGCACTGGGTTCACGCTATATCCTACCTGGGTGCCTCAGACGCCTGATCGGCAGCTGTCTCACGTTTGTTGGAATCAGGACTCCTGGCGTCACACTTGCGTAACTGGACATTCGTCGCACGGCCAAGGCGTCGATACGCAGATTTGGCCGTGATCGTCGTGTTTCATTGTATGGCCATCTGTGGTTGCACGACGCCGATCGAGGTGGCCCAGGTTGATCCGCGGACCCTGCATCAGGTATTGACGCGCAATATCCTATCTCGTGGTAAGCTGAACGAGCCAATCCGCATTGTGCTGACCTGTTGGGATTTGAGAAGGCAAATCGTGTCGGATCCCGACGCTACTCTCACGACACTCCAGGGCTTGATCAATGCGGGCACGGCCGGCAGCGACGAGGTCTATGCACGAGCTGAACCGTCGTTCCAACATGCTGAGCAGACGGGAAAGAGCCCCTTCCATCTTGCCGCGGCAGTTTACGCGTTCGCCTTTTTGTTTCCCGAAAGCGCTGATACGCCACCAAGTCCTTATGACCCGCGCTGGCGGACTGCCAGCGATCTTTACGGTCGGGGACTGACCTTGGCATTCGAATCGTCGGATGGATCACGCGCTGATCCCCGTGGAGGCGAATGCAACCTTCCCTTCAGCAAACTTCGGGTGACCTATGAAGGGGAAGTGTGATTGGGGCGGATCGTAGGCTGGTTGACTTCGTCCCAATCGGAGAATTCGAAGTCTCGGGTTTGCGGAACCAGTATCGACAGGTAGGTCTCGGGGCACCTCTTGCAGCCACAATAGTTCCGATAACGTAAGAAAAGGAACTTCAAATCACACCTCACATGAAAGTTCCGGCTACGGTCATATTGCGTATCGATGACGCACACGGGCGACTGACAACCGGGACCACGGATGCCACTTTGGAAATTCACGTGGCCTCAGGCTCCGAGACGGCGCATCTCGATGGACAAGATGTGCCACTCGAAATCGAGCGCACTGCCACACTCGCCTACGGCCTGGCCGACAGTGACAGGTCGGCACAGCGGCCGCGGCCGAAGGTCGAACGTCCCACGCGTCCACCCCCGCCGCTGAAGGTCTTGCCGGAGTGCCCCTCCCTCTTCGCAGCCCGCATTACGTCGCCTGCGAACCCCTTCGGGCGCTTGGCGCGACGGTTGCCGTGCTGAATGCGCCCCGGCCGAATCCGCAGCGCGTCGTCACGCGTGGCCATCACGGCGCTCCTGCCGAAACCGCTGCAGGGACGGGTGAGAGGGACACTCCCTCCGCCAAGCCTGGCGCGTAATGCGTTGATATGAAACATACAAACCGCCGATATCGAGAACTCGGCCACGGTTCTACCCACGCCCGAAATATGCGCCAATCGGCCCGCCAGCCACAACCTCCTGCGCGACCCGTATCGACGTTGGGCATGTCGCACCGGCCGACGCTGGCTGCGTATCAGACTTGAAAGCTCATTTCGTACTCGCCCGAGATGCCGACCATCCATCACACGGCGGCCCAATGGCCGCGACCGGCGCCGCGACCGGAATAACGGTCATCGCGAACGCTGTGGTGGGCAAGTCGGCTCTCAGCGAAAGACCGCGTCTCATCCCTCACTGCGATCCACGCTCAGCGAGCTGCGTCTGGTTCTGGGATCTCGCTCCCGACGCTTGGGTGATCGCAATTGGCCGGAAGGCGCCTGTCCGCATTCGGCGACCAGCACAGCGTGGGCCACACCAGCGGCCGTGCTGGCGGCGATCACCGTCAGAACGACCTCAGCTCGAGAACACGTGGCCATGTAACGCGCTGCCACCGGAGACGCCCAGGAAGGTGATTTGGGTGGTGTCGGACATGGTCAGTGGGGTGTTGGCGGCAGCAGAGACGGCGTTGTTCAGCGCTGTGGCGGCGGCGGACGCGCCGTAGCCCAGCAGGTCCACCGCGTCCTGAGCGGTGAAGTCGGTGACCAGCGCCGTACAGTCACCCCGGCCGTCGAGGAAAATAAACATATTGTTGCCGCCGCCACCGGTCAGCACGTCCGTGACTGGTCCGGCGAACAGCGTGTCGTTGCCGCTGCCGCCCACCAGCAGGTCGCTGCGCAGCGACGAACCGCTCGCCCACATCACGTTGTTGGCGCTGGAGAGGCCGGCGTTGATGGTTTCGGCACCGGAGCCGGCGTTGTAGGTCACGCCACCGACCGACCCGACATAGATGATCACGGGCGACGTCATGCACCATCCGTGTCAGATGGCGCGCCCCGATTAGGCCACCACCGCCGACACCGATGCCGATGCTGCGCGGGTCACCCGCAGGCGCGTGCTGGCGGACCTCGCGGGCCAGCCGACCCTGGTGATCGGCACCCATTTCGCCGTCCCCACAGCAGGTCACGCGGTGCGCGACGGCGACGCGTGGCGGCTGGATGTCTGAGGTGACGCCTTACGCCGGATGCGGTGCCCGCGGCCGCAGCAGCGGGAAGATCAACCCGACACCCAGCCCCCAGCTTCCGTTGATCAGGAAGCTGATCACGAACGACATGAGATGCCATCCGCCGGCGACCGGCATGCCCTTGATCGGCGCCACAATGAACATGCCGACCAGCGCCGCGATGATCCCCATGATCAGCCCGCACAGCCACAGCGGCAGGGTGAAACGCGGCCGCAGCAGCCCGAACACGATGCCGTACAACCCGCCCCAGAAACATAGATCAACGATCAGCGGCACGCCGAATGGCGGGATCGGGTTGGTCGGATAAGGCGGACGCGCCATCGGCCCCAGAGCATACAGCAGCGCCCACATCCCTTGATGGAAGGTCAGCACCGAAATCGCGGCAGCAACAAATCCCAGAAAACCCCGCATGGGTGCGGATTGCATGGTGAATCTCCCTAACCCTGTGACCGGCTTCGCGACAGCATAACCCAACTTCACGCAAACATGCATGGGTGGGCATCGCGGTCACAATGCGGTGTTTCAACGAATTGGGACCACCTCGGTCCGATCGCCATGGCAGGATGGTCCGAATCGACCCGACCGTTGCCTCGGACATGACCTGGAGGATCCCATGATCACCCGTCTCACCGCTTGGGTGTTGCTGCTGACGATGGCGACCGCGCTGGCCGCGTGCGTCGTCGAGGAGCCTCCGCCCGGCCCGGATCATGAGCACTGGTGCTACTACCATCCGGGCCGCTGCCACTAGAATCATGCCGGTGCGTGGCGTCGTTCGTTGTGCGCACGTGGCGTACTTGCATGCCCCCGTCACAACGGCCCCCCCTTGTCCAGCCGGTGCAACAAGGCGCTGGTTTCTCGCCGCGATGACGACGACGTCAAGCGTTACGAGAGCGACCGCAGTTCGCTGCGAAACCGGTTCATATCAGTTCCGGTCATATTTGCGTCGATGGACGCGTGTTCCTGTCGCCAGATCGGCACGGCGGCGGCGAGCAGTGTCCGACCGGCCGGTGTGAGGGCCAGGCGGCGGCTGCGGCGGTCCTCGGGGTCGATGGCAACACGCAGCAGGCCACGGCGTTCCAATGGCTTGAGTGCCGCGGTCAGCGTGGTGCGGTCCATCGCCAGCAGTGTGGCGACACCGCCGATGGTCGGCGGCTCCGGCCGGTTGAGCGACATCAGCAGCGAGAATTGACCGTTGGTCAGGCCGAGCGGGCGTAGTCTGTCATCGAAGCGACGCGCCACCGCGCGCGCGGCGCGCTGCAGGTGCAGGCAGAGGCAGGTGTCGCGCACCTCCAGCGTGGTTGTGAACGGCACCGACATGCGGTTTGACATGGCGCCATGTATGTTGATATCAACCTGTCACGTCAAGATGGAACCCGATGCCAACGGTTGCCTTCACCAGCGCCTTGCAGCGCTTCCTGCCGGTGCCCGCCACGCAGGTGGCGGGTGCAACGGTGCATGACGCGTTGGCGGTGGTGTTCGCCTCGCGTCCGGCGCTGCGCAGCTACATCCTGGACGACCAGGGCGTGCTGCGGCGTCACGTCAACGTGTTCGTGAATGGCGACCTGATACACGATCGGGTGCGGCTGACGGATCCGGTGCGGCCGGATGACGAGATCTATGTGTTCCAGGCACTGACCGGCGGCTGAAGGAGGGAGAGGAATGACAGACCGACTGCTGGTTGGCACCCGCAAGGGGTTGTTTGAGATCGTCCGGCGCCGCGGTGGCTGGGGTGTTGGCGAAACGCAATTCCTCGGTGATCCGGTGACCGCGGTGTTCGCGCGTGGGACTGCGACCTATGCGGCGCTCGACCTGGGACATTTCGGTGCGAAACTGTGGCGGCGCGCAGGGGATGGCGCGTGGCAGGAGCTGACGGCACCGGCCTATCCGCCGAAGCCGGAAGATGCGAGCGATGATCCGCATCCGTGGTCGTTGGGGCGGATCTGGGCGATCGAGCCAGGCGGCGTTGCGGGGCGGTTGTGGGCTGGCACGATGCCGGGTGGACTGTTCCGGTCAGAGGATGATGGCGATACCTGGTCGTTGAACGCGCCGCTGTGGCACATGCCGGACCGGCGCAAGTGGATGGGCGTTGCGGGCGGCGAGCAGCCCGGCATCAGTTCCGTCCTGGTGAACCCGCACAATCCCGCCGATATCCGGCTCGGAATTTCCACCGCGGGTGTTTGGGCAACCATGGATACAGGCGAGTCCTGGAGCCTGATCAATCATGGTATGTACAACGAATATATGCCGCCCGAGCAGGCCGGCAGTCCGATCGCACAGGACATCCATTGCCTGGCGCGCTGTCCGGCGCATCCCGAGATCATGTGGTGCCAGCATCATAATGGCGTGTTCCACTCCACAGATGCCGGGCACACCTGGCACGAAGTCACCACAATCCAGCCGTCGAAGTTTGGTTTCGCAGTGGTGGCGCATCCACACGACGCCGGCACGGCGTGGTTCGTGCCGGCGACCAAGGACGAGCGGCGCGTTCCTGTCGATGGCAAGGTGGTGGTGGCTCGCACACGCGATGGTGGGCACAGCTTCGACGTGCTGCGCGATGGGCTGCCGCAATCTCATGCCTATGACCTGGTGTGGCGGCACGGGCTGGCGGTGGATGACAGCGGCGACCGTCTCGCCTTCGGATCGACTAGCGGTGGGCTGTGGATTTCTGAAAATGGTGGCGATTCCTGGGCCGCGCTGGAGGCTCGGCTGCCGCCAATCGCGGCGGTGCGATTTGCGGTGATGTAACGGAGGGACCGATGCAAACGAACCCATATCTCTATTACAGTGGCAATTGCGAGGCCGCGTTCAAGTTCTATGCCGCGGCGCTGGGAGGAAAGATCCTCGCGATGGTGACCCACGCCGAGACGCCGGCCGCGGCGCAGACGGCACCCGAGTGGCAGCAGAAGATCATCCATGCGCGCATCGCCCTGGGTGATACGGTGCTGATGGCGTCTGATGCACCGCCGGGTCGTCAGGCGCCGATGTCGGGCTTTTCCGTCACGCTCAACGTGGCGGAACCGGCTGAGGCGGAGCGTCTGTTTCATGCTTTGGCCGATGGCGGCACCGTCGGGATGCCAATTCAGGAGACGTTCTGGGCCAAGCGCTTCGCGATGCTGACCGACAAGTTCGGCACGCCATGGATGATCAACTGCGAAAAAGTGCCAATGCCGGCGTAATCCGTAGGTCGGGATGCGGCGCGCATTGCGCCACTCCGCGGCGGTGGTGGAATAGAGTTCGCTATTCCACCGCGCGGGCTTGTGGCAGCGGAAGGCCGACGTAGTTCTCCGCCAGGCTGGTCATCGCGGCGTGCGAGGACGTGACATAGGCGAGTTCCGCCAGTTGCACGCGGCGCTCGAAATCGCTGTGGGTGGCGAACCGATGCAGCATCGAGGTCATCCACCAGGAAAAGCGTTGCACCTTCCAGACGCGATCGAGACACGTGGTTGAATACCCGTCCAGCAGCGTCGTGTCGTTCCGCTGGTAGAATGCGTCGATCGCGTGGGCCAGCGTGGCAACGTCCCCGGCGGCGAGGTTCAGCCCCTTCGCCCCCGTTGGGGGCACGATGTGCGCGGCATCACCGGCCAGGAACAGCCGCCCGTGCTGCATTGGTTCGACCACGAAGCTGCGCATGGGGGTAATGCCCTTCTGCGTGATACGGCCTTCGGTAAGCGTGAACCCACCGTCCCGCGCGAAGCGCGCCTGCAGTTCCCGCCAAATGCGATCATCAGACCACGCCGCCAGCCGTTCGTCCGGTTCGCATTGCAGATAGAGGCGGCTGACCGTGGGCGAGCGCATCGACAGCAAGGCGAAGCCGCGGTCGTGGCTGGCGTAGACCAGCTCCCGCGACGACGGCGGCGCGTCGGCCAGGATGCCCAGCCAGCCGAAGGGATAGTCCCGCTCGAAGACCTGCAACCGGCGCTCAATCGCGGGGCGGCAGATACCGTGGAAGCCGTCGCAGCCGGCGATGACATCGCAGACCAGGTCGTGCTCGACACCATCCTGGCGATAGCGGACTTTGGGGCGGTCGGTGTCGAGATCGAGCACGCGAAGGGCTTCGGCTTCGAACTGGATCATTGCGTTGTCTGCGACGCGTGCGGCAATCAGGTCGCGCACCAGCAGATGTTGGCTGTAGACCATGACGTGTTTGCCGGTCAGGGCCTGGAAGTCGATGCGATGATCCTGGCCGCCGAAGCGCAGGATGACGCCTTCGTGCGGCAAGCCATCGGCCTGCACGCCTGCGCCGACGCCGGCGTCGACCAGCAACTGTTCGACGACATATTCCAGCACGCCGGCGCGGATGCGGTGTTCCACATAGTCGCGAGAGCGCGATTCCAGCACAACAGAGTCGACGCCGCGGAGATGCAACAGGTGCGACAGCAACAGGCCGGCCGGGCCAGCGCCGACAATACCGACCTGCGTGCGCATCAGGCGGCGAACAGGACGTCGTCGGATGCCAGAACCGTACTGGCGCCGTGCATCACGGTGTGCGCCAGTCCATGCGCCTGCGGCAACAGATGATCGGCATAGAAGCGGGCGGTCGCGAGCTTCGTGCGATAGAAGCCGGGGTTGCTGTTGTCGCCCGTGGTCAGGCGGTCTTGCGCGACGTGCGCGGCGCGGCCCATCTGCCAGCCGCCTGCGACGATGCCAAACAATTTCAGGAACGGGACGGCGCCGGCAGCGACCGCGCGCGGATCGGTGGCCGAGTTGTCTGCCACCCAACTCACCACCCGTTCCAGCAACGACACGGCTTGCGTCAACGCCACACCGATCGGCACCAGCTCTGCGCCGGTCAGCTCAGCAATTGTGCGCCGCATTTCGGCAATCGCCACGCGCGCCGCCGCACCCTTGTCCCGTGCGATCTTCCGCCCGACCAGGTCGTTCGCCTGGATGCCGGTGGTGCCCTCGTAGATCGTAAGGATGCGCGCATCGCGATAGTATTGTGCGGCACCGGTCTCCTCGATGAAGCCCATGCCGCCATGCACCTGCACACCGGTGGAGCTGACGTTCAGCGAGGTTTCGGTACCCCAGCCCTTCACCACCGGGATCAGCAGGTCGGCCATTGCCTGCGCGCGTGCCCGTTCAGCGGCATCGGGATGGCGGCGCGCGATGTCCATCGCCGCGGCAACAGTGTAGGCGAGCGCACGCGTTGCCTCGGTTTCCGCGCGCATCGACAGCAGCATGCGGCGCACATCGGGATGGCGCAGGATGGGCACGCGCGGGCCGCCGCGTACGCCGGTCTCGGTGCCCTGGACGCGCGCGCGCGCGTAGTCCAGCGCGTGCTGATAGGCGCGCTCGCTGATCGCGGTGCCTTGCAGACCGACGCCAAACCGTTCCTGGTTCATCATGATGAACATATATTCCAGGCCGCGATTCGGCTCGCCCAACAGGTAACCGACGGCACCGCCATGGTCGCCGTAGGCCATCACCGCGGTCGGGCTCGCATGGATGCCCAGCTTGTGTTCCAGCGACACGCATTGCACGTCGTTGCGTGCCCCCGGTGATCCGTCCGGCTTCACCAGCACCTTCGGCACCAGGAACAGCGAGATGCCCTTCACACCTTCGGGTGCATCCGGCAGGCGCGCCAGCACCAAGTGGATGATGTTCTCGGTGTAGTCATGGTCGCCGTAGGTGATAAAGATCTTCTGGCCGAACAGCTTGTAGTGATCGCCCTCGGGCACCGCGCGCGTGCGCACGGCCGCGAGATCCGAGCCCGCCTGCGGCTCGGTCAGGTTCATCGTTCCGGCCCAGGTACCGTCCACCATTTTCGGCAAATACAGGGCCTTCTGCGCGGCGGTGCCGGTGTATGTTAGCGCTTCGACCGCACCGAAGCTCAATAGCGGGCAGAGCGCAAAACCCATGTTGGCGGCGTTCCACATCTCCTGCACCGCGGCCGAAACAACCGTCGGCAACCCCTGCCCGCCGAACTCCGGATCGCCAGTCAACGCGTTCCAGCCACCGGCAACGAACTGCTGGTAAGCGTCGCGGAAGCCGGCGGGGGTACGCACCGCACCATCGACGAGTTTGCTGCCTTCGGTGTCACCGACGCGGTTCAACGGGGCCAGCACATCGCTGGCGAACTTGCCGGCTTCCTCCAGGACCGCATCGACCAGGTCCGCGTTGACCTGCTCGCAGCCGGGTAGCACGCTGATGCGGTCGAGCCCGACCAGCTCGTGCAGCACGAAACGCATATCCGCCAGCGGTGGGGTGTAATCGCTCATCGATCGATCCTACTGGATGGCACTGCTGGACTTGGCAATATCGCGCAGCACGAATTTCTGGATCTTGCCGGTTGATGTCTTCGGCAGTTCGCCGAACAGGAACTGCTTCGGCACCTTAAACCGCGCCAGATGTTCGCGGCAGAACGTGCGCAGCTCGTCCTCGGTCACCGAGGCACCGTCCTTCAGTTCCACGAACGCGCACGGCACCTCACCCCATTTCTCGTCAGGCTGCGCCACCACGGCCGCGCTCATCACCGCAGGATGGCGATACAATGCCTCCTCCACCTCGATCGACGATATATTTTCGCCGCCGGATATGATGATGTCCTTCGACCGGTCGCGTATCTTCACGTAGCCATCCGGCTGCATCACCGCGAGATCGCCGGTGTGGAACCAGCCGCCGGCGAACGCTTTGTCCGTGGCGCTGTCGTTCTTCAGATAGCCCTTCATCGTGATGTTGCCGCGAAACATGATTTCGCCCATCGTCTCGCCGTCCCATGGCACGGGCTGCATCGTTTCGGGGTCGAGCACCGTCATCGCTTCCTGCAGCGGCGTGCGCACGCCCTGCCGCCCATTGCGCTCGGCCCGCTGCGGCAGGTTCATCGCGCTCCACTCGCCGTGCTTGGCGCAGACCGAGGCCGGGCCGTAGACCTCAGTCAATCCGTACACGTGAGTCAGATCGATCCCGATCCGTTCAGCCCCTTCGATGATCGCGGCGGGCGGCGCGGCACCGGCCACCTGACCCTGCACCGTGTGACGGATCCCTTGCCGCAACACCTCCGGCGCATTGATCAACGTCGCGTAGACGATGGGCGCGCCGCACATATGGGTGACCTTGTGCGCACGGATCGCATCGAACATCGCCGTCGCCTCGACGCGGCGCAGGCACACGTTGGTGCCCGCACGCTCGGCGATCGACCATGGGAAACACCAGCCGTTGCAGTGAAACATCGGCAGCGTCCACAAATACACCGGGTGCGACGGCATATCCCAGTTCAGCACGTTGCTGACCGCGTTCAGATGCGCGCCACGATGATGACAAACCACGCCCTTGGGGTCGCCCGTTGTACCCGAGGTGTAGTTCAACGAAATCGCATCCCATTCGTCGGCCGGGTTCGTCCAGGCGAAGGCGGGATCGCCCTCGGCCAGGAATGCTTCATACGTGATGTCGCCGACGCGTTCGCCGGCGGGGAATTCCGGATCGTCAATATCAATCACCAGCGGCCGTGTCTCCAGCAGCGCGAGCGCAGCCTTGATCGTGGTGGCGAATTCGCCATCGGTGATCAGCACGCGCGCGCCGCCATGGCGCAGCATGAAGGCGATGGTCTCGGCATCCAGCCGCGTGTTCAGCGTGTTCAGCACGGCACCCGCCATCGGCACGCCGAAATGCGCCTCGTAGATCGCCGGGATATTCGGCGCCATCACCGCGACGGTGTCGTTGGGCCCGATCCCATGCCGGGTCAGTGCCGAGGCCATGCGACGGCTGCGCGCGTAGGTCTCGGCCCAGGTTTGGCGCTGGGCACCATGAACGATGGCGACGCGGTTGGGATACACATAGGCGGCGCGCTCGATGAAGGTCAGCGGCGTCAGCGGCGCGAAATTCGCCTGGTTGCGGTCCAGCCCAGTCAGGTAGGCGGGATTGCCGGTCATGCACGCATCCTCCGCTGGCGGTGGGCGGCTTACCGGTGCCCGTCCGCTGTTGGCTTGATCCTAACGTACATCGGCGCCGTTGCGACCGCCGACGCATTGACCCAGGTCATGGGGTGGTCAGGGATCGCCGTTCAGTGAGGCGTGGAAGTCGGTGTGGGCCTCGGTCGCCGGCGCCGCCTGCCGGTCCCGCGGGGGATGCGGGGGCTTGGGTGGCGACACCACGTCCTCCAACCGGCGCAGTTCGCGCTGCAAGGCGGCGGGATCCGGCTTGGCGCGACGGGCACGGGGCTGTGCGGGCTGTTGGCCGGGGATCTTCGAAGCCATGCGCATCCTCTCCGCGGACAGCGCACAAGTGGGGTCCGCGGAAACAGGCCGCAATCGAGCGCGTGCTAGTCGTCCGATCCCAGGCCGAAATACGCACGGCGCAGCGCGTCATCCGCGTGCAGCGCCCCGACCGTGCCCTGGAAACGGATGCGGCCGCCTTCGAGCGTGAACACCCGATCCGCCAGGTCGAGGAACGCGACGTTCTGCTCGGCGATCAGCAGCGACAATCCACTGCCGCGGAACTTGCCCAACACCGCAATCACCTGCTGCACGAACAGCGGCGACAGGCCGGCCGAAGGTTCATCCATCACCAACACACGCGGGCCGGCGGCGAGCGCCTTGGCGATGCCCAACATCTTGCGCTGCCCGCCCGACAAGCTGCCGGCCAGCGTGCGCTTGCGGCCGGCGAGGTCCGGGAAGACGCCGAACAGCTCCTCCATCCGCGTGCGCAACACGGCTTGGGTGGCGAACTGACCGCCGATGCGGATGTTCTCCTCGATGGTCAGGCCGGGGAAGACCCCGAGTTCCGACATGTACGCCATGCCGCGGCGCACGCGGTGATCGGTGCGCAGGCGGGTGATATCCTCGCCGGCAAGGCGGACCGCACCGTCCCAGGCCGGCATCAAGCCCAGCAGCACCTTCAACAGCGTGGTCTTGCCTGCGCCGTTTGCGCCCAGCAGCACGACCGTTTCGCGCTCGGCTACATCCAGGCCGGCGCCCCACAACACCTGCACCTTGCCGTAGCCGGTGGTGATCCCGGTTGCCTGCAGCAGGGGGTCAGCCATGCGCGCCCCCCAGGAAGACGCGGATCACTTCCGCGTCGTGCATGGCGGTCCGCAGCGTGCCCTCGAAGATCTCCTTGCCGGCGTTCATCACAATGACACGGTCGGTGACCTGGTCGATGAAGCCCATCAGATGCTCCACCACCAGCAGCGCCATGCCCCGCTGCGCCAGCGCGCGCAGGCGCATGGCCATGCGGCCCAGCTCGGCGGGGTTCAGGCCGGCGGCGAGTTCATCGACCAGCAGCAGGCGCGGCGCTGTGGCCAGCGCGCGGCCGAGATCCAATGTCTTCTGCTGCGCGCTGTTCAGATCGCCAGCGGGACGATCGGCCAGATGGTCCAGCTCCAGCGAGGCCAACAGCGCCGGTACATCGACCCGGGCACGGTCGCCATGGCCGTAGGCGGCGGCGATCGCGACGTTCTCTCGCACTGTCAACGACAGGAAGGGCTTCGGCGACTGATAGGTGCGATTGATGCCGCGCCGGGCAAGCAGATACGCGCGTGTGCCACCGATTGCGGCGCCGTCGAACACCACACGCCCGCCATCCGGCGGATACAACCCCGAAATGACATTGATGCAGGTGGTCTTGCCCGAGCCGTTGGGGCCGACCAGACCCAGCACCTCGCCCGGCGCCAGATGCAGGCTGACGCCGTCCAGCGCGCGGAAGCCGCCGAAGCGTTTCTCCACCTGTTCGACGCGCAGCAGAGGGTCAGGGGACACGGATGCCTCGGCGTGTCAGCAAAGAGACCAGGCCGTTCGGCAGGAACATCACCAGCACCATGATCAGCAGGCCGTAGATGAGCTGAAAATACTGCGGCACGGTGATGCCGATGGCGTTGTAGACGCCATACAGGATGATGACGCCGAGCAGCGGGCCGGTGAGGGTCGCGGGGCCGCCGAACAGCGTGAACACGGTGGCGAAGATCGAGATGCCGATGTCAAAGGCGGTCTCGGGGTAGAAGACCGAGATGTGCCAGGCGAACACGCCGCCGACCAGGCCGGCGACCAACGCTGACAGCAGCCAGGCGATGGTCCGGCCGTGCACGACCGAGACGCCAGCCATCGCGGCGCTGACCGGGTCCTCGCGGATCGCCTGCAGCGCCAGGCCGAAGCGCGAATTGCGCAGCCACACCACCAGGCCGAAGCTGCCAGCCATGATCACCAGCGCGACGGCATAGGACAGATGCGGCGCGAAGACGTCGGAGAGCGAAACGCCGTAGGGGCCCTTGGTGATGTCCTCCAGCGCGGGGTTGGAGATCACCTGATAGATCGCCTGCGCGGCGGCGAGATTGGCAATGGCGAAATAGGCGCCGGACAGCCGCAGCATGGGAATCAGCACCACCGCGACAACCAGCGCGGCGGCGACACCGACCGCCAACGCAACGAAGGGTGGGGCGTGCAGGTGGATCACCGCCAGCGCAAACCCATAGGCGCCGGCGCCGAAGAAGCCGACATAGCCAAACGGCAGATAGCCGGTGAAGCCGTAGATGACGTTCAGCCCCTGCGACAAGGTCAGGAACATCACGAAGTTGAACAGCATCAGCTCGTTCGAGTAGGCGAACGGCAGCACGGCCATCGCTGCAACGACTGCACCGGCCAGCAGCAGGTCTCCGGCGGCCCTACGCACGTCTGGTCTTCCGGGCGAGCAGGCCCTCAGGGCGGATCAGCAGCACACCGATCAGCAACAGGTTCGGCAAAAGGTCGGCCCACGAGCTGAGATAGGTCTGCATCAGCATCAGCGACACGCCGTAGATCGCGCCACCGAGCACGGTGCCGAGCGGATTGCCCAGCGTGCCGACGATGATCACCGCGAAGGCCGCGACGTTGATGGTGACGCCGATCGATGGCGTGACGCTGCCCAGCATGAACGGAGCGAAAACGCCAGCGATGCCCGCGAGGCCGATGCCGATGCCAAAGGCGATGGCGGAGACGCGGTGCACGTCGATGCCAGTGGCGAGTGCCTCGTCGCGGCTGACCATCACGGCACGAGTCAGGGTGCCGAGCCGCGTGCGATACAAATAAAGATACACCAGCGCGACCGCGACCGCGCTGACCCCCGCGCCGAACACCCAGGCGCTAGGCAGGCGCTGGCCCAGGATGATGACCGGGCCGGTGCCGAGGACGCGACCGGGGATGGAGCGTTCGGTGGTGCCGAAGAAGATCGACGTCAGCGCCTCGATCACCTGCGACATGCCGAAGAACAGAATGACCGAGAGCATTTCGGAATCACGCGCCAGCAGCAGGCGTGGCACGACCAGGTAGTAGATCGGCAGGCCGACCAGGAAGAAGACGCCAAGGACCACGACGGCGGCAACGAGTGGGTGCAGGCCGAGCAGATAGAACAGGAAATACGCGGCAAAGCCGCCCAGCATCAGGAAGTCGCCATGCGCCAGGTTGACGATACGCATGACGCCGAAGATCAGGTTCAGGCCGAGCCCGACCAGGGTGAAGTAGAGACCAAAGACCAGGCCCGCGAGGATGGCACCGAACAGCATCGAGGGGTCAGGTCGGTCGCTTCCGTGTCATGGCCGGGCCTGGCCCGGCCACCCACGACTTTGCTGGCACCACGAAGGCACGTCGTGGGTAGACGGCCGGAGCCTGTCCTCGGGCGGGCCTTCGGCCCGACCTGGGGGCCGGCCCTGACACGCGGAGAGGCTCACTTCCCAATGATCGGCGTGCCGTTCACCAGCTCGGGTGGATAGGCCACCACCAGTTTCAGCCCACCCTTGCCATCCGGCTGCAACTGACCCAGCGGGGTGATCTCACCCACCTGCGCGCCCATCTCATTCACCGCGAAAGTGCCATCCAGCGTCTTCAGCTTGCCGGACAGGGCAAACACTGCGTTGTGGATCGCCATCTGGTCCATGCTCTCGGTGGTGGCGAGCGTGCGCTCGATCACCAGCCCAGTCATGATGCCGTAGACCGCGTTGGCGCCGAATTCCACGCCGGGGAACTTGGCCTGTTCCCACATCTCATGGAACTGTTCCAAGGTCGGGCCGAAGTTGGGCTCGTAGTTGTAGGCCGACGGCGGCACGTAGCTGAACACATTGGTAAGACCGGCGACACCGACATTCTTGGTCAGTTCGTCCTGTTCCTCGCCCGGGTATATGCCGAATACGAAACGGAACTTCTGGCCGGAATCCTGCAGATTGCGGAAGAAGGCGATGTCGTTGCCGGCGTAACCAAGGTGCAGCACCGCGTCGGGGTTGGCGTTCGCGATGTTGTTGATCAGCACGGTGTAGTTCGATGTGCTGGTCGGCACACCCTGGTCGTAGACGATCTTCAACTTGCCAGCGGCCTGGATGAAGCCGCGCACCGCGTTGGCCTGAGTGGTGGTGAAATCATTGGTGGCATACAGGATCGCCACCGTTTTGATCCCCGCCGCGACACCGGCGCTGTCCAGATAATCCGCGATGTATTTCGGCCAGATGGTGGAGACCGGGTCAGCCATCAGCGCGATATAGGGGTTGTCCTTGGTGAAGAAGGTGCCACCGGTACCGGAGACATCGAACAGGAACATCTTGTGCTCCTTGGCGATCGGCACCGCGACCGAGGTCAGCACCGACCCGGAGTCGGAGATCAGCAGGTCGACTTTGTCCTGGGTGATGAGCTGATTGTACAGCGTGGCCGCAGTCGCGGTGCTGCTCTGGTCGTCGTAGCTGATTAGCCTGATCGGCAGCTTCTTGTTGTAGGGCTTCACAAAGACGCCGCCCTCGGCGTTCTTCTGATCGACCCACATCTTAAAGGAGTAGTAGACCGGCATCGAGATGCTGGCGAATGGCCCGGAACTGGCGTGCAGCATGCCTATCTTGATTTCGGCGGGGGCGGTTTGGGCGTAGACGCGCCCGATCAGGGCGAGCGGCAAAAGCAGCGACAGCAGCAGACGGCGGGGGGACATTCGGCGTTTCCTTAGGACGGCTGGTCCGGACGCCGGAGGTTCTGCCGGAAGTCAGGTAGGGGGGCAAGACCACCCTGTTGCTGCGCTTGTCGCGACAACAGTTGTGTCGTTATCGATATGTTGGCCAGCGCCCGCACGCTGCCGATCGGCAGCGTGGGTCTCGGTCATCCGCCGCACAGGAACTGCTGGGCCGCGTCGGGATCGAGCAGGGCATGCACGTCGAAGCGGGCGGGAATGATATCGGCCCACTCGTTCAGGCGGCGGTGCAACGCTTCGTTGGAGTGAACATCGAACAGCACCACGGCACCGCGGCCGACCTTGGCGTGGACCGAGCGGACCTCGCCGCTGGCTTGCAGGGGCGCGATCCACTGCCAATAGCGCTGGCGCGCGGCGGCGACGGTGGTCGGGGGCTCGGGGCGCGGATCGCTGATGACTAGGAAGAGCATGAAGCTTTGTCCATGTTGTCGTCGTGCTTTCACCGTTGCACGAAGGCAAGTCGTGTTGGATGCCGGGCTTTCGCCCGGCATGGCGAAGGCCTCAGTGCCCGTAGACGTAGTTCGGCAGCCACAGCGTGATCCATGGCACATAGGTGATGATCCCCAGCACGATCAGCAGGATCACCAGGAACGGCAGGATGCCGCGGATCACTTCCCCGATCGGCGCGTCGGAGATGGTGGATAGCACGAACAGGTTCAGCCCCACGGGCGGGTGCACCAGCCCCACCTCCATATTGTGGGTGAAAATGATCCCGAAATGAACTGGATCGACCCCCAGCGGCACGAGCACCGGGGCCAGGATCGGCATCACCAGCAGCAGCGTGCTGACCACTTCCAGAAAGCAGCCGATCACCAGCAGCAGCAGGTTCATCGCCAGCAGGAATTCCCAGGTGCTGAACCCCTGGTGCGTGGCGAATTCCACCAGCTTGGCCGGCAGGCCGGAGCCGGTCATCCAATGGCCGAACACCAAAGCGGTGGAGATGATCAACATGATCACGCCGGCACTGGACAGTGCCTCGGCGACCACCTCCAGCGTGCGGGTCCAGGCGAAGCCGCGATAGACGACCAGGCTGACGACCAGTGCGGTCACCGCCGCAAGCGCGGCTGATTCCGTTACCGTCATGAAGCCGCCATAGATGCCCACCAGCACGACGAATGGCACCGCCATCGCCGGCAGCGCGCGCAGTGTGATGCGTATGCGGTCGCCGAAGGGCAACGCTGGCTCGATCGGAAAGTTCTTGCGCTGCGCGTACCACAGTACCCACAGGAAGAACGCCCCAGCCTGCAGCAATCCGGGCAGGATGCCGGCGAGGAACAGCCGGGGCACAGACTGCTCGGTGACGATACCGTACAGGATCAGCGCGAGTGACGGCGGGATGACCACGCCGATCGTTCCGGAAGCGCCCAGAACACCCAGCGCAAATCCCCGCGGATAGCCGCGCGCGATCATCGCCGGAAGCAGGATGGTGCCCATCGCCAAAGCGGTTGCCACTGACGAACCGGAGATCGCCGCGAACAACGCACAGGACACCACGGCGACGAGACCGAGCGAACCCTTCACGCCCCCCAGCCACGCGGTCGACAGATCCACCAGCGCCTGCGCCACACCGCCGCGCCGCATGAACGCCGCAGCCATGACGAACAGCGGCAGCGACATCAGCGTGGTGGAATTGAGCTGATCGATCATGTTTTGGGCCAGGCCGATGACCGGCTGGCCCGACACGTAGTACAGCACCGCGGCGCAGGCGCCGAGCACCAGGAAGATCGGCATGCCCGCGGCGAGCAGGCCGAAGAACAGCAGCAGGAAACCGACGCCCCACATGACCTGCTGCTGCTACTCCACCACGCGCATGGCGAGTTCCGCGGGGGCCTCGTGCGCGATGTTGTGACCGACCGTCATGGTCTTGGGATCGAAGGCGATGGCATAGCGCACCAGACGGATGATGTATCGTAACAGCATCAATCCGCCGCCGGTCGGCAAGGCGAGATAGTAGATCCACATCGGGAATTGCAGATCCGAGGAGCTGCGCTGATCCAGCACCACAGCCGTGCTGACGACATCCCAGCCATACCAGACCATGCCGCCGGTAAAGGCGATCGCCACCAGGCAGTTGAACAGCTCCACCCAGCGCTGTGCGCTGGCGGGCATCAGGCGCAGCACCAGGTCCGGGCGCACGTGGCCGTCATGGCGCACCAACTGGCTGCCGATGATCATCACCGCCCAGACGGCGATGTAGACGATCACCTCCTCGGCCCAGGTGATGGCATTGGCCGGATCGATGTAGCGCCCGAACACCTGGACAGCGGCGATCACCAGCGCGATGACGCCGAGCAGACCGACAATGGTCCGCTCGACCAAGTCCCAGGCCGCCATGAAGCGCGCGAAGGCCCCGCGCGCGGGCGCCGGTTCAGACGCCGACATCCGCCACCACCTGCTTCACCAGATCCGGTGACATGTGCGCATCCGCTACGATCCTGTCCTGCTCCACCACCATCCGGACCCGCAATGTGTCCCGTTCCGCCTGCGGCACGTCAACGAAGGTGACGCCTTGCTTTGTCAGTGTGTCACGCGCGCGCCGTTGCGCCTCGACGGCCGCCTGACGCCAGGCCGGCATGTGCTCGGTCCAAAGCCTGGCCATGGTGTCCCGCAACTTGGGATCGAGCTTGTTCCAGAAAGCCTGATTGAGCAGCGGCACATACGCGATCATCGCCTGATCATCATGCAGCGCGTGCCGCATGCCGGAATCGACCAGCTTGGCGGTGTTGACGCTCTCGTCGCTGCTGATCAGGCCGTCGAAATTGCCCTGCGACATGGCCAGCGGCACATCTGGCCAGGCCGTCACGTTGGGAAGCGCACCGAAGAACCTGATCCGCGCCGAAATCAGGATGCCGCCCGGGCTGCGGATCTTCATGTCCTTCAGATCGGCGAGTGACTGCAGCGCCTTCTTCGTCGTGAACCAGTTGTTGAAGCCATAGTTGAACCAGCCGCCCAACACCTGCACATGCAGCTTGTCGGAGATCTGACCGTTGACGTAATGACCAGCCTTGCCGTCAACCGCCTTGGCGACCGCATCGGCGGTCCGCCCATACAAGGCCGGCAACTGCGTGAAATCGGCATCCGGAACGAAACCGGTCAGCGTCCAGGTGCCAGGACAGCACATCTCCACCTGCCCCTGCACCAGCGCGGTCACCACCTTCAGGTCGGGATATAGCGCGCCGCTTTCAAACAGCCGGGTCTTCACCTGGCCACCCGAAGCCGCCTCAATCTCAGCCAGAAACGCACGAACCGCGACATTCCGCGGGTGCGACGGAGCCGTATCAAGCGAGCAGCGCAGCTCAATCGGCGCCTCGCCCCGTGCATGCCGCAGAATCCCCAAGCCCGCCACCGCCGCAGCGGCCGCGCGCCCGACGGCACGACGCGTGATGAGCTGCATGGACGTCTCCCTTATGAACCGTTGGCTCGGCCCCCACACCCACGATGGAAACGAATTGCCACAGCAGTCCCCAATTCCACTGCCCGACCGTATCGCACCACCGGCCCTGTGAACCCGATCGCCGGATGACCCAACGTCACCGGCGATCGGTTATCATCCCAGCCGTATCAGACGTTGACGTCCGCCATCACCAGCTTCACCAGATCCGGCGAAATATGCGCATCCGCCACGGCCTTGTCCTGCTCCTTCAGCAGCTTGGCGCGCGTTGCCTCGAGGTCGGCCGGCGACACATCGGCGAATGTCACGCCATGCGACGTCAGCTCACCCCGCGCCCGCGCCTGCGCCTTGGCGGTGTTGTCACGCCAGCCGGGCAGGTTCTCAGACCACAGCTGCAGAATCGTCGCCTGCATCTTCGGGCCAATCTTGTCCCAGAAGGCCTGGCTCGCTAGCGGAACATACAGACCCATACCCTGATTGTCCTGCAGCGAATGACGCATGCCAGAGTCAAACAGCTTGGAGCTGTTGGTGCTCTCGTTGGTGCTGATCAGGCCGTCAAACGTGCCCTGCGACAACGCCAGCGGCACATCCGGCCAGGCGGTCACATTGGGAATGCCACCAAAGAACCGGATGCGGAAGGAGTTCAGCACGCCGCCCGGGCTACGGATCTTCATATCCTTCAGATCAGCCAGGGAATTCAGCGGCTTCTTCGTCGAGTACCACTCATTGAAGCCGAGATCGAACCAGCCACCGAGCACCTGAATGCGCAGCTTCTTGGCAATCTCCTCGTTGACGAAATGCCCCGCCTTGCCATCCACCGCCTTGTGGATCTGCGCGATCGGCAGACCGTACAAGGCGGGAAGCTGCGAGAAATCCGCATCCGCCACAAACCCCGTGATCGTCCAGGTGCCCGGGCAGCACATCTCGACCTGCCCCTGCACCAGCGCCGTCACCACTTTCAGATCGGGAAACAGCGACCCGCTCTCGAATAGTTTGGTCTTGATCTGGCCACCCGACGCCGCCTCGACCTTCCCCAGGAAATCCCGGAATGCGACATTGCGCGGATGCGACGGCGCGGTATCCAGGGAGCAACGCATCTCAATCGGCGCCTCGCCCCGGGCGTGACGAAGAATGGCGAAGCTCGCCAGCGTTGCAACGGCTGCACGCCCAGCGGCGCGCCTGGTGATGGTTTGCGTCATGAACGTCTCCCACGTGATCCGCCAGCTTACGCCAGCCTGACGACGGAGTGATGGCGGCGCCCCGCGCCGCCGTCAATCTCGAATCTGCGAGCACTGGCCAGCGCCCGGCCCGGAGGCGTCGCTGGCCTGGAGGAGGACCAGGGGCTCGAGGGACCTCGAGCGCGCCAGAGGGCGCTGCCTCTGGGCTCCCGCCAAGGGCTCGGCCGGAGCGACGATGCCGACACGGGCCTCACGGCCAAGCGTCTATCGGCGACACTGCGGGCCCCATTAGCGCCGGACATATCACCACGAACGGAATGCAGTCCTCCCTGCCTGGCAGCACGGCTTATGATTGGAAGTCAGCACATCCAGGGCACGACCCGGATGCCGATCGAGAGCAACGATTGGCAATATAGCGGGTTGGCCTCATGGACCTGCTCCACGCCCTCGGAACATTCGCGCGAACCGTCGAAACGGGTTCGTTCTCGGCTGTCGCGCGTGATCGCAACAGCAGCCATTCCAGCGTCACGCGCGTGATCGGCCAGTTGGAAGACCATACGGGATCCGGCTGTTCCACCGCACGACACGGTATCTCAGCCTGACGGATGACGGGGAATACCTGCTTGCCCAGGCGCGCGGCATGTTGGACGCCGTGGAAGTGATGGAATCGACGCTCGGGGATCGGAAGACCTCATCCAACGGCCGCGTGCGTCTGGGTGTACCGCCCGGGATGGCCATCCTGATCACGCTCCGCCGCTCCGCGCTGTTTCGACGCTACCCGGGACTATCGGTCGAACTGGTGATCGGCGAGCGATTTGGCGATTTGATCGAGGAGCGTCTCGACCTGGTGGTGCAGAATGGGCGGTTGGACGGCACCTCAGCCATGGCCCGTTCGATTGCCCCGTTCGGCCGCGCCCTGGTAGCCGCTCCGGCCTATCTGGAGCAACACGGCACGCCGCAGCGGCCAGCGGATCTCGCTGCGCATAGTTGTATCGTTCACGAAACGTGACCGCGCAGCAATCACTGGCGCTTCGTGGGTCCGGACGGCACGGTCGATGTTCAGGTCGCCGGCCCCTTGCGGACCAGCAGTGCCACGATGGTGCACCGCGCGGCGCTGGCCGGCTAGGGCATCGCCTGGCTGCTGGAGCCACACGTGCTGGATGACATCCGCGCCGGCCGCCTCTGCCGGCTGCTGGCACAAGGCACCTGCGAGAGAGAGCAAACCGACGTCGTTTGTCCGTCGCGCCGCCACCTGCCGCCACGGATGCGCGTGCTGATCGACTTTTTTGTCGCGATCGGCCGTGCGGCCGAAGCGCGATTCACGCATGTCGGTGAGCCGGTCGAGGACGATCGGATGTCGCCGGCCTGATACCGGAGACCCGACCTTGGCGACCGCCGCATTGGGCTAGCAGGCGCGCGGACCTGGGCGCAATGTCAATTGCGCGGACGGAGAAAAAGCGCTGGCCCGCATCAGCAACGTCATCAGCAGCCCCGAAATACCGGACGCGGTCAGGATCATGGCGACGATGACGAACTGATATATGCCCGCGTAAACCGGGTTGGCACCTGACACCATCATGCCGGCCATCACACCGGGGATCCACACCAGTCCCAGCGACTTCAGCATGTCGAGGCGGGGTAGCATGCTCGCATAGACCGCGCTCTGCACGTACGGCGCGACGGTAGCGGCAGGGCTGGCGCCGAGCGACAGGCCCGCCTCCACCTGGCCGACACTCGCGGTGACGTCGGCGCGAAAACGTTCGGCAGCCTGGGCACAGGCGTTCATGGCGTTGGCGATGATCATGCTGCCTACCGGCACCAGCACCGTGACGCTCGTGCTGAGCGTACCCGTCGCCAACATTGCGGCAATTGCCACGCCGGATCCGACAGCGATCGCCCAGAATGAACGCAGCGTTGATCCGTCGATGCCCCGTGCGCGGCGCGCGGCCGTCAGTGCCGCGGCGACTGTCATCAGCAGCAGGATGACGGCACCGACCAGCAGACTGCCATGCAGCAGCAACGCCAGCACGATCCCGACCAACACCATCTGAACCAGGCCTCGAGCGATCGACACCGCGGCCTCGCGTTCCATGTGCACGGCGAAGCGGCGGCATGCGGCCACCACGATCGCGCAGAGCACGATGGCACCGGCGGCCTGGGCCGATCCCATGGCGAGGTTGCCACCCAGATTGTTGAACAGATCAGCCAGCATACAGCACCTCCTTGGTCGGCCCGATCGTGACCAGTCTGCCCGCCTCCAGGACCATGGTGCGGCCCGCGATACGCGCGGCCTGTTGCCGGTTGTGTGTGACAATCACGCAAGTCATCCGACGTTCCTGGATGATGCCGAGCAGCAAATCCTCGATGCCGCGCGCCGACGCCTCATCCAGCGCGGAGGTTGGCTCGTCCAACAGCAGTCCCTCCGGTGCGTTCGCCAGGGTGCGCGCCAGCGACACCCGTTGTGCCTCGCCCCCGGACAGATGGGTAACGTCGCGATCCTGGTATCCGGGCAAGCCGACCCGATCGAGCAGTGCGGCCACTTGGTCCGTGGAGATGCTTTCGCCGCGTTGTCGCGGCCCGAAGGTGACATTCGTCGCGACCGTTCCGGCAAAGAGACAAGCTGTCTGCATGACCATGCCGACACGACGGCGCAGCTCCCGGGGCGCGATCCCGTGATAGTCCCGACCGTGCAGCAGCACGGTGCCGCCGGTTGGCTCGTCCAGGCGATTCAGCAGGCGCAGGAAGGACGATTTGCCGGCGCCGCTGTGGCCGACGACGGCCAGCACCTCACCCGGCGGGATCTGAACGCTGATGCGATCCACCAGGACTTTGCCCGCGACAGCCCGCGATAAAGCCCTCGTTTCGAGTGTCGGCACCTCTGGCGTCCGATCCGCTGGCGCAGGCCGCCCGGTCTCGCCCGGACCTGCCGAGCGGTCACCGAGGCTTGCATTTTGGAGAAGCGTTGATTCGGACATCTGCGGCTCCCGGGCACGGCGCCCTCGATTGGCCTTGTGCCGGGAGAGGTAACGAGAATAGCGGCGTGGCGGAAATGCATGTTGCTCAACGCAACGTGTGCCATTTGAATAGCGGGCATTCTCCGTTCAGCTTCTACCGGGACTATCTATCGTGCCATCACCTAGCCCGGGCTCGGCTCCGTCGTCGTGCCGATGGGGCGAACCAGGACCGGGATGGATTTTGCGGCTGGTGTGCCGCTCTTGCGGTCGTAATGTGCCAGCGGCAGCAGCGGGTTGGTTTCCGGGTAATAGGCGCCGATCGAACCCAGTGGAATGTCGTACGCCTTCACGCGGAAGCCACGCACGACGCGCCGCTTGCCATCTTCCGCCAGCGATTCGATCTCGACCAGGCTCCCCGCCGCGATCCCCCTTCGCTGCATATCGGCTTCATTGATGAACACCACCATGCGTCCGCCGAACACGCCGCGGTACCGGTCGTCGAGGCCGTAGACCGTGGTATTGTATTGATTGTGGCTGCGCAGCGTCATCAGCCGCAGCATGTCGGGGTGGGAGACCTGGGGATCTTCCTCGACGCCGGAAAAGATCAGGAAGTTTGCACGACCGGTTGAGGTATTCCACACCCGCTGGCGCGGTGGATTGGTCAGGTGGAACCCGCCGGGTTGGTCAATCCGCCGGTTGAAATCGAAGAAAAGATGCGGCAGCACCGCCTCGATCTTGTCGCGGATCCGGCTGTAGTCAGCAACAAAGTAGCTCCAGTCGATGCCATCGCGTGGCAGCGTCGCGTCGGCCATGCCGCAGACGATCGCCACTTCGGATTTCAGCTGCTCGCTTGGCGGCTGAACCAGCCCAGACGAGGCATGGACCATCGACATGCTGTCCTCGACCGTGATGGCCTGCCGGCCGCTGGCCTGTATGTCGATGTCGCTGCGCGCCAGGCAGGGCAAGATCAATGCCTGTTCGCCATGCACCAGATGACCGCGATTCAGCTTGGTGTTGATCCCAACCGTCAGCCGCATGCGCCGCATCGCGGCCTCGGCGATGTCCCAATCCGGCACCGCCCTGACGAAATTCCCGCCAAGGCCAACGAACACCTTGGCGTCCCCATCGACCATCGCCTGCACCGCCTTCACGACATTGTGGCCGTGCGCGCGCGGCGGTGCGAATCCGAATACTTTCCCCAACTGGTCCAGAAAGGCGGGGGATGGCTTTTCATCGATCCCGACGGTGCGGTCGCCTTGCACATTCGAATGCCCGCGCACCGGGCAGATGCCGGCGCCCGGCCGGCCGATATTCCCCCGCAGCAGCAGCAGGTTGAGGATCTGCTGCACGTTCGCCGAACCGGTGCGATGCTGGGTGATCCCCATGCCGTAGCAGGCGATGACGTTGCGCGCGCGGATGTAGATCTCGGCCACGCGCCGCAACTGGTCGTATGACAGGCCACAGGCCGGCAGTACGTCGTTCCATTTGGTGCGGCGCAGGTCGTCGGCAAATTCCGTGAAACCGTGTGTATGCTGGGCGATGAACGCGGTATCCAGCACCGGCGCGTTGCCGAGTTGCAGCGCCGTGTCGTGCGCCTCCAGCACCAGCTTCATCACGCCCTTCAGCGCGGCGACGTCGCCCGCGGCGCAAACCTGGCAATACTCGCTCGCGATCCGTGTCTCGCTGAACGTCGCCATCTCGATCGGGCTCTGTGGCGCGGTAAAGCGTTCGAGCGCGCGCTCCCGCAGCGGATTGAACACCACGATCGGCACGCCACGGTGCGACGCATTGTGCAGTTCAGTCATCATGCGCGGACTGTTGGTTCCGGGATTCTGACCGATGACGAAGATCGCGTCGGCCTGCGAAAAATCGTCAAGCAGCACCGTGCCCTTGCCGATGCCGATGCTTTCGGGAAGGCCAACGCTGGTCGGTTCGTGGCACATGTTGGAACAGTCGGGAAAGTTGTTCGTGCCAAAGCGCCGGACAAACAACTGGTACAGGAAGGCCGCCTCGTTGGACGTGCGGCCGGACGTATAGAACTCGGCCTGGTTCGGATCGTCCAAGGCATTGAGTTCGCGGCCGATCAGCGTGAACGCCTCATTCCAATCGATCGGCACATAATGGTCCGTCTCCGCATCGTATCGCATCGGCTCCGTGAGCCGTCCCTGCTCCTCAAGCCAATAGTCGCTCTGCTGCTCCAGCGCGCAGACGGTGTGCTCGGCGAAGAACCCCCGGGTCACGCGGCGCTTCGTCAGCTCGAATGCCACGGCCTTGGCGCCGTTCTCGCAGAATTCGAACGAGCTCGTGTGCGCCGGGTCGGGCCAGGCACAGCCAGGACAGTCGAATCCGTCTGGCTGATTGACCGACAACAGCGCCTTCGACCCTTTCAGCGCGACGCTCTGCTCTCGCAGCGCCTGCGCCGTCGCCCGCAACGCCCCCCAGCCGCCGGCCGCCGCGTGATAAGGCGCGAACGTCGGCGTATCGTCCGACGCAGGCTGGGTATTTTCACGCGGCTCGACGCTGGGAACGAGGGAGTTGCTCATGGTCGCTCCAGTCATTGTGCGATGGGTTTCAGGCCAATCCGGTCGCCCGCAGTGATCGTGCGAGCCGGGTTCGACCTTGTTGCGGACAAAGGTCCTATGAGAGTGCGCCGTATAGATCAGCACGACCGGCGGCATCACGATCGTGCCCACCACTCGGAGACGCGGACGGTCGCCGGGTGACGCCGCCTGCCAGACGACCCGACATGTCCTTTCGGTACTGGTTCGTCAGGCGATGCGCTCAGTCGGGGACCATCCCCGGCGCGCCTTGCGCAAACCGCTGCATCACCGACGGGTCGATGTTCAGAGTTTGGGCCACCATCGCCGGCGGGGTATGAGCCAGCCAGTCGGCAAGGGAGATCTCTTGGTATTCGGGCGTCTTGAAGACGGCCAGAAGCTGAACATCCGTCGTGCCGGTATTCTGGATGTAATGGCCAAGGTTCTTTTTGACGACGCCGATGTCGCCCGGGCGGAAATCCCGCGTCACCGCCTCCGGTCCGGCGTTGAACACTGTCATGCGGCCCTGACCCGTGATCCAGTACTGCCATTCGTCGGCGTTCGGGTGCCAGTGCATCTGGCGCAGGCCGCCCGGCTTGATGGTCTCCAGCACAGCCGCGATCGTCTTCGAGACCTTGAACGTCGAACTGTCGGCCAGTTGCAGGGTGCCGCTCCGGCCACTGTATTGCTTTGCCGCCCCGGCCAGCGAGAAGGTGAATGGATTGGGAGGCAATCCGCCGGATGCCACCGCTTCCTGATCCGCGGACAGGGATCCTGGCTCCTTGCCTTGGAATATCCAGCGGTCGTTCAGAGGGATCGAGCGGAAAGCCTCCGATGGGACGCCGAAGTTGAGTGCGAGCACCGCGGGCGGCGTATGAGCGAACCAGTCGGTCACCAGCAGCGTGTTGTACTCGCTGGCTGCGCCATCATCGAACACGATGACGAATTCGCAGCCGTCCGCCCCGAGGCCCTGCAGCGAATGGGGATAGCCGGCGGGGAAGTACCACAGGTCACCCACGCCGATGTCCTGCACGTAAGGCCGGCCCGACGTATCCATCACCGTCACGCGGCATCTGCCGTTGGTCATGAACGCCCATTCGGCCGCTTGGTGCCAATGCAGTTCGCGGATGCCGCCGGCATTGAGCCGCATGTTGACGCCGGAGACGGCGCCAGAAATCGGGAAATCCGCCTGCGTCACCTGTCGCGCCCATCCGCCGTCCTGGATGCGTCTGGGGGCGTTGTTGAACGATGCCCAGAACTCCGGCATGTCGCCGACATCTGTCGCCGGTGGGTTGGTGGCGTTGGGGAATTGCGATGCCACTGCCGGGTTCTGCGGGCCAGGATCGAGCCTGCTGCCGGCATTGGCATTGATCGCGCCCTGCGCAGGCGCGTCCGGATTGCCAAACGAGGCTGCATGAGCGGTCGTGGCTGTAGCGGCAACAGCGCCAGCAGCACCGAAGGCGAGCATATTACGGCGGGAAAATGGAACCATGGCGTGCCTCATTCATACGGGCGGAATGACCGGACTGCCTGTGGCAGTCGGTTACGAACCGTCTCGCCGGTATGTCGCACGCTTGCGCTGAATTGCATCACTCGACATGTGCATCGAACGATGCACGTTGCGCATCATCTGATGCGCTGCCGGACATGGCGGCGGGTCGGCAACGGACTGCGTATCGTTCCCGCTGATGGTGATGATGCTGTGGGCAGACGCCTCGCGTCATTCGCGCGAATGCAGGAACCCATCACCAGCACGGTGCCGTGGATGGATTCCTGCTATCGCAGGAATGACGAGAGGTGAATGTTTCGGGGCCGGGTGACTATCGGCTAACGCGATTGATCCGAAGCGGCGTCATCCGGGTTGTCCCAGATGGACTTTGGCAAATTGACCACGATCGGTTCGGGCGTGCTGCGGACGACCACCCACCGGACCGGGGTATCAAGCGACCGGTTGGTTTCCATGTGCGGCAGCCAGGCTGGGATGTGCAGGAAATCCCCGGCCCGCGCGACGCCGGAGAATTCGCCATGCTGACCCCAGCGCAAATGACTGACGCCTTCCAGCACGTAGGCGATGGTCTCCTGAACGCCGTGGTGGTGAACGTCGATCGTGGCACCCGGCTCCATCGAGAACAGGCCACCCCATAGCCCGGTCTCGATCCCGCCCGACCGCGTGACGGCGGCGAGGCGTTGCGAACCGTTCGTCTGTGCCGTTCCGGGATCGAACGCATCCGGACGGACGATCCGTACGCTCATAGGGGTCCACATGGTCAAACCTCCGGTCGGGTCGGCCCGCTGCCTGCTCCGGTACGCTCGATTGTCTGAGCGATCTCCTCCAGGTCCGCGGCCGACAAATCCACGGCCGACGCGCCGACCCAGCCGTCAACCTGGGCCGGGCTTCGGGCACCAACGATCGCCGCCGTGACACCGGGCCAGGCCAGCGTCCAGGCGATGGCGACCGCTGCCGTGGTGACACCATAGCGGCGCGCGATCCGCGTCAGCCCCTCGGCCAGGGCGAGATTGCGATCCAATCCTTCGCCGGTGAAATCCGCCGAGCGGGACCGCCAATCGTCAGCCGGCAGGGCGCGTGCGCGTGCGCGGTTGAATGCGCCCGACAGCAGGCCGGACTGCATCGGACTGTAGACGATCACGCCGGTCTGATGTGCGTTGCACCAGGGCAGTTCGGCCGCGGCGGCGGCGCGGCGGATCGCCGAGAAGGGCGGCTGCAGCGTATCGACGTGACCAAGCGCTTCGGCGCGCGCGAGCTGCGCCGCGTCATGGTTGGACAGCCCAACAGCACGCACCTTGCCCTCGCGCTTCAGGTCGAGCATGGCCTGCCAATATTCTTCCACTGGTGTACCGTCCTCCGACGGCCAGTGCACCTGATACAGGTCGATCTGTTCGACGCCGAGGCGCCGGAGCGAATCCTCAACCTCGCGACGGATGCTGCGAGGATTGGCACTCTGCCGCGGCATGGCCTTCGGATTGGCCTCATCCCACACCAGGCCGCATTTCGTGAAAACGTAGGGCCGCTCGCTTGGCGGGATGTCGCGAAGCGCCATGCCCACGACGCGCTCGGAGCGGCCAAGGCCGTAGACGGCGGCGGTGTCGATCCAGTTGATGCCCCGACCGACGGCGTGGCGGATCGCCGCGATGGACGCCGTATCCTCCTGGCTGCCCCAACCGACGGCCCAGTCGCCGCCGCCCAGTGCCCATGCACCGAAGCCGACGCGGGTGATCCGCATTCCCGTGCGCCCGAACGGCACTGTTTCGAGTCCATGCGCGATGGATGACAAGTGATTCATGACCTAACTCCGTGACAAATGTATCAAGTTTGTTTCGTTCCGGAGGACGTTTCCACTTGGCCGGTTCGGCGTGCTCGCCTCGGCGGCAATATCGGCCAGAAGCCGCTTGGACATCGACGCGATATCGGAGGTGATAACCGCCGTCGGCGTGTTGTCGGTGATCGTCGCCTGTTCGTACGCGTACGGGTTCGCGCCATCGAACACATTCACGACCAGAAGCGAGGTGTCCCTCGAACCGGACGGGTTGTTGTGCCAGACGATGCGCTGCGAAGGGTATGGTGACGCGACGCGACCGACGATGACGTTGCCACGCGTTGCCTGCTCCATGCCCGCCATGACCAGTTGCGTCGATTCTGCCTCGGTCATTGCGGGCAGCGGTTGCCGTACGCTGACGCTTGCGACCCCCGCCGGCGTCGTCAGCTCGAAGTCGGGCTGTAGCGCGGTGGCTGCCGGTGCGCCCGTGCACGCAGTGAGACCGAAGAGCAGAACGAGGCCACACGTACGCGCAAGCGCGGCCGCACTGAAAGCAACGGTCATTGGGTTTGACCCATTGCCGTCATTCCTGTGCAAGCGGGTATCCATGCGATGCCCCGTCTTTTGGTGCTGCGTCCTGGATGCCTGGTTTCGCAGGCACGACGAGGATCGGTCAGCATGAAGCGCGCGCAGATCACGACGGTAAGACGCAGACATTGTATGTCCTATTCCTCGAACGGAACGACAGCCCCCTATCGTGCTGTCAGTCGCCGATCGGCTTCAGCGCAAGTGGTGCATTTCCGCGGAAATGCATCAGCGCAGGCGTGCATCACTTAATGCACGTCGTGCATATCCTGAGCTACGCCGGATTGCGCTTCGATCATCCAAATTCTCGCCTAGGCGTCCTTGACAGACGCACGCAGCGTCGCGCGCAGCCAACGATGGGCCGGATGGTGGTCGAGCCGGCGATGCCAGATCATCGACAGTGACACACGTGGTGAGACGAACGGCAGTGGCCGGATGATCAGCGGACTGGCGGTGATGAAGGATGCCGCAACACGCCGTGGCACGACTGCCAGCGCCTTGGACCCAACAAGCACTGACAACACGGAATGCAGCGGGACCCTTGTCCAGACCTGGCGCACCGAGCCGTGCTCGGCGAGTGCATCATCAACGAACTGCGTATCGTCACGGGCCGACGTTATCGTGATATGGGGCAGGTTCGCGATATGCTCAATCGACAGCATCGGTTCATTGGCAATCGGATGATCACCCGACAGGATCGCCACATAATCGTCTTCCAGGAGACCAACGCACTTGAACCGCTCGCCCCCCTCGGTCAGCGTGTCCAGCGTCAGTTCCACCGCGCCGGAATCCAACTGGTCGAACGTGTGCAACATGCCGATCGGCCGGACCTCAACCACGACCGATGGCGCCAGCGTGGCGACGTAGCGCACGAAGGCCGGGATGATCGCACGCGCCGCGTAGTTGTTGGCAGCGATCGTAAAGGTCCGTGACGCCTGAGAGGGTTCGAACTCGTCCGCCTCGAGCGTGACTCGCATTTCCTGCAGTGCCTGATGAATCGGCCCGAACATCCGCTCGGCCCGGGGGGTCGGCAGCATGCCCTCAGGTGTGCGAACGAAGAGATCGTCCTTCAGCATATGACGCAGGCGCGCGAGCGCATGGCTGACCGCGGACTGAGACAGTCCAAGCCGCTGTCCGGTGCGCGTCAGGTTTTTTTCCTGCATCACCGTGTCAAAGACGATCATCAGGTTCAAGTCGAACGTATTCCAGTTCGTCATGGGGACCGCCACGCTCCGCGGCGGCCACCGTAGCTCGGAATGACAGGTCTGTCAGGCGGTGTTCACCCGATGACGAACACCGCTCATTCAGCGGCGACGGGATGTTGGACCCCGCCCCGGCGTCCCCACAAATGCAGGTGCGCCAGCTTATCCATATAGATGTAGACCACCGGCGTGGTGAACAACGTCAGCACCTGCGACACAACCAGGCCACCTGCCATGGCGTAGCCGAGAGGCTGGCGCAGCTCGGATCCGGTCCCGCTGCCCAGCATCAGCGGCAGGCTGCCGAGCAGGGCGCACATCGTGGTCATCAGGATCGGGCGGAAGCGCAGCCGGCACGCCTCATGGATAGAGTCCTCCGCGGTGAGGCCGCGCGTCCGTTCCGCCTCCAGCGCGAAGTCGACCAGCATGATGCCGTTCTTCTTCACGATGCCGATCAGCAGGATGATGCCAATGATGCCCATGACATCCAGCCCGAAGCCACAGACCAGCAGTATCGCCAGCGCCCCTGCGCCCGCCGCCGGCAGTGTGGAGATGATGGTCAACGGATGGATCGTGTTCTCATACAACATGCCCAGGATGATGTAGACCGCCAGCAGGGCGGCCAGGATCAGGACCGGTGTGCTGCTCAGCGAACTCTGGAACGCCTGCGCGTTGCCCTGGAAGCTCGCGCTGATCGTCGGCGGCACATGCAGCGTCGCCATCTCCCGCTGGATCGCCGACACCGCTGGTCCCAGCGGTGCGTTGCCCTTCAAGTTGAAGCTGATCGTCACCGAGGGGAACTGGCCCTGATGGTTCACCGACAACGGTGACACCGTCGTGTGCTGCGTGACCAGCTCGCTCAATGGCACCATCCCGGATGTCTGCGAGCGGACGTAGATCCGTTGCAATGCATTCGGACCGAGCTGGTACGCCGGATTCGTTTCCATGATGACGTAGTACTGGTTCAGGCTGGTGTAAAGCTGCGCGATCGGGCGTTGACCGAAGGCGTCGTACAGCACGGAATCGATCTGCTCCGCCGTGATGCCCAACCGCGACGCCGTATCCCGATTGATCGACAGGGTGAGCTGCGGCGCGGCGGACTGCTGGTCGCTGGTCACGTCGGCGAGCTGCGGCAGTTTCGCCAACGCCGCCTCGATGATCGGCCCCCACTTGTTCAGTTCGCTCAGGTCGACGTCGCTTAGCGTGTACTGGTACTGGGTGGCAGTCAGGCGACCACCGATGTTGACGTCCTGCACCGGCTGCATGAAGAGCCGCATCCCGGGCACGCCTCTCGCTGCCTGATCGATGCGCGTCATGACCTGGCTGATCGGCGCCCGCTGGCTCTGCGGCTTCAGGGCGATGAAAATGCGGCCCTGATTCTCGGTCGACGTGGCGCCGCCGGCACCGATATAGGCGCCCACTGAGGCAACGGCTGGATCCCGCTCGACCACCGCGATCATGCGCTGCTGCAGCGCCGCCATCCCATTGGGAGACACATCTTCCGCCGCCTCCGTCACACCGAGGATCAGCCCGGTATCCTGCTCGGGAAAGAAGCCCTTCGGGATGACGATGAACAGCCAGGCAGTGACCGCGATGGTGCCAAGCATCACCATCAGGGTGATAAAGCGATAGCGTAACGCCACCGTCAGCATCCGGTCGTACCCAGCGAGCATGGCATCGAAGCCGTATTCGAGCGCGCGTGACAGCCTGCCGGCTTTCTCCGGATGCTCTTCGCGCAGCAGGCGCGCGCCCATCATCGGTGTCAGGGTCAGCGAGACAACCACCGACACGGCAATCGAGACGGTGACGGTGACGGCGAATTCCTGGAACATCCGGCCGACCATGCCGCTCATCAACAGCAGGGGGATGAAGACGGCGACCAGGGATATCGAAATCGACAGGATGGTGAAGCCGATCTCGCCCGCGCCGTCGAGCGCGGCCCGCATCGGCGTCTTGCCCATCTCGATATGCCGCGCGATATTTTCGACCATCACGATCGCGTCGTCGACCACGAAGCCGACGGCGATCGACAGCCCCATCAATGACAGGTTGTCCAGGCTGTAGCCGAACAAGTACATGACCCCGAACGTGCCGACGATCGAGACCGGGACCGCAACGGCCGGAATCAGCGTCGCGTTGACGCTGCGCAGGAACAGGAAGATCACCCCGACCACCAGGCCGATGGTGATGATCAGCGTGCGCTGCACATCCGCGACCGAGGCGCGGATGGTGGTGGTGCGGTCGGAGATCACCGCGACCTTGATGGCGGGCGGGATCGCTGTCTCGATCTGCGGCAGCGCGGCCTGGATCGCATCCACCGTGCTGATGACGTTGGCGCCCGGCAGTCGTTGAATGGCCAGAACGATGCCGCGTTGCTGGTTGACCCAGCCGCGCAGCGTCTCATCCTGCGGGCCGACGATCGCGTTGCCGACATCGGACACCCGGATCGGCCCACCGTTGCGATAGGCGATGATCTGGTTGTTCCAGTCCTGGGCTTTCAGGATCTGGTCGTCGGTTTGCAGCGTGTAGGCGCGTTGGTTGCCATACAGGCTGCCCTTCGGCTGATCGACGCTGACATTGGTGAGCGCGTTGCGCACGTCCTCCAGGTCCAGCCCATTCTCGGCGAGCTTGGCGGGATCGAACTGGATGCGGATGGCGGGATGCTGCTCGCCACCGATGCTTACCAGGCCGACACCGGAAACCTGGGAGATCTTCTGCGCGATGATGCTTTCGGCGTAGTCGTCCACCGTGGTGATGGGGAGCGTGTTGGAAGTCAGGCCGAGCACCAGCACCGGCGCATCGGCCGGATTGGTTTCATGGTAGGTCGGCGGCGACGGCATGTCCTTCGGCAGTTGCCCGGCGGCGGCGTTGATCGCGGTCTGCACGAGCTGGGCCGCCGCATTGATGTCATCGTTCAGAGTGAACTGCAGCGTGATCTGCGTGTAACCGAGCGAACTCGTCGAGGTCATCTGCGTGAGATACGGGATTTCGCCGAATTGCTTTTCCAGCGGGGTCGCAACCGAGGACGCCATGGTCTGCGGGTCGGCTCCGGGCAATTGCGCGGTGACCGAGATGGTTGGGAACGCAACATTCGGCAGCGCCGCGACCGGCAGCAGCGTGTAGGCCGTGGCGCCGAGCAATACGATGGCCACCATCAGCAGCGCGGTGGCAACCGGCCGGCGAATGAAAGCCGATGAGATGTTCATCCCAGCATCCCCGCGCTGGCCTCAGAGCTGTTCTGTACCCTGGGATCGTTGGCTTGCACCTGGGCCACCTTGACGCCGTTGCTCAGGCGGTACTGGCCTTGCGTCACCACGGTGTCGCCAGGCCGCAGCCCGGTGTCGATGAGCGCGCGTCCGTCGAGTGTTTCGCCGATCGTCACCGCACGCTGCTGCACCGTGCCGTTCGCGGTGACGACATAGACCAGCGCGCCGCTTTGGCCCTGCTGCAATGCATTCAACGGCACCGTGATCGCATTGTGCTGTTGGTCGAGGATCAACCGCACGTTGACGAACTCGCCGGGCCACAAGGTGCGCGCAGCATTGGGGAAGGTGGCCTTGAGCTGGACGGCGCCGGAGCTTTGGCTGATCGTGTTGTTCACCAACAGCAGCGTGCCTTCGTCGAGCTTCGTGCGGCCGGTCTGGTCGTAGGCGATCGCGTGCAGCTTGCCCTTGGCCATGGCGAGCTGCACCTTGGGCACGTCGTCCTGCGGCAGCGTGAAGATGACGGAGATCGGCTGGATCTGGGTGACGGTGACGATCGGCGTGGTCGAGGACGGCTGCACGATATTGCCGATGTCGACATCCTGGATGCCAGTCACGCCGTCGATCGGCGCGGTGATCGTGGTGTAGCTGAGCTGGGTTTGCGCGTTGAAGATCGCAGCCTTGTCGCCGGCGATGGAGGCCTGCAGCGCATCGACCGTCGCGACTTGGTCGGATGTCTGCTGCGCCGTCGCGTAGCCCTGCTTCAGCAGCGTTGAATAGCGGCCGAGATCCAATTGTGCGGCCGCCAGGTTGGCGGTATCGCGTGCCAGTGCCGCCTCGGCCTGCTGCAACGCCGCCTGGAACGGCCGTGGATCGAGCTGCGCGATCAGGCTGCCGGGATGTACGGCCTGTCCCTCGGTGAAACCGATCTTATCGATCGTGCCGGTCACCTGCGCGTGGATGTCCACCACATTGTAGGCCACCACCGTGCCAATGCCGGTCAGCACGGTTGGCATGTCGGAGACACGCACCTTCTCTGCCACCACCGGCACCGGCGCAGGCGTTGCTGCGGCCGTGACGGCCGCGGTGGCATCGGCGTGCTGCGTATGCCACACGGCGACGCCGCCAATGCCGACGACGATGCAGAGGCCGAAAACAACAACTCGAGTTCGCACGTTAACCCTCCGCACACTGTCGCTCGCGGCCTACATGCGGTGGGGGGGTTCCAACCGGAAATTGCATTCCGACAGAACGCTATGAACCTCGTGCATGCGCGCGACGGTCGGATGGCCGGGCAGAATCGACCGAGTTGACCGTAAGGAAGCAAGCACTGCTCTCGCCCGGGACAACCTGGACTGCGACGTCGCGATGCACGACCCCTGCCGCAACACCAGGCGCGTGCACCCGTCCAAGCCCGCGGCGCCGCGGCCGACGCGGCACAGGAGGGCGGACAGGCGGGAGGAGCAGGCGCGCCGGAATTCGACGTGGCCGACGGTGTCCTCGGCGTTGCCAGCGGCGACGGGCGCGGCATAGCTGCGGCATGCGGGCTGCGACGCGGCGTGCCTGTTTTCCAGGAAGGCGCTCGAGGCCGCGAGGTATGGTTCCAGCAGGTCGCTGGCGCGCCCGATTTCGGCGCGGGCGTGGCGGTCGAAAGCGAAGCCTTGCATGATGCGCGTCGTCGACCAGGGCGATATGCAGGCGATGCAGGTCAGCCAGGTGCCTGGCGATGCGGGGGCGGGCCGGGTGCAGACCGTTGATGGCAACGGGATGCTGCGGCATGGCGAAAGTCTGCGGCGGCAATGGTACATACGGTGCTCATGCCGCTGGTGGTGGTGTGGACGCAGGGGGATGCATGTCGGACGTGGGCGGGATCAACCGGATGAAGGCGCGGCTGGCGGCGGGTGAGACCGTGACGGCATTCATGGTGACGATGCCCAGCGTGGCAATGGCGCAGGTGCTAGCGGGCAGTGGCGTCGATTGCCTGATCCTCGATATGGAGCATGGGCCGATCGATCTCGCGACGCTGCATGCGATGGTGGCGGCGACGCGGGGGTCTGGGGCGACGCCGATCGTACGCGTGCCGTGGACCGAGCCGTGGCTGGTAAAGCCGGTGCTGGACACGGGGGCGATGGGGATCAACTTCCCGATGATTTCCACCGCGGCGCTGGCGCGGGCGAGCGCGGCGGCGGTGCGGTATCCGCCCGAGGGCGTGCGGGGTGTCGCGCCGTCCTATGCGCCGGTGCGGTGGGGGCTGCCGATGCCGGAGTACCTGCGGCAGGCCAACCGCGAGATGGTCAATGTGATCACCATTGAAGATCCGGAGGCGGTTCGAAATCTGGATGAGATCCTGGCGGTGCCAGGGATCGATGTGGTGGCGATTGCGTCATTCGACCTGTCGATGAGCCTGGGGGTGCCCGGGCAGCTCGAGCATCCGGCACTGACGGCATTGGTGCGCGAGGCGGAGGCGAAGGTGCTGCGGTCGGGGATTCCGCTGGCCGGCGTGGCACTGTCGCCGGAGGCCGCGCAGGCGAAGCGCGCCGCCGGATATCGCATGCTGCTGGTGGGGTTTGACGTGCAGATGGTGGACGGCGCGGCCCGTGGCGCTGTCGCGGCGGCTGTGTCCGGCTAAATCGTCGCAACGGTGGTCGTGACAGTGCGAAGGCCACGATCACACCGGGCAAACGGTTCTATCGGCGGCGAACCGCCTGCGCATCGCCGCGCAGCACTTTGAATTGCGTTTCGCTACCCTCGCGCCAGAAGCCGATATCGAACTCCTGCTGGCCCAGGCGGAGGCCGTACAGCGTCACGTCCGGCAACCACTCGGGTAGCATCGGGTCGACATGCAGCACACCACCCGGCGCATCGGGTTCGATGCCAAGCAGCGTTTGCAGCAGCATGAAGGCGGAACCGGCCGCCCAGGCCTGCGGCACGTTGGCGCCGCGGTACTGCACCGGGAAGGCGGTGCCGTCGCGCGGAATACCTGCGTACAGCTCCGGCACCTGGTTCAGCAGGAAGTGGCTGGCCGCGCCGGAGATATCGCGCGCGATATGCGCCGCCTCGGCGTGGAATCCGTAGCGCTTGCAGCCAGCGGCGATGATCGCGTTGTCGTGCGGCCAGACGGAGCCGAGCTGATAGGTATACGGGTTGTAGGAGACGTGCTGCGACGACAGGGTGCGGATGCCCCAACCGGAGCTCATGTCGGGTGCCATCAGCCGGGCGACGACGCGGCCGGCGCGTTCTTTCGGGATGATCCCGGAATAGAGGCAGTGGCCGGGGTTGGAGGCGACGGAGAACACCGGCTTCTTCTCGCCGTCCAGCATGAAGGCGTAGAAGCCGCCCGCTTCATCCCAGAACACCTCATTGAATTTCCGGAACAGTTCGGCGGCCTTGCCGCGCAACGTGCGCGCATCGTCCGGTCGGTCCAGCGCATCATAGATTTCCGCCATACGCTGCCAGGCGTCGTAGACATAGCCTTGCAGCTCCACCATCGCCTTCGGTCCCTTGACCAGGGACCCGTTAAGGTTGACGGAGGATTCGCCGGAATCCTTCCAGGCCATGTTCTCGTAGCCGGCCGACGAGCGGGTCTGGAATTCCTGGAACCCGTCGCCATCACGGTCGCCTGATTCGTCGATCCAGCGCAGGCAGGCTTCCGCGGTCCCCAGGTGGTGTTCGAGCAGTGTGCGATCGCCGGTGGCACGCCATGCGGCATGCAACACGATAACGTACAGCGGTGTGGCGTCGGCGGTACCGTAATACGGCGTGTGCGGGATCAGCTTAAAATGCGCCAGCTCGCCATAGCGCATCTCGTGCGGGATCTTGCCCGGCTCGGCGTCGCGCCATTCATCCAGCTCCTTGGCCTGGAGCTGGGCCAGTACCTCCAGCGCGCCGCGGGCAAAGGAGGGATCGACCAGAATGGTCTGTAACGACGCAATCAGGCTGTCGCGGCCGAAGGGCGCAACGAACCAGGGCAGACCGGCGGCGGGAAACATCACCGTCCCACCGGTGCCCGGCATCTCCAGCCGCAGCGCCGTCATGTCGTCCAGCGCCTGGACGTAGAAGCGATAGAATTCCTCGTTCGAGGTGCGGATGCGCAGCGCGCCTTTGCGCCAGAGTTCACCAGAGCTGGCGTGGGTGGACTGGACGTTGTGATCGGCGCAGTCCAACGGTGCGACAAAGCGGTGTTCGCCACCGGTGAAGTCGTACAGCAGGCAGCAATGCCAGGACGCACCGGGATCGAGACGAATTTCAAAGCTCAGGCGGCCGTTGGCATAGACGGCGTTCGACGACGTCTCGCCGGGACGCACACTGAGGGCGCGCACGAAATCGTCGTTGCGATAGGTGGTGGTGAGACACTGCGTCATATCCGACCACTCGGTGACGATGTGCCCGCGACGAATGATCGTTTCCTTCTTGACCTCGAACAGGTCGGCGAAGTCGCACCGGATGACAATTTCCAGATTAAATCGCACGGGCTTCGGCCCGTGGTTGGTGATGTCGAGATCCTCGTGCATGCCGCCGTCGAGCCGGCGGCTGAGCATGAAACCCAGCGTGCGCGGCGGGATTTCGCCGTCATCGGTCAACACACTGCGGTTGGTCAGGAACAGCCGCGCGGTGTCGTAGGTGACCGAGCCGCCGTTCAGCAGGTCCCACGGCTCACCATCGATGTGGACGAACCAGGCGCTGAGCAGGCGCGTATCAAAAAAATACAGACCCTTGTCGGAGGGCCAGGCGATCTGGCCGTCCGGCTCGGTGATGAGAATGACCTGCCCCTGGTGGATGGCAATCTGGGGCGGGCCGACCTGAACCTTGAAGGGCATGACGATCTTCTGGCGCTTGAGGGCGGATTGGACGCTACCTTGGCACGGTGGCGCGCTTGTAAAGGCCTGGATATAACGAATCGCGCACGCCGTTGGGAGGCAAGACCGAGCATGGTTTGGCAGGGCTTGCAATGGGCCGGGTATGTCGCCGGGCCCTGGTGTTCGTGACGTTCTACATGCGAACCATGCAGCCGCTCCGCCAGATGGCCATCCGCCGCAATGTGGTATTCCTGATTTACGCCATTCCCCTGCATTTGTGGCCGATCGCCATTTTGCACGTGCCGCTGCTGCCGCTGAATGGGCTGCGCCTCATCCAGTTACGGCGCGTGCTGGCGCATCTGGAGCAGGCGCGGTCGCAGGATCTGGATGTGCACAAGCGGCTGCCGCATCTGGCATACGAGGACCGCGCGGTTGGCACGGTGCTGCTCCAGCGCGGGGATCCGGGCGATAGCGCCTATGACATCGTCAGTGGCACGGTTGAAATTCCGGAGCTGGGAGTTCGCCGGCAGGCGGGCGAGTTCTTCGGGGAGGTCGGGGCGTTTTCATCGGCACGCCTGCGGACGGCGGCGGTGTGCGTGGCGCCGACGCGGCTGTGTCGTATCGGCCATCACGCGCTGGTACTGGCATTCCACCGCGATCCGGCGTTGGCCTGCGGGTTGATGCGGCTGATCGCCGACCGCATGGCGGAGAATGTCGCATGGACGGCCGCCACGATCATAGAGGCACAGCCGGGGGCATGAGCGGCACGACCGGCTGGACCCTGGCGCACATTCAGCAGCACATCGCGGCGGGGCTGCCGCTGGCGCAACTGTTCAATATGGCGGTGGTCGAGGCGACCCCGGCGCGGGCGCGGCTGCGGTTGAACGAGGGCGCGCACGTCACGCGACCGGGCGGCAGCGTGGCCGGGCCGGTGCTGTTCGCCCTGGCCGACGTGGTGACCTATGCGCTGATCCTGGCGGCGCGGCACGATCCGGATGCGGTGACGGTAGACCTGACGATCAACTTCCTGCGCGCGGCGCGGGTGTTGCCGCTGCTGGCCGAAGCAGTGCCGCTGCGGGGCGGGCGGCGGCTGTTCACCGCTGAGGTGCGGATCAGCGAGGCGGACGGGGCCGGCGCGATGGTGGCACAAGCGACCACGACCTGGTCGCTGGCGAAGCGGGAAGCGTGATCACGGGGCGCCGAAGACGATGTCCTGGGCGCCTTCCCACAGCACTTTCTTGCCGAGCGGGGTGAGGTTCTCGTTGCCCTCGATGATGGTCAGGAAGTGGTTGCCGGCGAGCTGGCCGACCTTGCTGGCGAAGCGGACAGCGCCATAGCCGAGCAGGATCTCGGTTTCGCTGAGGCCGCCGGGGTAGAGCAGGATCTGGCCGGGCGCTGGGTAGGAGGTGTGGTTCTCTGGAGCCAGGCCGAGGTCGAAGTCGCCGAGCGGAATCCAACAGGCTTCGCCGCTCCAGCGCACGTGGATGATGCGCTGATGGTAGGGCAGCAGGGTGCGGAATTTGGCGCAGGTCTTGGGCGCGTCAGCATCCTCGAAGCGGGCGACGAACCTGTAAGGACCGGCGGTGATGCGGATGGTGTCCATGCCGGCGTTCTAGCGCATCGGTGGAAGAGGTCGAGAGGCGGGCGCCCACCACACCCGACGGCCCGAAAATTGCTCGGCCCCGAGCAGATGGCAACGCGATGGGGCAGAACGCGATGGCCAACAAGATGATGCACCTGGGCTGGTTCTGTAACTTCATGCCGGGCGAATGGAACGCACCGTTCGCAGCCGGCTGGCCGCCATGGGACGGCAAGTTCCATGTCGAGATCGCGCAAGCGATGGAGCGCGCCTGCTTCGACTACATCATGCTGGAAGACACGCTGATGGTGTCGGAAGCCTATGGCGGCAGCGCCGAGGTCACTTTGAAGCACGCGCTGCTGGCGCCGAAGCATGATCCGGCGCCGCTGGCGACGCTGATCGGGGCGAATACGTCGAGGCTGGGCGTGGTGGCGACGCTGTCCACGATGGCCTATCCGCCGTTCATGCTGGCGCGTTTGTGCTCGACGCTTGATCACATCGCGGGCGGGCGGTTCGGGTGGAACATCGTCACCACCGGGGAGCTGACGGCGGCGCAGAATTTCGGGCTGGACGGGCCGCCGCCGCGCGAGCTGCGGTACGAGATTGCCGACGAGTATGTGGAGCTGGCGTGCAAGCTGTGGGATTCGTGGGACGACGACGCGGTGAAGGTGGACCGCGAGGCCGGCGTGTATGCGGATTTCTCCAAGGTCCGGCCGGTGCATCACGAGGGCAAGTATTTCAAATGCCGCGGACCACTGAACACGGTGCCGTCGCCGCAGAAGCGGCCGGCCTTCGTGCAGGCGGGTGGGTCGTCGCGTGGGCGGTCGTTCGCGGCGCGGTGGGCGGACTCGGTGATCGCGACGGCGCCGGGCATTGACGGCATGAAGGCGTATCGCGATGACGTGCGGCAGCACGCGGTGGCCTGGGGGCGCAATCCGGACGATGTGAAGGTGCTGTTCCTGGTCTATCCGGTCATTGCGGAGACGGATGAAGAGGCGTTCGACAAGCACGCGCGGATGGTCTCGACGCCGGCGTTCGTGGAGCGCGCGTTGGCGAATGCGTCGATCAATGCGGATATCGATTTCGCCCAGTTCAATCTGGATAAGCCGATTCCGAAGCTGGAGAGCACGGCGTCGCAAGGAGCGCTGGATGAGTTCGCGCAGCATGGCAGCGGGAAGACGCTGCGGCAGTTGGCGGTGGAGAAGTATGATGGTGGGGGGCTGCGGTTGATTGGCACGCCGGATCGGGTGGCGGCGCGGATGGAAGAGGCGATGCAGGAGGTCGGCGGCGATGGGTTCCTGATCAGCACGCCGTATATGCGGGTGAACCGGCGACAGGTGATCGAGGTGACGGAGGGGCTGGTGCCGGCGTTACAGTGGCGGGGGGTGGTACGCAAGGAGTACACGAAGTCGACGCTGCGGGAGACATTGAAGGAGTTCTAGAGCAATCCGCGGCCGATTGAGCGCGGCGCGCCCAAGGAGTGTCCGATCTTCTGTGTAAGTGGCTCCATGGCCCTGGATCGTATCGTTCGGTCAGCTAGCTGACCGAACGATACGATCTCCGAACATGATCATAAACTGCCGCTTTGCCTCCGGCCAGGCGACTGCGGGCTTCCAGCGTAGCCCAGCGTGTTGGATGGCCATGTATAGCAACTTCAGCACCGCCTCATCAGAGGGGAAGCTGCCGCGTGTCTTGATCACCTTGCGCAAGTTCCGGTTCAGGCTCTCCACCGCGTTGGTCGTGTAGATCATCTTGCGGATCGCCGGCGGGAAGGCGAAGAACGGCACGACATACGCCCAGGCCCGGCGCCACATGGGCGCGATCATCGGGTAACGCTTGGCCCAGGGACCGGCCTCGAACGCATCCAGCGCCGCCTCGGCCGCCTCGGCCGTCGGCGCCTGGTAGATCGCCTTCAGCGACGGCATCAGCGCCTTGCGGTCCTTCCAGCTCACGCTCTCCAGCGCGTTGCGGATCAGATGCACGATGCAGGTCTGCGTCGTCGTGCGCGGGAACACCGCCTCGATCGCCTCGGGGAACCCTTTCAGCCCATCCACCACCGCGATCAGGATGTCCTCTACGCCGCGGCTCTTCAACTCGTTCAGAACGCCCAGCCAGAACCGCGCACCCTCGGTCTGCTCGACCCACAGCCCCAGAACCTCCTTCTCACCCGACAGGCTCAGCGCCAGGGCAACATACACCGCCTTGTTCCGCACAACACCTTCGTGGCGGATCTTCACCCGCAAGGCGTCCAGGAACACCACCGGATAGACCGGCTCCAACGGGCGGTTCCGCCACGCCAGCACATCCTCGTGCACCGCATCCGTCACTCGGCTGATCAGGTCGGGCGAGACCTCCACCTGATACATCTGGCGCAGGTGCGCCTGTACGTCCCGCACCGACAGCCCACGCGCATACAGGCTGATGATCTGGCCGTCGAAACCGGCCAGGCGGGTGACGCCTTTCGGCACGATCGCCGGTTCGAACGTCCCCTCGCGGTCGCGCGGCACTGCCAAGCTCACCGCACCTTCGTCCGTCAGCACCGTCTTCGCGGTATGCCCGTTGCGGTTGTTGGCGCCGCGACGCCCGGATCGGTCACCCTTCTCATAGCCGAGATGTTCAGAGAGCTCGGCATTCAAGGCCCGTTCCAGAAGGCGCTTCTTCAGCGCCCGGAAAATGCCGTCCTCGCCAAGCAGGTCGGAGGGCTTCTCGTAGCCGGACAGCAACTCGTCCAGCAACTCAGGTCGTATCTCTCTCATCGTGGGTCTCCCTCGGGTTAAGGAAGCCACGGAAACCTACTTACACAAAGGACCTGACACTCTCCGCGCCCACCTCAGACGCCCGTGAACAGCCAGTCCAACGCGCACGTAATGTCGTCCCGGTACGCGGCGATCGCTCCCAGCCTGTGCCGCAATTCCTTGTGCGGAACGGATGTCATCAGCTCCAACACCAGCCGGAACTCGCCGTTGTCGTGCCGCACGATAGGAAACAAGCGGCCTGCCGCGCCTTGCATCGACGTGCGCGGCACCAGGGGTGCGACGATCCGCCCCCCTGCCCTCGCCTGCCAGGTCCGCCTGCAAGACCGCCAGAAATGGAAACGCCCGACGTGTCCTGGGTGCCCGGTTGGCGAACACATCATGCGGCATCGGGCGGCGTGAACATCTCCCTCAGCTCAGCCGCCGGATCGCCATGTTCGGCCACGTAGCGCGCCAGCGCGTCGCGATCCTGTTGTATCTCGCGGCGCAGCACCGCGCGCTGCGCTTCCCGCAGTGCCTCGTTCAGGGCCGCCTCGGCGACGCGTGATGCGTTGATGCCGGCAGCTTTCGCCTTGGCGTAAAGGTCGCCGTTGACCGTCAGGCTGACGGTCCGCTTGCGGGCACCGGGGTCGAAAAGGGTGGATGGCATGGGTTGGGTCAGGTGAATGACCCGTGCTTCACATCCATGTGGGTGACGCTGGTGCAAGCCGCAAATAACTGCGGCTCGCACCAGTCATCTGCGCCCTATTTCGCGCTGACGACCCAATCATGGGCGTGGACCAGGCCCTCTTCGTCGCCGTGGGCGTGTGCCGTCGGGGCTTCCTCCTCGTGGAACTGCGCGGCCTCGGTGCTGGTGGCCAGCGCCGTGGTGGAGCTGCGGCCGCCGGAGATCGCCATCGCCACGGCATCGAAATAACCCACGCCGACCTCACGCTGGTGGCGCGTGGCGGTGTAGCCCTCGGCCTCGGCGGCGAGTTCAGCCTGCTGCAGTTCCGAATACGCCTCCATGCCACGGTCCTTGTAGCCACGCGCCAGGTTGAACATCGACAGGTTCAGGCTGTGGAACCCGGCC